>JABGSU010000124.1 GCA_018647605.1 Flavobacteriaceae bacterium | reverse complement strand
CAAACCGTTGTTGTAAATCCCAAACTCATAAAAGGTCAAAATATTTCTTGCTTTAAACTCTTGATCCAATAGCATCCTCAATTCTTCAGAACGAATACGTTTATGAACTGGTATCGTTGATGAATAATCAAGATAAGCGGAACGGAACATTTCCCGATCGAAAACACTCATTCTTTCAACCGACTTCAATTTGGTAATCGAAGTGGCCACTCTATTTTCTCGATTGAAAATCTTATCCTTACTCAGAATAGTGGTTGTATTAACTTTCTTATAATCCTTTACTTTGTCATTTCCCAAATCAGGATTAATATCAGAAAGATTGATATTGAAATCTTCCTCAAGTATTCCAAAGGCATAGAAGGAAGTCAAATTAGAAGATATATTCTCTTCATTGTCAACAAACAAAAAAATATCAGTAAAATTTGATTCGTCAGGGGTACCAATGGAATCAATGAGTTTCTGGTAGGCCGCAATATAATCCGAGATCTCTAAGTCCTGAACTTTTACCGAAACCGATTTGAGAGATTGACTCACAGCCAAAGAGAATTCCTCTTCCTTATTTTCCCATGCTGATGTAATCCAATAGGCCTGAACAACAATCACAGCCACCAATGATATAATCATCAAACTGACCAACAAAATAAAAAAATTCTTCTTCAAATTATCAAGTTTTTTCTCTTACAAATTTCATTAAAATAGCGAAGCATCATACACAAGGTATTGTTAATAAACATAATTATTAAAATTCCAACAATTTTTTATGAATATCCTCTATACTTTCCAACGTTTTATCCCATTCGATATTGTCGATGATAAAATCAGCCAAAGGGATTTTTTGGTTATCACTCCATTGATGGTTCATTCTGGCTCTGATACTTTTCGGATCAATATTTTCTCTTTTCATTACTCGTTCTATGCGTAATAACTCAGGAGCATTAACCAATATAACAGCATCGCAAACCTCTGCCCCTCCCGTCTCGAATAAAATAGCAGCCTCCTTCAAAACGTAGGGGGCATCTTGCTCGGCAATGAAAACCTTAAAATCTTTTTGTACCGCAGGGTGAACTATAGCATTTAAACTTTCTAATTTAACTTTATCTGAAAAAACCAAATCAGCCAATTGAGCACGATCCAGTTGATTTTCCTTATAAATATCATCTCCAAACAAAGCTTTAATTTGCTCCACAAGCCTTTCATCCTCTTGCATCAATTTTTTAGCCTGGTGGTCGGACTGATAACAGGCAATACCCTTAGCGGAAAAAACCTCCAATACAGACGATTTACCGCTACCAATTCCACCCGTTAATCCAATAATTTTCATTTTCGAATCAAATAATCAACCTTTTTGGGTTGCCACCTGATGTTTCTAACCCCCTCTGGTTCGTTTTCCAAAAAAATATCTAAAGTGTTTTGTTCAGTCAATTGAATCTTACGAAAATCACAATAAAAATTAAAATCACTGGGTTTGATTCCCTCGGCTTTATCCACTAGAACCGAAAAAGTAAGCTGTAGGGTTTGGGGAAATAACTTTATAGCCAATGAGTCAGGTAAATTTTTAATATGAATAATGGCATCTTGGGATTTTTCTGTAAATCGATTGACTTTGGCTTGGATCAAAACATCACTGGTTTCAAATTTGATTTGATCCAATGACAGTAACCTGGCTTTTTCGTTAATATCAATATCTATATCCTCTTTTGAAAAAGGTTCAATGAACGCTCCAATGAGAGTGTCTATCTTTTGATCAGGGCCGTAAACCCAAACACTATCTGGATTTATTTTCCAATCTCCAGATCGATCATAACCAGGTTTATAACGCAGTCCATCAGGCGGGAAAACAGGAATTTTTTTACGCTTCAGCTTACCATAGGGAAAAATCATTTGTTTTGGTGAAATTGAATTTAGGATAGCACTCTGAAATAATTGTTGCTGAAGATAAAATTTCTGATCTATCATCTCAACTGTAGCCAAGTTTTCAGTAAAATCTGCATCTACCAATGAAACATCAAGCTGTTTTATAAAATAGTGATACATCAAAAGTTGAAAACCACTAGCAGTGATATCAGCTTTTATAGTGATCTCTTGATTTTGATCTAAAACTATTAAATCTGGAACGTTTACAAAATCTAATTCGAACGTGACCGAGGAACTATAAGGATTGGAAAGTTTTGTAATGATCCAAAACAAGATGGACAAGGAAACAAATAAAGAAAAGAAACGTATTCTCTTTTTTTCTGGAAATCTTAATCTAAATTTTTCAAAATTCCACTGCATTGTTTATCATTCATGATCCTAACAAAAAACTTTTTAGCCTTTTTCCAAAGCATCGATAATTTCTTGACTTACCCCAACATTGGAAAAACCTCCGTCGTGAAAAAGATTCTGGAGGGTAACTTTTTTAGTGTAATCAGAAAACATCATTACCGTATAATTAGCGCAGTCTTCTGCTGTAGCATTACCCAAGGGTGCCGTTTGTTCAGCATAATGCAAAAATCCATCCAATCCCTTTACCCCTTTTCCTGCGGTAGTCAGTGTGGGAGACTGAGATACGGTATTGACCCTTACCTTTTTGTCTTTGCCGAAGAAATAGCCAAAGCTTCGCGCTATGGATTCCAAATAAGCTTTGTTATCTGCCATGTCGTTATAGTTTGGAAATGTTCTTTGAGCAGCAATGTAGGATAGGGCTATTACACTTCCCCAAGGATTCATGGCGTCTTTACTATAGAGCGTTTGCAACAATTTATGAAAAGACACTGCAGAAACATCCCAACCTTTGGTCATCCAGTCGTGATTTAAGTCGGTATAGTGCCTTCCTTTTCTAACGTTCACTGACATTCCAATAGAATGAAGTACAAAATCCAATTTACCACCCAAGTGAGAAACAGCTTGATCTACAAGTTGATCTAAATCCTCCATTTGAGTAGCATCGGCAGGAATAACAATACTTCCTGTCTTTTCAGCCAGATCATTAATAGCTCCCATTCTCATAGCGACAGGAGCGTTGGTTAATACAAATTCACCTCCAGCCTCCTTAACGGCTTCCGCGGTTTTCCATGCTATGGATTGATCATCCAAAGCACCAAAAATGATTCCTTTTTTCCCTTCAAGTATTTTATGGAGCATGATTTTTTAGTTTTTAATTCGAATTTAAAGATACAGCTAATTCAGTAATTGTCTTGCATGATCAAGGGCTGTTCGTGTCAATTCCTCTCCCGAAAGCATCTGGGCCAACTCATTTATCCTTTCGTCTTGATTTAATTCTTTGAGTTTGGTAATCGTGGTATTTCCCCTTACCTCTTTATAAACCTTAAAATGTTGCTTTCCCTTAGCGGCCACTTGTGGTAAATGCGTAATGGTAAATACCTGCATATTTTTTGACATATTGGACATAATATTTCCAATTTCACTAGACACCGTTCCAGAAACACCTGTATCAATTTCATCAAATACAATACTAGGCAGTTGCTTGAATTGAGATAGAATGGACTTAATCGAAACCATGATCCTTGACATCTCCCCCCCCGAAGCAACCTTATTTATAGGTCGGAAATCAGAGCCTAAATTGGCAGAAAATAAAAAGTCAATTTGCTCCTTTCCATTGACATAAAAGTGTTCCGTAGGGATCAAATTTACTTTAAACATAGCATTTTCCATTCCCATTTTGGAGATGATCTGTTGCATTTGTTCACAGAGTTGGGGAGAAGTTTCCTCACGATTATGATGAAGTTGTTGCGTTAAATCTTCTAAGGTTTGCTCCAAAAGCCCCAACTGCTCTTTTAACTCTATTATTCGATGACCAAGGTCTTCTGTTTCCTCAAGCTTTAACCCTAATGTCTCTCTGACTTGAATCAAATCTTCAACCTTATCTACCTGATGTTTTTGAAATAATCCTTGAATTTTATCCCATTGGGCAGTAAGTTTTTCCAAAAGGGCGGGATTACTCTCCAATGACTCCTGTTTAGAGATCAAATCCTCCAATACATCTTTCAATTCAATCGATAAACTTTCGATCCTTTCATGGAAAACACTAAAATTATTGGATTTATTTGCTGCATCGTTAAGTAAGTTTTTTAGCGTACTAAACTGTGTTAGCATTCCCATTTGCTCCTCTTCGAGCAGTTGAATACTTTGAGAAAGGTGTTGTTGTAATGTCTCAACATTAGACAATTGGTCAATATGTTCTTCCAATGGAGTCAACATATCTGGGGTCAATGATTCATCGGCGAGTTCATCGTATAAAAACTGATTGTAATCTTGAATTTTGGCCGACTCTTCATTCAGGGCTTTTAAACGAATAAATTCTTTTTGAGATACATGGTATTCAGAGAGTTTGTTTCTATATTCTTTTAGAATCTCTTGATTTCCAGCCAAGGCATCCAATACTAGAAATTGATATTCATTTTTAAACAGGGACTGATTCTCCAACTGAGAATGAATATCGATTAACACCCCACTCAAACGGCTAACGACATCCAAGGTAACGGGAGTGTCGTTGATGAATGCTCTGGACTTTCCGCTTGGGATAATTTCTCTTCTCAATAACGTTTCAGGTTCATAGTCAAGTCCCAGTTCTTCAAAAAAACTTTCAAGATTGTATTGATCAATCAGAAAACTGGCCTCAATGACACATTTTTTTTCGCTATCTTTCAATACACTCAAGTCAGCTCTTTTACCCAAAACTAAAGCAAGCCCCCCCATAAGAATGGATTTTCCCGCACCCGTTTCTCCCGTAATACAGGTCATTCCCTCATCAAAAGAAATGTCCAAATGCTCTATGAGAGCGTAATTCGAGATCTTCAGGCTAGTGATCAATTTTTTTTATTAAAAGGATTAATTCTCAAAGATAGTTGAGAAAAAAAATAATTTCAAAAAATGAAACTATTTAATTTGTTTCCATTGGGGGAGATAAAAAGGTGCTATTTTCTTTAGCACCTCTGCAGTACGATCAAAATCTACCTCAGGTCCATCAGAAAAAAGGTTTACAATTTCTGAGGCTTTGGCGTCAAAGAACATCTGTAACAACATGGCATTCGGGCGACGGTTAAATAAATTTTCCAAAGATAGTATAGATGTAATGATTCCATTTTTTGCCTCTTCTGGGGTCTCGGTCATCAAATCCAAACCCTTTCGATGATAGGAGTATAATGTTTCTCTGTATTCCCTAAAGGTGTTGGATCTCATGGTATCAATTAACCAGAAACGATTTTTATTACCATCATTTTGTTTCCAACCAATCACACCACTTTGCTGGGATAAATTGACAATTCTTTGGGCTTGTTCAAAAAAAGGATCCCCCCCTTTTAACTTTAAACTATCCGCATTAATCCCCAATATTACGTATGCATAAAAACTGATCAAAGAAACCAAATTGGATTCGAAAGAAGCTGGACTGTAAAATAAGGGCTGAAACTCTTGATAGGTGAAGCTAATGTCCTTATCCAAAAAATTCAATACTGGACTGTCGTAATTAGAATCAAAAATGGTTCTTAGCGATTGTATCTGCAAAGTTCCTTCAAATTTAGAAGCGCTGTATTTGGATAAATTAAGGACAAAACTACAAGTGACTTTTTCTTGCGGGAAAAAGTCTTGATCTGTCCACGACTGAGTATTAATGAATTCATTTAAGGATCGCTCTAACGTTTCAAAAATTTGTTGGTTGGTCTGGTTTACCAGATCAGCATTAACAACAAATTGGGCATTAAGCTCTTGTGCTTCAACTCTAACCAAGGTTGTAAATAAAAAAAATGTTAAAAATACCTTATGCATAACGACTTAAAATTTGAGAAAAAATATCTTTAGCCACCAATGACTTTGATTTTAATTCGAAGGATATTGCCTTTTCAATTTTATCTATAAAGGTAACTTTATTAGAATCTAATGAAAAACCAGCACCCTTGTCTTTGAGCGAATTTAACACAATAGCATCGAGATTTTTAGATTTAAGTTTTTTGATGGCATTGTTTTTCTCATCTTCCGTTTCAAGGGCAAAACCAACCAAATATTGATTTTGTTTTAGCCTACCCATCTGGGCCAATATGTCTTGAGTAGGTTCCAGTTCAATTGCCTTGAGAGCATTTTCTTTTTTTATTTTTTGAGATCCTACTTTTCGGGGTTTAAAATCTGCCACTGCAGCGGCCGCAATAGCGATATCAGTCGCAGAGAAATGATGCATGGCAAGAGCATACATTTCTTCTGAACTAATGGCATTATGGCGTTCAATTGCTGATGAAGCCTCAAGTACAGTAGGACCCGAAACAAGAACAACATGAGCTCCCAATCGACAGGCTTCTTCTGCAAGAGCAAAACCCATTTTTCCACTTGAATGGTTCCCTATGAAACGAACAGGGTCGATAGGTTCGTAAGTAGGACCTGCTGTGATCAAAACTTTTTTTCCATTAAGTGGAAGTCCCGCTTTTAAATCTTCACTAATAAAACGAATGATTTCCTCTGGTTCCAACATTCTACCCTTTCCATGTAATCCACTTGCTAAAAATCCCTCCCCCACGGGTAAAACTTTTTTCCCTAGGCCATTCAATTGCTTGATATTTTCTTGATTTGCGGGATGTGCATACATATCTAAATCCATTGCAGGAGCGATATAAACGGGGCAAGTACTTGACAAATAAGTAGCAACGAGCAGATTATTACACTTGGCATGAACCATAGCAGAAAGCGTATTGGAAGTCGCTGGTGCTATTAGAAACAGATCGGCCCATTTTCCCAAGGCCACATGATCGTTCCATACCGGATTGTCTTGTGATTCGGTTGTAAAAGTCGAATAGACAGGATGGTTTGAGAGTGTTGAAAGGGTAAGGGGAGTAACAAAATCAATGGCAGAGGGAGTCATGACAACTTTGACCTCAGAACCTAATGATTTAAATAATCTTACAATTAGAGGGGTTTTATAAGCGGCTATACCACCGGAGATACCCAGGAGGATTTTTTTTCCGCTTAAAACGCTCATGATTTATGCGTTAGGATCTTCTGTATTTCTGTGGTAAATTTTTTCATTCAACCACTCCTCAACAGCAATGGCATGCGGTTTAGGTAAACGCTCATAAAATTTGGAAACTTCGATCTGTTCTTTATTTTCAAAAATCTCTTCCAAACTATCGTTATGAGTAGCAAATTCATCCAATTTTTCATGCAACTCCTTTCGGATGTCTAAATTGATCTGATTTGACCTTTTAGAGATAATGGACAAAGCCTCATATATGTTTTCGGTAGGAGACTCTATGCTTTCTCTATTATAAGTAGAGGTTGAAGCGGGAGCATTAGAACTTCTGTATTTAGTCATGACAATTGTTAATTAATTTGTAAAGGTATTAATTTCTTTTTCTATGACCTCCATTTTTTTGGTAAGGTCTTCTTCAAACAAAGTTTCGGGATAATACCGAACGATATTGTTATGTAATTTTTTGAGATCACTCAGTCTTTTTAATTTTTTTGATTCGACGCTGTTTATCGCAATTTCGTATGAAGATAGAAACTTATAATACAAAGCCTCTTCCCTGAATTTTGAACCGACAAACTCCCCAACAAAATTATCTAAAGATTTTATGGCAGCACGGTAGTCATATATGTTGTAGTACTGCTTCGCAATCTCAAATTCTTTCTTTTCAATTTTATTCTGCAATTCGCTAATCAACTGATTGCATTCGTCTGTAAACTTAGATTTGGGATAATTATTCATGAAAATCTGAAGTTTTTCAATAGCGGTATTAGTCTCTTCTTGATCTAAACTGAAGGTAGGAGACATCATATAATGGGATTTGGCTGCAAAAAAAGTAGCTTCTTCGAGTTTTTGAGATTTGGGAAACGATTTTATAAAACTCTCAAATTGGTAGGAAGCCAAATAATAGTTTTTGGTTTGAAAATAAGAATCCGCAAAGAAATACACCAATCGTTCGGCCTGAGGTTTTCCTCTGTATGCAGGAACCAATTGTTCTAGAATCCTATTGGCTCTTCTATATTCCCCATTATTGTAATATTCTTCTGCAGCTTTATACTTAACATTCATATCTTCATTGTTAAGTACTTTTTGATACTCATTACAAGACGAAATGAGCAGGATCATTGTGAGTGCAAAAAAAGAGTACTTAAAATTATCTGACATGGCGCGAAATTAATAAATTATTTAGAGTAAAGGTCAATTAATTAAAATGATAAAGCACTGAAATACAATTATTATGGAGTACTGTACATGGGGATAACGCGGGCTAATTCCTCCTTCAGCATAAGTTTCAACTCATCTGAAGCATTAACCAGTGGGAGTCTTAAATGGTTTTGGCAGAGGCCCAAAGCTTCCATCAAGACCTTAATTCCAGTAGGATTTCCTTCATTGTAGATCATTCGTATCAAGTCCAAAATCTGATATTGGTGGTCATAGGCTGACACAACCTCCCTATTAATCCCTTTTTCTATTAATTTAGTATATATCTCGGGGATCGCATTTCCTATAACCGAAATAACCCCCTTGGCTCCTGCCAAAATCATGGGTAGGGATATTTCATCATCACCCGAAAGAATGTGAAAGTTGGAAGGACAAGTTTTAATTAGAGTTTGTGCCTGCTGAAAATCCCCAGAGGCCTCCTTTAGACCTACTATATTTTTAAAGTCTGTGGCCAATCTTAAAACGGTCTCTGGAGCTATATTCACTCCTGTTCTAGAAGGAACGTTGTATAGAATTACAGGAAGCGGGCTATGATTTGCTATGGTCTTAAAATGCTGATACAACCCCTCTTGATTTGGTTTATTGTAATAAGGAGCTACTGAAAGTACCGCAGTAAAAGCCGATAAGTCAAACCAATCAAACATCTCTAGAAGTGCTGCTGTATGGTTACCACCCAAACCGATTACCAAGGGCAACCTTCCAGAATTGGCAGTAATGATACTTTCTACTAAGCTTGTTTTTTCTTCTATTGAGAGTGTAGCAGTCTCGGCCGTGGTTCCCAAAACCACAAGATAATTGACTCCACCCGCAATCAAATGATTTACAATCGATGGAATAGCATCGTAATCGATCGATCCATTTTCCTTAAAAGGAGTAATCATTGCTACACCATGTCCTTGAATTTCTTTCATTTTTTGGTCGCAAAAAATATTTTTAAATATTTAATACACTCACTTACAAAAATCTCAACATTCTGAGCATCAACTTCAATAATAAGATCGTTTAATGAATGATCTACACTCTTGAAACCAATACTTAAATTACGATTGGTTTTTGCACTGATGTACTTTAAATTAATATCGTCTTTTTCATAAAAATTAATCAAAACATCCGATTTAGTATTACAAAAATCAGAGAGTACTCCATTCAACGCACCCCAGTTGGAAATGTCTTTATCCGTATAACAATTATTAGCACTAAAATTCTCATAAGGAATAGTATGATAAGTCAACACCCTGACATTATTTTTTTTTAGGTTGAAAACTTCTCCTATTTTATTAAATTGGCCTTTATCAATTCCCAGTCGATAGTCCAAAATAACAGATATACTTTTTAATACCCTTGTGTCATTATGTTTGTCAATTACAGTGACACCTCCAACAGTGTTTTTGTAAACACGATACAAAAGAACGCGTTTGAACCATTTTAACATAATTCAAAATTAAAAATTAAGTAATATTGAAAATCAAAAATCTCCTTAATATCAATTTATACTATAAAATGTTATAAATCAAACAAAACATAAAAATCAGGAATCAATCATTTTAAAGAAAGTTGACTCGTCAATAATCGAAATACCCAATTTTTCCGCTTTACTTTTTTTACTAGGCCCCATGCCTTCACCCGCAACAAGAAAGCTTGTTTTTGCAGAAATAGAACTTATCACTATTCCTCCCAAAGATTCGATTTTCTCCTTCAATTCCTCTCGAGATATTCTCGTAAACACACCCGAAATAACAAATTTATGATCGGCCAAAATAGTAGACGTTCCTATTTTTTCTTGGGATACCAATTGAAGTCCCTCTTGTTTTAATCGATTGATCAGAGAAACATTTTTTGAATTTCTAAAATAATCAATTAAACTATCGGCTATTCTATCTCCAATTTCATCCACTTCAATCAATTGTTCTCTCTCGGCGGCCATCAGGCTGTCGATTGACATAAAAAACTTGACCAACTTTTTAGCTACCGTTTCACCAACATATCGGATTCCCAATCCAAACAAAACTTTTGAGAAAGGTTTATTTTTAGAAGCCTCTAAACCTTTGAGTAAATTATCAACTGATTTCTCTGCCATACGTTCCAATGGAAGTAGATCATTTCTGTCCAACGAATACAAATCAGCTACATTAGAAATTAGATTATTTTGATAGAGCAATACAATTGTTTCACTTCCCAAACCATCAATATCTAGCGCTTTTCGGGAGATAAAATGTTGAATTTTACCTATGATTTGAGTGGGACAACCATATTGATTTTTACAATAATGCTGTACTTCTCCCTCCTCCTTGATCAATTCCGTTTGGCATTCTGGACAATGGGTAATGAATTGTATTTCAGTAGACCTGGGAGGGCGACTTTCGGAGGCTACTCCTACAATCTTAGGGATGATCTCTCCCCCTTTTTCTACATAAACAGCATCTCCTATTCTAAGAGCCAACTTTTCAATTTGATCGGCATTGTGAAGGGAAGCACGTTTAACGGTGGTTCCTGACAAAAGTACAGGGCATAGATTGGCCACAGGGGTTATGGCTCCTGTTCTACCTACCTGATAACTCACAGATTCTAATTCAGTAATAGCTTGTTCAGCTTGAAACTTGTAAGCAATAGCCCAACGCGGGGATTTGGCAGTATATCCCAACGCTTTTTGTTGATCAAAGCTATTAATTTTAATCACCACACCATCAATTTCATAAGGTAAATCAAACCTGTTCTTGCCCCAATAATCTAAATATTCAAAAACATCTTCGATCGAAGAAGCTAGAATTGCCGTATCGGGAACCTTAAAACCCCATGATCTTGCCTTTTCCAAACCTGCCATTTGTGAACTGACGCCCAATTCCTCCCCAGCCAAGGCATATAAAAAACACTCCAAAGGTCTCTTCGCCACAAGACCGCTATCTTGAATCTTGAGGGAACCCGAAGCCGTATTTCGCGGATTCATAAATGGTTCTTCTCCCATTTTTATACGTTGCTCATTCATGGCTTTAAAACCCTCAAAAGGCAAAACAATCTCCCCGCGGATTTCGAAAAAAGATGGATAATCTCCCTTCAATTCAAGTGGAATCGTTGGGATTGTTCTCAAATTCATTGAAACATCATCTCCCTGACTCCCATCTCCACGAGTCACTCCTCTCAAAAACTCACCTCTTTCATAGGTCAAACTAATAGAAGCCCCGTCATATTTTAACTCACAAGTGAATTCAAACTTTTCATTTCCCAAGACTTTCTCTACACGAGTCACCCACTGCATCAATTCCTCCTTTGAATAAGTGTTGGAAAGAGAGTACATGGGGTAACGGTGCAACTGGGTTTTAAAATTTTTAGTTACTCCACCTCCAACACGTTTGGTGGGAGAGTTGGCATCAAAGAATTCAGGATATTCTCGCTCCAACTCTAATAGGGAATTCAACATTTGGTCAAATTCAAAATCACTAATCACAGGAGCATCCTTAATATAGTACAAATAGTTGTGCTCGTGAAGAGACGCCCTTAATTCACTGATTTTTTCTTTGATCTCCATTTACAATTTTACTGCTTTAAGCATTCTTTTTTTACCAAAAATATCATTTCTAACCTCAATATCCTTAAAAGTATGCGCTTTAACAAAAGCTTCTAATGTTTCTGAAAAATTTGGGTTGATCTCAAAATACAAATGTCCACTGGGCTTGAGACTGGACTGAGCCAAAACAATTATTTTTTTATAAAAGTACAAGGGATCCTTTTCAGGAGTAAAAAGAGCTAAGTGCGGTTCATGATCCAATACATTGGGTAACATTTCTTTTTTTTCTTGTGGGACTATATATGGAGGGTTAGAAATGATAACATCCAAAGGTTTGTTCCAAAACTCCAAACTTTTCATATCCTTTTGAATAAAATTTATTTTAGCATGATGGAAATCGGCATTTTTTTTGGCGACCTCCAAAGCCATTTCAGATACCTCTAACGCATCAATATTAAAAAGGCTTTGTTCTTTTGCCAAACTCACAGCAATGCAACCACTCCCCGTCCCTAACTCCAAAACATCCAACGAATGTTGCACTTCAAGATAATCCTTCAAAACCCAGTTTACCAAATCCTCAGTTTCTGGGCGAGGGATCAATACGTTTTCATTAACATGAAAAGTCCTTCCATAAAAATAGGCTTCATTGGTAATGTATTGAAGTGGTTTGTGTTCTTCCAAAGCACCTAAGGCAACTGATAATTTTTCCAGTTCCCCTTGATTGAGATGATAATCGGGATTTAAAACCATAAAAGTGGGAGGCCATTGGAAATAAAAATCAGTCAGCCGCCGAAAAAAAGAAGTGATCTCAGTTTTTGGGTAATCATCTATTAAAGTGTCAGTAAAATGATTTCTGAATTCATTTAAAAGCATTCGTAAAATTAACACAATCATTTTTGACTAAATTTGAACCTTAAAAGAATTTTTCTAATAAAATGAATGACACTCTTTTTATAAAACGCTGTCTTAGACTTGCAAAAAAGGGTTTGGGATATACCTACCCCAATCCCTTGGTAGGTTGTGTCATTGTTCACCGAGGAAAAATCATTACCGAGGGGTGGCACAAAAAAGCAGGTAGAAATCATGCCGAGCGAGAGGCCATACTAAAAGTAAAAGATCCAACATTACTTTCCGAGAGCACACTCTATGTCAACCTAGAGCCCTGTGATCATTATGGCAAAACCCCTCCTTGCTCCGATTTGATTGTGGAGATGAAAATTCCTCGTGTAGTCATCGGTTGTCTCGACCAAAACAAAAAAGTCTTGGGTAAAGGTTTAAAAAAGCTTCAAGCGGCAGGCTGTGAAGTCAAAATAGGGGTTTTAGAATCTGACTGTCAAAAGTTAAACCGTCGTTTTTTTAGTTTCCATCAAAAAAAACGCCCCTACGTTATACTGAAGTGGGCCGAGAGTGCCGATGGATTCATAGCCCCACCAGAATCTGGAAAACCCTATTGGCTAACCGACACACTATCCAAACAACGTGTCCACCAATGGAGAAGTCAGGAGCAATCCGTTATGGTGGGTTTGCAAACAGCACTAAATGACAATCCAAAACTAAATACCCGTTTGTGGGAAGGCAACCACCCTTTGCCAGTAATTATCGATCCCAATCAAAGACTTTCACAATCGAAAAAAAAGTTGAATCTAAAAATGAAGAAAATTCTTACAATAACAAACTTGAATGAGGGAAATAATCAAGATAAAAAACCATTAACACCCGAAGAAATTCTAAACCAACTGTATCATAAAGACCTGCAATCTGTCATCATCGAAGGAGGGACCAATACCCTTCAACATTTTATTGATGCCCATCTATGGGACGAAACTAGGATTTTTATTACCAATAAGCTATTGGATGGTGGTTTACCGGCACCTAAAATTAACAAGGAAACAATCCATACTTCATCCCTAATCAAAAAAGACACTTTAATCACCCTTTACAAAGACTGAAGAATCTCCAACAGCGATTGGGGACACCTAACAGGTCTGTTGGTTTTGGTATCCAGAAAAGCCAAAGTTGTGAATCCGTTGGCGAATTCCTTTTCTGAATCATTAATAATTTGATAATTTAATTTAATTCTCGCTTTGGGCATTTCCTCTAGAATTAGTTTTACCTTAAGAGCATCGTCAAAATAAGCTGGAGATTTAAAATTAACCTGAGCAGAAACTACAGGCATCACGATCCCTTGTTTTTCTAATTTTGCGTAGGAAAAACCGATAATATTAAGCCACTCGATTCGAGCCATTTCAAAATAATTTAGATAATTACTGTGATGAGCAAATCCCATTTGATCCGTTTCAGTATATCTTATTCTAAAAACTTGGGTAATGTATGTAATCAAAGACAAAATATTTTTTAAAAAATGATTCAATTCAGGATTCATAATTTCAAGAAAAAAAATTAAATATTCAACATAAAAAAAAGTTTTTTTTAAGTTTTTTATTTCAATATTTGTAGGGTTGTACAAAAAGTAAAAGTCCCTATACTAATTCAACTAATAAACCATATTTTAAAACACTGAATGGAGGCATCTGCTGAAAAAATCTGGAAAAATTGCTTGATCTTTATCAAGGACAATATCCAAGAGCAAGCTTTCAAAACATGGTTTGAACCCATTACTCCATTAAAGATCACCGAAAATTCCCTGAGCATACAGGTACCCAGTAAATTCTTCTACGAATGGTTGGAAGAACATTATGTAAAAATATTAAAAGTAGTCCTAACTCGTGAACTAGGAGAAGACGCAAGGTTGATCTACAATATTAAAATGGAGAACACCTTTGGGAACAAAACTCCTTTCACAGAAAGTATACCTAGCAGTAACCAGTCGGGAGTCAATGCGCAACAAGTTGATGCTCCCCTTCAGGCTTTCTCAAGTGAACTCAAAAATCCTTTTGTAATTCCTGGAATAAGAAACTTGCAAATAGAATCGCAACTCAACCCGAACTACAATTTCGAAAATTTCTTGGAAGGCGATTCCAACCGATTGGCTCGATCTGCAGGAATGGCGGTATCCAATAAACCCGGAGGAACTTCTTTTAACCCATTGATGATATTTGGTGGGGTAGGTCTTGGTAAAACACACCTAGTCCATGCCATTGGGGTAGAAATAAAAGATAAATATCCCGACAAAACGGTACTGTATATTTCTGCTGAAAAATTCACCCAACAGTACATAGAATCCGTTAAGAAAAATACCCGAAACGATTTTATCCATTTTTATCAGGTGATCGACATCCTCATCATTGACGATGTTCAGTTTTTCTCTGGTAAATCTGGAACACAAGATGTCTTCTTCCACATCTTCAACCACTTGCATCAAAACGGTAAACAGGTCATCATTACCTCCGACAAAGCTCCCGTCGATATGCAAGACATAGAACAACGTTTGCTTTCCCGATTCAAGTGGGGGCTTTCCGCAGAATTGCAAATCCCCGATCTGGAAACCAGAATTTCGATTCTTAAAAACAAACTCTTTAGAGATGGTGTTACCATTGGAAACAATATCATAGAGTATGTTGCCAAAAACATCAAGACCAATGTCAGAGAATTGGAAGGCGCCATCATATCCTTGATCGCTCAGTCCTCCTTTAATAGGGTCGATATTGACCTAGAGCTGGCCAAAGAGATTGTCAATAAATTTGTAAAAAACACCAAACGAGAAGTATCCATCGACTACATCCAAAAAGTAGTTTCGGAATATTTCCAAATGGATGTCGCCACGCTTCAATCCAAAACCAGAAAGAGACACATTGTTCAAGCCCGACAACTGGCCATGTATTTCGCCAAAAAATTTACCAAAGCTTCTCTTGCTAGCATTGGTACACAAATCGGGAAAAGAGATCACGCTACCGTTCTCCATGCCTGCAAGACGGTTGACAATCTGAGTTTTACCGATAAGCAATTCAGAAAATACGTTGAAGATCT
>JABGSU010000123.1 GCA_018647605.1 Flavobacteriaceae bacterium | reverse complement strand
GAAGTTATCGCTGAATATGCCTATGGTAAATCGTTTAAGCGTGAACTACTAGAGCCTGGCAGTTGGAGAATCGGAATGGGCGGATTTGGAGAGGTGCTCCCCTATCACGAAAATAAAATGACTTTAAACTACAATAAACTGGATGCTTATGGACTCCCCACCATTACCTTCGATGCAGAGTTTAAAGAAAATGAGAAAAAGATGAAAGAAGATTGGAAAGTACAAGCTGCAGAAATGCTTGAAGCAGCAGGTTGTAAAGATGTCCAAATCAATGATAGCAATGCTCCCATTGGTAAGGGAATACATGAAATGGGTACTGCCAGAATGGGTAAAGACCCTAAAACTTCTGTTTTGAATCGATACAATCAAGTGCATGCTGTTTCTAATGTTTTTGTTACTGATGGCGCTTGTATGACCTCTTCCGCCAACCAAAATCCCTCGCTTACTTATATGGCACTGACAGCTCGAGCCACCAACCATGCTATTGAGGAGCTCAAAAAAATGAATCTTTAAAACGATGAGGATTATTATTTTGATATTACTACTTTTCTTGGGTTATACTTATACAAAAGACAATTATGAAGCCGATTGTATCGACTCCCAAAAAATAGATCTTTCTCAATTTTGTCTCGAAATCTACCAACCGGTTTGTGGCTGTGATCAAAAAACCTATTCCAACAGTTGCCACGCCTCAATCAAGGGTGTTACAAATTGGCAGGAAGGCGCCTGTGATGAATAAAAAGCGAAATAACAACAGTCAATGGTTATTGACCATTGGCTTGTTATTGACTACTAGATTGATCACTTACCTGACAAAAATTTGGTTTCTTTTACTTTTGTTTCCTTTCGGGATTTTTACCTTTAGAAAAAAATAAATTGCTAAACCTTATCAATTGATGAACAGATTTTTTTTTGTATTCACTATTTTTATTTTTCCACTATCGATTCTCGGGCAAATCAATCTCAAGAAAATAGACATCGTCAGAGATGCCTATGGCGTCCCTCATATATTTACTGAAACAGATGCCGAATTGGCCTATGGTTTAGCTTGGGCACATGCAGAGGATGATTTTAAAACCATCCAACAGGGCTATTTGGCGGGTAATGCTTTGCTGAGTGATGTAGAAGGGAAAAAGGCGTTTGGTGTTGATCTGATTGCCCAGTTTATTGGGAGTGATCGGTTATTTGATCAGCAGTATGAAAAAGAAATCAGTCCTGACTATAAGTTGATACTAAAAGCCTACAGTCAGGGGTTGAACCGCTATGCAGAAACGCATCCCGAAGAAGTTTTAAGTAAAAGGCTTTTTCCTGTTACTCCAAAAAAAATGATTCTGTATGCCCAACTTCAGCTTTTTGTATCCTCAAAAGGAGATTATTGGGCGAAAAATATTCTTAGTGATAAACTGGTTTATACTCCCATAAAAGTGGCAGAAAAAGGCTCTAATACTTTTGCTTTTAACAGTGCTAAAACCAAAGACGGTAATACTTATTTGGCTATCAATACCCACCAGCCGTTAAGCGGCCCCACCTCCTGGTATGAAGTTCATTTGTGTAGTGAAGAGGGTACCGATATCATTGGTGCCTTATTTCCTGGTAGTCCCAATGTTTTGACCGGTGCCAACCAAAATATTGCTTGGACTCATACGGTCAATATACCCGACAAAACAGATGTTTTTAAACTCGAAATGCATCCCAAAAAGAAAAGGTATTATCGAGTGGATGGTGAATACATCAAACTCAAAAAACACAAAGCGAAACTTATCATCAAAGTTTTAGGGATTCCTTTTAAAGTGCACAAAAAATATTTTGAAAGCATCTATGGCCCTACGCTTAAAAACAAAAGTGGCTATTTTTCCATACGAACGCCTTCTCTGTTTGAAATCAAAGCCTTGGAACAATGGTGGCGAATGAATAAGGCCAAGAATTTTACTGAGTTTTATAAGCTGTTAAAAATGAAAGGCCTACCTGGCTATAACATTGGTTATGCCGATAAAAATGATACCATTTTTTATATCTCTAACGGCTTGATCCCTAAAAGAGCCGAGGGCTATGATTGGGCAAATGTGGTTCCTGGAAATACCAAAAAAACACTATGGACTTCTACTTACGCTATTGAGGAGTTGCCACAAGTCATTCAGCCCAAATCTGGCTATTTTTATAATGCCAATCATACTCCTTTCCGATCTTCCGATTCAATAGACAACCCTAGTGAAGCTGCCTTCGCCAAAAATATGGGTTTTGAAACTTATGACAACAATCGCTCCACCCGAATCAAACAGCTTATCGATCAATATGAAAAGGTGGATTACAACGATTTTAAAACCATCAAATACGACCACCAGTTTCCTGACCCCTTTCATTACAGTTGGATGAACATAGATTCTCTTTTTAATATGTCTCCCCAAAACTATCCTAAGGTAGCTGAAGTTTTAAAAGATATTCAAAATTGGGATCGCCGTGCCTCTGCGGACTCCTACGGTGCTGGAGCTTTTGGTATTCTCTACTCCAAACTCCGTAAATACTACAAGGAGATTCCCCAACCCAAGGTTTTTTCCAAAAGTGTTTTATACAAAGGGCTATTGGATACCCAAAAGCATATGATGGAGCACTTTGGCAGTACGCGAGTAAAGTTGGGAAGCTTTCAGAAATTGGTCAGAGGAGATAAAGAATTACCCATTTTTGGACTTCCCGATGTCATTACCGCCATGGGAGCTGCTCCATACAAAAACGGTAAAACAAAAGTGGTTCACGGAGAATCTTACATTGAATTGGTTAAATATACTCCTAAAGGTGTTGAGATTGAATCAGTCATTTCTTATGGCAACTCTGAACATCCAGACTCTCCTCACTATTCCGATCAAATGGAATTATATGCTGAATTTAAAACAAAAAAAATGACCTTCGATAAGGAAAGTATTTATAAAAACGCTACTCGAATCTATCAACCAAAATAATACTATATTAAGATTTAGGAATTTCCATTCTTTAACATCTATTACATTACTCGCTAAGTAGGATTATTTTCTTTTGCTTTTTGGTAGAGGGATTCGTAATGGGTAATTACCTTATCGATATCGAACTTTTTGGAAGATTCATAAGCTTGGCGTTTAAAGCGTTTGTGTCGTTCAGGATCTTCTAGAATATGAATTGCGCGATTGGCCATGGCATCGACATCTCCCAAAGGGCATAGGTAACCCGAAACACCCTCTTCGATGACTTCGGGTAAACCGCCCACATCGGAACAAACCACCGGAACTCCATGAACCATGGCCTCCAAAGCCGCCAGGCCAAAACTCTCTTGTTCAGAAGGCAGCAAAAATAAATCTGAAAAACAAAGAATCTCGTCTATTTGATTGCTCCTACCCAAAAACAAAACGCTGTCTTCCATTGATTGGGCCCTGCAATAACGCATAGCGCGTTCTTTTTCGGGTCCATCTCCTACCATCAAGAGTTTTACGTTTAGTTTTTCACTGACTTTTTTAAAAGTTTTAAGAATGTCCATGATGCGTTTAAGGGGTCTGAAATTGCTAATATGAGTAATGATCAACTGATCATCGGGTGCGATTTGACCTTTTTCACAAGGAACATTTTTAAAGTTTATTTTATCCCGATCAATAAAGTTGGGGATCACCTGTATATTTGAAGTAATATCGAATAGCCGCTCTGTATCTTCTTTTAAGCTTTGGGAAACCGCTGTCACATATTCAGAATGGTTAATGCTGAACTGAACGGCTTTTTTGTAAAAAGGATGGCTGCCCACTAAAGTAATGTCTGTGCCGTGGAGTGTGGTAATCATCGGTATTTTAATGCCCTCATCTTCCAACATTTTCTTTCCCATATAGGCAGCATATGCGTGGGGAATAGCATAATGAACGTGTAAGAGGGCTATTTGAAATTTTTTGACTACGTCGACAATCTTACTGGATAAAGCCAATTCATAGGGTTGGTATTTAAACAGATCGTAAGTAGGTACATGTACTTCATGGAAGTGCAATAGCGGTGTTAAGTTTTGGATTCTTACTGGTTGCTTATAGGTAATAAAATGAATTTCATGTCCTTTTTTTGATAGATAAAGACCCAATTCGGTGGCCACAACGCCACTCCCTCCAAAAGTAGGATAACAAACAATTACGATTTTCAAAGGTTTATGTTTTATGGAATTAGGGCTTTATACACCAAAGCCTGCATTCGGGTTCTTATATTGTGTTGCCCCAGCAAATTATTTGACATGCTCGGGTAGGTTCTATTGGATAAAAATACAAAAATCAATTCTTGGTCTGGGTCTGCCCATGTATAGGTTCCCGTAAAGCCCATATGACCAAAGCTATTGGAGGATACACAGCCACAAGTAGAGCCTTCTCCTTCCAATTGGGGTTTGTCAAAACCTACCCCTCTCCTATTACCTTCATCGCAATAATAACAACGGTTAAAGATATTAAAACTAGTAGGAGAAAAAAAGGAATGACCGTTGGCCCTTCCTTTTTGAAGGTACATTTGCATGATTTTAAAAACCTCTTCAGCATTGGAAAATAGTCCTGCATGACCTCCAACACCACCCAGCATGGCGGCTCCCATATCAT
>JABGSU010000122.1 GCA_018647605.1 Flavobacteriaceae bacterium | reverse complement strand
TGGATTTGACCTCATCTAAACTTTTGGCCAACTTGACACCCCCTCCTTTACCACGCCCTCCGGCGTGAATTTGAGCTTTGATAACGTGCCATGAAGTACCCGTATCTGATGTTAGTTTTTTGGCAGCAACAACTGCTTGGTTGGAATTGTTAGCGACAATGCCATTTTGAACGGCTACGCCAAAACTGGCTAAAATCTCTTTGCCTTGATATTCGTGCAGATTCATTTTTTGAATTTTATCCCCAAAAATAGTAAAACACCATTAAAAAATATACTATTAGTAAAAAGTATAATGTTATATTTAAAACAATATGTTCAATTTTTATAACATCTGATCTTTTAGAGCAACGATTTGATTTTTGGGTTTAATTTTGCCAATCATTAAATAGGATTCAAGTGATAGATAGCGATTTATTGGACGTTGCCTCTGAATATGGCAATCCCGTATATGTTTACGATTCAGAAAAAATAGCCTCGCAATACCAAAGGCTAATCAATGCTTTTAGCAGTGTAGGAGACCTGAGAATCAATTATGCGACTAAAGCCTTGTCCAACATCTCTATCCTAAAGTTAATGAAGCAATTGGGCTCAGGTCTGGATACAGTTTCCATCCAAGAGGTTCAGTTGGGGCTGGCAGCAGGTTTTGAACCCCAAGCCATTATATATACCCCTAATGGAGTCTCCTTAAAGGAAATAGAGGCTGTTGCCAAAATGGGCGTTCAAATCAACATCGACAATCTTTCGTTGTTAGAGCAATTTGGAACGCGCCATCCCAAAAACCCTGTTTGTATCCGTATTAACCCCCACGTGATGGCGGGAGGAAACAGCAATATATCGGTGGGGCATATCGACTCAAAATTTGGTATCTCCATTCATCAAATTCCACATCTACTCCGTATAGTAGAAAATACTGCCATGAACATCAATGGCATACACATGCACACGGGTAGTGATATTTTGGATATTGACGTTTTTCTTCATGCCGCTGAAATTTTATTTGATACAGCCAAACATTTTAAAAATCTTGAGTTTTTGGATTTTGGAAGTGGTTTTAAAGTTCCCTATCACGAAAATGACATCGAAACCAATATTGAAGAACTGGGCGAAAAATTATCCAAAAGGTTTATTGCTTTCTGTCAAGAGTATGGCAGTGAATTACAACTGATCTTTGAGCCAGGAAAGTATTTGGTCAGTCAGGCGGGACATTTTGTAACCCAAGTCAATGTGGTCAAACAAACTACCTCAACGGTTTTTGCTCAGGTAGACAGTGGGTTTAACCACCTCATTCGACCCATGCTCTATGGCTCTCATCACCATATCGAAAACCTTTCCGATCCCAACGGAAAAGAACGTTTTTACTCCGTGGTGGGCTATATCTGTGAAACCGATACTTTTGGCAGCAATAGAAAAATCGCAGAAATTACCGAAGGTGACCTGTTGGTCTTTAGAAACTCTGGTGCCTATTGCTTTTCCATGGCCAGCAACTACAATTCTCGATACCGCCCCGCTGAAGTTTTATGGCATAAAGGGAAGGCTCATCTAATCCGTAAAAGAGAGACTTTTGAGGACATCCTGCACAATCAAGTAGAGATAGCGTTTTCGAAAGCATCGGAGCAATAGGCGAACCCTTGTTAAGATTATTGGGTAACAAACAGATTATTTAATATATCCATTAGTATGTGAATTAAGCAATCACCCCCGAACCTAACAATTCCGCATCTTGATACCAAGCCACAAATTGCCCTGAAGCAATGGCCGATTGGGGTTGGTCAAATCGTACATAAAGCCCATCGGCTTGTAAAATAAGTGTCGCTTTCTGTAGTGGTTGGCGGTATCGTATTCTGGCCATCATCTTCATAGTTTCACCCGAAGCGATTTTAAGATCGTCTCTTACCCAATGCACATCATCGGTATTGACTTTTAGGGCTTTTCTCAACAATCCAGGGTGGTCTTTTCCTTGCCCTACATATACAATATTTTCATCTACATTGGTATCAATGACAAAAAGAGGCTCAGGTGTTCCCCCTACGGCCAGTCCTTTTCTTTGACCAATGGTAAAAAAATGAGCCCCTTGGTGGGTGCCGACTATTTTCCCATCAGTAGATTGATAAAGGGTTTTTTGGGATTGGCCCGTCAACGTGTTTGACGAGGTTATGTCTTTATAAAATTCATAAGGAATTTCGATGATATTTCCTGTTTTAGGTTGCAATTGCTGTTGTAAAAAGTCAGGTAAACTAACTTTTCCAATAAAGCAAAGTCCTTGAGAATCTTTTTTTTCGGCCGTAACCAAATTCGATTTACGGGCGATTTCCCTAACTTCTGCTTTCTGTAAATGGCCGATGGGAAACAAGGTTTTGGCAAGCTGGTCTTGGGTCAACTGGCAAAGGAAATAAGATTGATCTTTATTACCGTCTGCACCACTGATCAATCGGTGATACCCCACTCCATTATTTTTGGTGGTTTCTTCTTTTTGGCAGTAATGACCCGTAGCCACATAATCGGCTCCAAGGGAGAGCGCAATCTTTAAAAAGACATCAAATTTAATCTCTCGATTACACAATATATCGGGATTGGGTGTTCTCCCAGCGGCATATTCATCGAACATATAGTCCACAATACGCTCCTTATATTCTTTACTCAAATCAACAGTCTGAAACGGGATTCCCAGCTTTTCGGCCACCAACATGGCATCATTACTGTCTTCCAACCAAGGACATTCGTTGGATAAGGTAACAGACTCATCATGCCAATTTTTCATAAAAAGGCCAATGACTTCGTAATCCTGCTGGGAAAGCAAATAGGCGGCTACACTGGAGTCTACCCCTCCAGACAATCCTACAATGACCCTTTTCTTTTTCATAGGGTAAAGTTACGTTAAGAAATTAAATTCTGATCCCTCAATTAAAAGACTATCTACCGCGTGCTTTTTTTTGCTTTTCAGCTTCTTCCATCGCTTTTTGCAAACGTGCTGAAAAACCTCCTGCTTTTTTGGGTTTCTTTTTGTTCTCCTCAATTTTGGCGTGAATTTTTTTATCGTCAATGATATAATTCTTGATCACCAACATCAAAAAGATGGTCAATAAATTGGAAACAAAATAGTACAAACTCAAACCACTGGCATAGTTGTTAAAGAAAAATAACATCATCAGCGGCATCAGGTACATGATGATTTTCATATTGGGCATACCTGGTTGTTGTGGCATTGCTTGCTGACCTGTCGTCATTTGAGTATAAAAGAAAATAGCAATAGAAGCCAAAATGGGAAATAAACTAACATGGTCACCATAAAAGGGAATGCTAAAGCCTAGGTCCAAAATGGAATCATAAGAAGATAAATCATCTGCCCAAAGGAAACTCTTTTTGCGCAGTTCAAAAGCAACGGGGAAAAAGGTGAAAAGGGCATAGAATACAGGAAGCTGTAACAAAGCAGGGATACAACCTGCCATGGGGTTTGCTCCCGCTCTATTATACAAACTCATGGTTTCTTGTTGACGCTTTACCGCATTGTCTTTGTACTTCTTATTCAATTCCTCAATCTCGGGGCGCAATACCTTCATTTTGATTTGAGAAACATAGGATTTGTAGGTGACAGGTGACATGGCCAATCGAACAATGATCGTCATCAAAACAATGGCAATTCCATGAGGCAGGAATGAAGATAAAAAACCAAACAAAGGCAAAAAGATAAACCGGTTCAACCAACCAAAGATGCCCCATCCTAGGGGGATAGAAGACTCCAAATCCCTATCGTAAGATTTTAAAGTTTCATAATCTGTTACTCCAAAATAATATTCAAACTGACTACTGAATTCCCCAGACTGGTAATTCAAAGGGATTAGTACTCCAAATTTTTTGGTGAAGACTTCATCCAAAGATTCATCATCTGCCAAATTATCGGAGGTCACTGTCAAACGATCAATAGGCTTTGTAGGAACTAAAATCGCACTAAAAAAGTGTTGTCTAAAAGAAATCCAACGCACCGCCTCTGGGGATTCCTCATCGCTTCCGGCAAGGGATAAATAATCGACTTTATCCTCTTCATAACCATAGGTGAGTTCCGTATATCGCCCTTCATAATCAATACTTTTGGAGTTGCGGTAGGCACTGGTTTCCCAAGATAGAATGGCTGGCTCACTACTGTCCAAAAGATTGGCTATACCAGTAGATTGCACACTGAAATCGACTAAAAAGTTATCGGTATCGATGGCGTATACAAACTCTAAATACTGATTCGGAGCAACAGCAGCTTTCAAGGATAGTACTTGTTTTCCATTATCAGTACTCAGTTGAGGAGAAAAATAAAAATCTTTAGTGTTGAATCTTCTTCCGTCTTTGGTGGTGAATTGCACGTTGAATGCATTGTTTCCTTCTTTCACCAATTCTAGGGGTTGGTCGAGGTAATCGGTATACTCTTTGAGTTGCACGAGGGTAAGCAGCCCTCCTTTGGGGTTTACCTCCAAAAGAAGGTCATTGTTTTCCAGTCTCTGGGTAGAAGCCCCTTGATCGGTCATCCAATTGCTGAAAATTCCAAAAGTACTCTGAAAATTGACCTTTTGAAGGGAATCGTTTAATTGTAATGGCGGGGCGACCTTTTTTTGTTCACTGGCAGCCTCTGTCTTTTGGGGTTCGGGGACCGGGCTGGCTCCCTCCTCAGGGCGATTGACGTATAGCATCCAAGTAAGGATCATCGCAATGAGAACGAATCCAATAAATTGGTAGGGGTCAAATCTTTTTTCTTCCATGGGTTTTAGTTCGGTTGCTGTTGGCTAATATAATCAATACTGGCTTTTATAAAAGCGATAAATAAAGGATGTGGATTGGAAACGGTACTCTTGTATTCGGGATGAAACTGAACTCCAACAAACCAAGGGTGGTCTTTATTTTCAACAATTTCTACCAAATCGGTCTCGGGGTTGATTCCGGAAACTTTTAAAGCTCCCTTTTCGAAAACCTCGGACTTGTATTGGTTGTTAAACTCAAAACGGTGGCGGTGGCGCTCGGTGATTTGTTCTTTACCATACACTTCAGCGACTTTACTACCAGAGGCAAGATCACATTTCCAAGCTCCCAAACGCATGGTACCTCCTTTATCAACCACTTCTTTTTGACTTTCCATTATGTCTATAACAGGGTAATCTGTGTCTTTATCTATTTCCGTAGAATTGGCATTGGGGTGCATTAGTACATTTCTAGCATATTCGATCACGGCCATTTGCATCCCCAAACAAATACCAAAAAAGGGAATCTTATTCTCCCTAACATAGCTAATGGCATCAATTTTACCTTCTATTCCTCTCCCGCCGAAACCAGGTGCAACAATCAGTCCATGAAGATTTTTAAGATGTTCTTGGGCATTGATTTGGTTTAAAAACTCTGAATGGATACTCACTACTTCTACTTCTGCTTCGTTAATGGCTCCTGCATGAATCAAAGCTTCGAGTATGGATTTGTAGGAGTCTTGTAACTCTACGTATTTTCCGACCAAACCAATTTTTACTTTTCGCTTGGGGTTTTTGTATTTTTCTAAAAAGGACTTCCAATGGTCCAAGTTGAGCTTGGATTTAGGGGTTAAAAGTAGTTTTTCCAAAACCACACGATCCAATCCTTCTTCCAACATTTTTATTGGAACATCATAGATGGTGTCTAAGTCAATGGACTGAATGACAGCTTCTGCTTTTACATTACAAAAGAGGGCTAATTTTTTCCGTAAGTCTTCAGAAAGCTCGTGCTCGGTTCTACAGACCAACACATCCGCTTTGATTCCACTTTCCATCAAGGTTTTAACCGAGTGTTGCGTTGGCTTGGTTTTTAACTCCCCTGCAGCCGATAAATAAGGAATTAAGGTCAAATGGATTACCATCGCATTTTCTTCTCCCAACTCGTATATTAGTTGTCGGACGGATTCGATGTACGGTAAAGACTCTATGTCTCCAACGGTTCCCCCAATCTCGGTAATGATGATATCGAAGTCTCCACTTTTTCCCAGTAGTTGAATTCTTTCTTTGATCTCATTGGTAATGTGCGGAACCACTTGAACGGTTTTTCCTAAAAATTCACCGCGACGTTCTTTTTCAATTACACTTTGATATACCCTACCCGTAGTAACATTATTGGCCTGTGAAGTCTTAATGTTCAGAAAACGTTCGTAATGACCCAAGTCCAAATCTGTTTCAGCCCCATCATCCGTAACATAGCACTCCCCATGTTCGTAGGGATTAAGTGTACCTGGATCGACGTTGATGTAGGGATCAAATTTCTGAATGGTAACCTTGAAATTCTGAGCCTGAAGAAGCTTAGCTAGTGATGCCGCTATGATTCCTTTTCCAAGGGAGGAAGTAACCCCTCCAGTAACAAAAATATATTTTATATCAGGCATCCGGTTTTATTTCTATTATGACTAACCGGGCTCAAATTTACAAAATCCAGATCTACTTTTAGGGCATTTACGCTATTTCTTAAGCTCCACAATTTCATAATCGTTGTGTTGCAATAAAAAATAGCCTGTATTCTGAAAGCTTTTGTTTTGTTTACTATACAAGAAGCGGTGTTCTTGATAATCAGTTTCGCCGATCTTATCTGTTGATTTTAAATTCCCCGAATAGGCTTTTCTGAGAATCAAATCCATTGTAAGATCATAAGCTCGGTTGGCAGTGCGATTGGGTGGTTTGCCAAATAGGCTGATGTAATGATTTTGAAAAGAATTATATTCTCCCAATTTATGAGGTAAGCGATCCGTGGTATAAGTAAACTTTAAGTCACCTAATTGCTTTAGAGACAAATTGGTGTTTTCATACACATTACTGCGATAGGTGGTAAACAACTGCACCGATCTTAACGCTGACTGCTGTGCACTCATTTGAGAACTCGCACTGGAAATCAAAGAAAAATCTTGGCTCTCCAGAATTACCTTGTTAGGGAGCGAGTCCACCAGGAGAGAATCGACCAAATCAGGAAGAAGATAATTACTTTTTTCAGGACGCAATACGGTAGCTTTAGGAAATAGCTCCAAAAGCTCTTTCTCAACCGAACGATTGAGGGAGTCAACTACCAATACAATATTATCCTCACGGTTCAATGTCTTGTCTAAATACTCATACATCCTTTTTCTAAGGAATTTTTTGGAGGTGACCGATTGATAAACTGCCTCTCTTAAAGCCACGGAATTGGTGGAAAGTGGCGCAACTTTAGGAATCTTACGCACTTGGAGTTTGGTTGACAAATAATCAAAATTAGTTGGGATTAATGGGCCGAGAATGGCATCTCTTTTAGAAAAATCATTAGTGTTAACAATTTCATTCACCTTTGCAATACTGTTTTGGGTGTCAAAGACGTTTAGCTTGACGGATATCCCGTAATGACTTAGGGTATCTGCTGCCAATAATACACCCGAATAAAAATCTGCAGATAGGGTATGTAAATTACGACTTTGCAACAATCTTTTCGTGTCTTCGATGGAGTCGTATTCTATCTCTTTTGCTTTAAAAGGCAAAAGAATGGCCAATTCAATTTCCTTTGCTTCTTTAATGGAATCCAATAGGGAGAGTCGCTCCACCAAAAGGTCATCCTGAATCTTCAGCTCTCCTCTGGCATCACCAGGAACGCGCAATATCATCCCAACCTGCAATCCCTCTTCGGGAAGTTTAGGGTTGAGAGAGTCCAAAACCCTTTTGGTCACTCCAATTTTTTTCTCAATCCTGTAATAGCCTTCTTTAGAAAGTACCTTATAGTAGTTGTAAGTACTATCCCAAGTTGAATCGAGCGTATTGGTTTCTGTTTGAGTTTCTGATTGGATCACCGTTAGACTTTCTGTTCGGCTTTCTGTTTGAATTTGTATCCGTGGAACACGAATATCCTGACCTTCCTTAAGTCCCTTTTTAATCTTAGGATTGAGTGCCTCGAGTTGTGGAATCGTTATTTGAAAATTATAAGCTATTCGCCATTTGGTCTCCTTTGGTTTTACGATATAGGATTGGGTCCTTTGATCTACCTGAGGTGGTGGAGTCACTTTCTCAACTATTTTGGGATAGACGGGAATCCTCAACATCATTCTTTTTCTCAAACCGACCTTTTTTAAAAGAGGGTTGTATTCATTGAGTTGCTCTTCAGTAACATTGTACTTTCGGGTAATCCCAAAGATGGTTTCCTTTTTCTTGACTTTGTGTGACAAAAACTTCACAGGAATTTCTTGAGCGGTGGAAAAGAAAATTCCACAGATCAGTAGTAGGCCAAAAAGAATTTTATTTTTTTTCACTTAACAATTGATTCAAAACTATTCCCATTCGATGGTAGCAGGAGGTTTAGAGCTAATATCATAGACAACCCGATTGACTCCTTTTACTTTGTTGATGATTTCATTAGACATTTTTTGCAAAAAGGCATAGGGTAAATCAACCCAGTCAGCAGTCATGCCATCAGTAGATTGGACAGCGCGCAATGCAACACACTTTTCGTAGGTGCGTTCATCACCCATCACGCCAACACTGTTGACGGGTAATAGCATGGCTCCTGCCTGCCAAACCTGATCGTATAAATCCCAAGATTTCAATCCATCAATAAAGATGGCATCTACCTCTTGCAACATCTGTACTTTTTCTGCAGTAATGTCTCCCAAAATTCGGATTCCCAATCCTGGTCCAGGAAAAGGGTGACGGCCCAACAATTCGGAGGCAATACCAATACTCGCTCCCACTCGCCTCACTTCATCTTTAAACAACATTTTTAGAGGTTCCACCAGCTTTAGTTTCATGTAATCGGGTAATCCTCCCACATTGTGATGGGATTTGATGGTTGCCGAAGGACCTTTAACGGATATTGATTCGATGACATCAGGATAAATAGTTCCTTGGGCTAACCAACTCACTCCTGCTGTTTTTTTAGACTCTTCGTCAAATACATCGATAAAAGTATTTCCAATGATTTTCCTTTTTTTCTCTGGATCAATCTCCCCTTTCAATGCATCAATGAATTGGTCCGAAGCATCGACACCCTTGACATTGAGGCCCATGCCTTGGTATTGATTCAATACACTCTCAAATTCGTTTTTTCTAAGCAGTCCGTTATTGACAAAAATACACTGTAACTGGTCGTCTATGGCTTTGTGCAACAATATAGCAGCGACGGTAGAATCAACTCCACCCGACAATCCCAAAATCACTTTTTCGGAACCTACTGTCTCTCTAATTTCATTGACCGTCATTTCCACAAAAGAGTCAGGTGTCCAATCTTGCTGAATACCCGCAATTTTGATCAGAAAATTTTCCAGTAATTGTTTCCCAGCCGTGGTATGGTATACCTCAGGGTGAAATTGAATGCCAAAAGTGTTTTCTCCTTCGATTTTGTATGCTGCATTTTTAACGTCCTCAGTACTCGCCAATAAAACACCTCCCTCAGGCAAACGATCAATTGTATCACTGTGGCTCATCCATACTTGACTCCCCAAATCTATATCTTCAAAAAAAGTATCCTCCGATGAAATGTATGAAAGATTGGCTCTACCATATTCTCTAGTGTTAGAAGGTTTGACCATCCCACCAGAAAAATGTGCTAAATATTGAGCGCCATAACAAACCGCTAGTAAAGGCAATTTACCTCGAATAGCAGACAAGTCGGGATGTGGCGCTTCCTCTGATCGAACCGAAAAGGGTGAGCCTGAAAGGATAACAGCATGAAATTCCTCTAGATTATTAGGAGGATTATTGTAGGGATAAATTTCACAAAAAATAAATAGTTCCCTCACACGTCTAGCTATCAATTGGGTGTATTGCGACCCAAAATCAAGTATCAATACTTTGTTTTGCATGTTTCAAAAGTACAATTAATTCAAATGGAATGAATTGGCAAAAACGGGATTTATTAAAAAAATATTGGTAAACTTTAGGTCTCCAATATGGAGAATTGACCCGACAGAGGCTCGAAAGTCTCTACAAGAAAATCAATAAACGAATTACCGTGTTCTTGGTAAAAATCACCAAAGCCTTCTATTCTTTCTTGGAGCTTTCCCCCCGGAAAGAGTTGTTCATGCAGAAGTGCCAATCGTTCTACCTGATCTTTTAATTTGACCTTTTGCGCTTTTAGGAGTCGTTCCTCCAAATGATCGACCCCCTTAAATTGTTTGGTCTTTTGTGCCTTTACTGCTCCCTCAAAAGAGGCATCAGTTTGGCGGATCAAAGTCTCCAACTCATCAAACTGTGTTTCCAAAATCTTTTTGAAAGAAGACAAATCCAAGTCAATATTACTGATTTGCCTGACTTTTTTATTGATCAAAGCGTTTCTTTTAAGAAATAGGTCTTTCAATTTAAGTTGCAGTTTGATGACTTTCCGAGCATTCTTCTCGCTTATGAGCAAGGCAGCATTTCTGAGAATCAATATGGGGAAAGGAATCTTTTGACTGTCAAAGAATGATTTTAACTCCAACCAGTACGCCAATTCCCCTCCCCCACCAATATAAGCGATATTGGGCAGTATGACCTCCTGATAGAGCGGACGCAATAGAACATTAGGTGAAAACTTTTCAGGGGATTTTTCCAAGCATTTCATTATTTCTTCATAGGAAATAATTCCATCTTTTCCTTCCCACGAAAAACCATTTTCATCCTTTACCAGTCGATGCCTTTTGCTTTCTTCTAAAAAAAACAAATGGAGATTTCGCGGATTTACTTGTGGTTTGTAATGGGGGGTGTATTCTTTCTTTAAACTCGCGATTTGAGAAAGTACATTTTGCTCACAGCTTTGTTCTTTCAATTCCTCTCTGAGGTAGGGGGTAAAGTGACTCTTTAAAGCCGCATCGTCTGCATCAATAATCAACAACCCATAAGTTTCAAAGAGCGCATTAACAAAAGTTCGAGTGGCCATTGACAAATTCTTTCCAGACCCATAACTTTTTTCGATTATACTTTTTAGTATTTTAGCATTGAAATGGCTCCCCAATTCCTGTTTAAACAAATCCAAAAGTGGTTTTAGGCTATCGGTATTTATTTTACCTACAGCCCCACCCGCTTCAGTATTCCATTGGAATTTTTTACCTCGAAAAATAAAGGCACTAATTTCTTCAAAGTCATGATCTTCGGTTGCCATCCAATACATGGGAACAAAATTCAAATCGGGATATTTTTCCTTCAATTGACGGCATAGCTTCAGGGTACTGACAATTTTATAAATAAAGTAAAGTGGGCCTGTCATCAAACACAATTGGTGACCAGTAGTTACCGTTAGGGTATTCTCGTTTTCCAGTAATTGGAGATTTTTAACCACTGCGGTTCCTATTTCCATTTCACTGTATTGCTGGCGTATGGACTTACAAAGTGTCTTTCGTATTTCGGGAGGATAAGCCTTCTTTTTTATTAATGCCTGTTGGTAAAGGTTTTCAAAACTAGGAATACCGCTATGGAAAGATTGTAATTCTTTTTTATCGGTCAAATAATCGCACATCAAGTCGGAAAAATATCCAGTATCGACGAAGGGTATATGATGCGCTTTCATGACTATTTTACATTAAAGATAGAAGGGTTTTTTTAATCGACAGGTATCTGTTTGTTAGCGGGTATTCCATAAAGGTCAAAATCTGTTGCCTCAGTGATTTCTACCGTAGTAAAATCTCCTTGTTTGAGATAATATCGCTTGGCATCAATCAATACTTCATTATCCACATCGGGAGAGTCAATTTCGGTTCTGCCTACAAAATAATCTCCTTGTTTACGATCAATAACGCATCGGTAAGTTTTACCTACTTTCTTTTGATTCTGCTCCCAGGAAATTTCTGACTGGATTTTCATGATCTCATTGGCCCTTTCCTGTTTAATATCTTGAGGCACATCATCCTCCAAGGTATGAGCATGGGTATTTTCCTCATGGCTGTAGGTAAAACAACCCAAACGTTCAAATCGCATGGCCTTGACCCATTGTTTTAATATTTCGAAATCATTTTCTGTTTCACCAGGATACCCTACAATAAGGGTAGTTCTTAAAGCAATTTCGGGCAGAATTCCTCGAATATTTTCAATCAAATCTGTTGTTTTTTTCTGGTTAGTCCCCCGCCTCATGGATTTGAGAATGGAATCTGAGATATGTTGTAAAGGAATGTCTAAATAATTACAAATTTTGGATTCGGTTTTCATTACCTCAATTACTTCCATGGGGAAACCCGTTGGGAAAGCATAATGCATACGAATCCACTCTATTCCTTCGACTTTGACCAAAGCTTTTAATAGATCGGCCAAACGTCTCTCTTTGTATAGGTCTAAACCGTAATAGGTAAGGTCTTGGGCGATCAACAGTAATTCTTTGACGCCGTTACGGGCTAATTTTTCTGCCCTTTGAACGAGTTCTTCAATTGGGGTGGAGCGATGTTGGCCCCGCATTAAGGGAATGGCACAAAAAGAACAAGGACGGTCACAGCCCTCAGACACCTTAAAATAGGCGTAGTTTTTTGGGGTAGTTGTTACGCGTTCGCCCAGCAACTCATGCTTATAATCGGCTCCTAATGCTTTGAGAAGTTGGGGTAAATCGGTGGTTCCAAAATAGGCATCTACCTGTGGCATTTCTTTTTCCAAATCAGGCTTGTAACGCTCACTCAAACATCCCGTGACAAAAAGCTGATCGATAGCACCTGTTTCTTTCTTTTGAATTTGCTCTAAAATGGTATTGACGGATTCTTCTTTCGCATTATCTATAAAACCACAGGTATTGACTACTACGATATTGCCTTCCTCCTCATGAACTACTGTTTTATCATTGGCCTTGAGTTGTCCCATCAACACCTCCGAATCATAAAGGTTTTTGGAACAACCCATCGTGATGACGTTGATTTTGTTATGCTTTCTATTTTTGGTTCTCAATAGGTGTCTTTTAATTTAAATCGATGGCTAATTGTTTTTCTAAAAATGTCAGAGCTGCCTTTTCCGGTTGATTGTAATTGGGAGTAGTCAAACGAGAAATGATCACATGGTCTCCAGCATCTGGAAAGACCATTTTTTGCTTTTTATTCTCGGTAGTTCCTAATTCATCATACATTTTCAAAAGGGCAGGGATGGAAACTACCTTGTCTTTTTCTTCCTCATTTTTATAGTAATATCCCATAAAGACGGGGGCAGTAATTCTTTGAAATGTTTCAGTTTGCATACTCACTTCCAATAGCTTTTGTAAATGAATGGTGGACTCCAATCGATAACGGGTAGTCCAATAATTCAATTTTGGCTCGGTGATTTTATCCATAATGTGGTATTTACTTTTCACCACAGCCCGAGCAATATGAAGTCCCCAGGGGAGGGTCAATAACTTGGCATCTGGATCGTATATTTCTACATTGGGGCTAAACAAAAGTAAGGCGGCTATTTGAGGATCATCGCCCAAAATCAAAGAAAGGGTTCCCCCAGTAGAACTAGAAACAACAATTACTTTCTCTCCGATTTTTTTAGCAACAGCCAATGCTTCTTTGGCACTGTCTAAATATTTTTGACCTGTAAAATCCAACATTGGTTCTTCCTCAATCAAGCCATGACCACTCAATCTTGGGAGATAAAGATTGGCTTTTAATGCCTTGGCTACATTACAGTGAACGGGGTCGCCTTCTTCTGTGCTGGCGGAAAAACCGTGTAAATACAATACTGAGTAGTCTGTTTTTTGAGGAATAGAATCGTAGTACTCTAATTTCGAGACATTATCCGGTTTGATGTTGTCGAAAGTTGCCTCATTGGCATCAATCCAAGTTTTTAGTTCTGAAAGGCTGTATGGAATTTCGGGTAAAGGTTTTCTGAGATCAGGGCCAGCTACTTCTGGACCAATAATAAACAGTCCAAAGATAACAGCGAGTCCGAAAAAAATATTTTCTAAAGTTTTCATTGAACCGAATTAACTGAAAAAACTACCGACGAAGGTCTCCGCATGAAATAATTGTAAATCTTCTAACCCTTCCCCTACTCCAATAAACTTTACAGGAATTTGGAATTGGTCTGAGATACCCATCACCACCCCTCCTTTGGCTGTCCCATCTAGTTTGGTAATGGCTAGTGATGTGACCTCAGTGGCAGCGGTAAATTGTTTGGCCTGTTCAAAAGCATTTTGACCAGTAGAGCCGTCCAAAACTAAGATTACCTCATGCGGAGCATCGGGCACTACTTTATCCATCACTTTTTTGACCTTGGTCAATTCGTTCATTAGGTTGACCTTATTGTGCAAACGACCAGCAGTATCAATGATGACCAAATCACTATTTTGAGCAACAGCAGACTGTAAACTATCAAAGGCCACAGAAGCAGGGTCACTACCCATTTGTTGTTTGACAATGTCCACTCCCACTCGATCGGCCCAGACTTGCAATTGGTCTATGGCTCCAGCTCTAAATGTATCTGCTGCCCCCAATACTACCTTTTTTCCTCCAGCTTT
>JABGSU010000121.1 GCA_018647605.1 Flavobacteriaceae bacterium | reverse complement strand
CCCAGATCAAAATTGCTTTTGACGCTTCTGTGGAACTCGGAGCAGAAAACTATGTTTTCTGGGGTGGTAGAGAGGGTTATTTGTCCCTACTGAATACCGATATGAAACGCGAACTAGATCACCTGGGTGTGTTTTTTAATAAAATGGTGGACTATGCCAAAGAGCAGGGGTTCAAAGGCAATTTCTTTATCGAACCCAAACCCGCAGAACCCACCAAACACCAATATGATTTTGATAGTGCTACGGTTATTGGCTTTTTGAATCAGTATGGTCTTCAAGACCATTTCAAATTGAACATCGAGGTCAACCATGCCACTTTAGCACAGCACACTTTTGAACATGAATTACAAGTAGCTGCCAATGCAGGCATGTTGGGGAGTATAGATGCCAATCGGGGAGACAACCAAAATGGATGGGACACCGATCAGTTTTCTATCAATCTTTACGAAACCATTGAGGCCATGTTGGTTTTCCTAAGATCAGGAGGACTTCAAGGGGGAGGCATCAATTTTGACGCCAAAGTAAGGAGAAACTCTACAGACTTGGAAGATCTTTTTATCGCACACATTCAGGGAGCAGACACTTTTGCCAGAGGACTGATGGCTGCAGAACATATTTTAACCAACACGGCCTATTCCGATATGTTCAAACAACGCTATCAATCCTATGACAGTGGTCAGGGAAAAGCCTTTGAAAAAGGAGAGCTCTCCATTGCTGAACTTTATAAAATAGGCCTAAATCAAGACGAAATAGCACACAGCAGCGGTAAGCAAGAGCTATACGAAAGCATCTTGGCCAATAGTTTTTAGAACCTGTTTAAATAATATTTATAAATTGTATCGAAATAATAAACCAAATAATATGAATAACGATAATAGACTTTTTTATGGCAGTTGTTTTGCTTTGATCACCACGGCATTTTCATTTAGTATTAGAGCGGGTATTTTACCACAGCTGGGAGAGGCCTTCCAACTTTCTGGTCAACAACTAGGATTCATCAATTCGATGTGGTTTTTAGGCTTTCCTATTTCCATGGTTTTGGGAGGGCTTTTTTATCATCAATTGGGTCCAAAAAGAATCATGCAGTTTGCATTTATAACCCACACATTGGGGATCATACTCACCATTTTTTCTGGTGGATATACAGGATTATTGATTTCTACCCTAATGATAGGGATTGGAAATGGATGTACCGAGGCAGCCTGTAACCCCATGATTGCTGATGCATACGAAGGGAAGAAAATGAACACTTTGTTGAATCGCTTTCACATGTGGTTCCCCGGAGGAATAGTAGTGGGAAGTTTAGTTTCCAAATTCATGACCGATTTAGACTTAGGATGGCAGGCACAGATTTGGATCATCATGATTCCTACATTGATTTATTTTTATCTTTTTTACGGACAAACTTTTCCAAAACCCAAATTAGAGGCTACCACTTCAGTTGGGGAAAACCTAAAGGCGATGGCTACACCCTTATACATTTTTATGCTAGTCTGTATGGCTTTTACCGCCATTTCAGAATTTGGCCCACAACAGTGGACCACGCTGATCTTGAGTAGTAGCGGAGCACAGCCGATGGTAATTTTGGCTCTGATCACAGGATTGATGGCCGTAGGGAGATACTTTGGTGGTGATATGGTTCACAAATACGATCAAACAGGTGTTCTTTTGGGCTCTGCGGTATTGACAGCAATAGGTATCTTTTTATTCAGTACACAAACTGGAGGAATGACTTATGTTGCAGCGGTATTTTTCGCATTAGGAGTTTGTTATTTTTGGCCCAATATGATTGGGTTTGTCGCAGAAAAAATTCCTTTAAGTGGCGCACTGGGTATGTCCATCATTGGAGCGATGGGGATGTTTTCCACATCGATATTCCAACCCATTATTGGAGGGTGGATAGATTCATCTACTACTCAAATGGAGGCCGAAGGACTCAGTGGACCCGCACTAGAATTAGCGTCAGGTCAAGCAACGCTCACCACGATGATAAGCTTTCCAGCTATTTTGATCGTTTTATTCACGGTGCTTTTATTCTGGCAGAAGAGTTTAAAAACAGCATAATACCCATCAATTTTATGAATGGGAAAGTCTATGGCTTTCCCATTATTATATTTTCAGAATTTTATATCATGAAATATCTTATTTTTTTTCTTGCAACATTGCCATTATTGGCTCAAAAAAAGATGAAACCCGAAATGACAGAAGTTTGGGAGCCCGTTCCCGCGATGGTTGACCCAGGAAATTCTTCTACTCCTCCCAGCGATGCCATAGTCCTTTTTGACGGAACAGATCTTTCTCAATGGATGAGTGCTGCTAAAGGAGGAAACGCCGAATGGATCCTCAACGGTGATGGATCGATGACGGTAAAAAGAGGTTCTGGGATTGAAACAAAAAAAGAGTTTGGATCGGTTCAGTTACACATTGAGTGGAAAACCCCCTCGGAGGTAAAGGGTAAAGGACAGGGAAGAGGGAACAGCGGTGTCTTTTTTCAAAAAGTTTATGAAGTTCAGGTTTTGGACAGCTACAATAACGTTACCTATTCTAACGGTCAGGCGGCTTCCATTTACAAACAGTCCATTCCATTGGTTAATGCTTCTAGACCTCCTGGCGTATGGCAAACCTATGACATTATCTTTAATGAGCCAAAGTATGACAGCGAGGGCAACCGCCTCAAAAAAGGCTCTTTAACTGTTTTTCACAACGGGGTTTTGGTACAAAATAATGTCGAAATACAGGGTACTTCGCAATATATTGGCCTTCCTAGATTGAGGGATATTGAAACACCTAAAAAAATATTTTTACAAGACCACGGCAATCCTGTATCCTATCGTAATATCTGGTTGCGGAAAATTTAGTTTTTAATAATAGCCATGGGGTTTAAAAAGTATCGTGTCCTCATTTGTACTGCTCTTTTTTTGGCGATGGGGCACTTTTCTTATGCCCAGAGTGAAAACGATAACGAGAAGTCAATGGCAGTCATAATTGACGAAAATAGCGATTTTTTTGACGCCTTGAGGTTGAGATCAGATCTGAGATTTCAAATCCAAAAAAGGATTTTATTTACTACCATTGGAGACATTGAGGCTTTTCATCAAAAATATAAAGACACTGAAATGACTTTAGAATATGTGATAAGAGATCGTTTGCATACCGCTATTTTTTTAGATCAGAAAAAAAACACCCTTCAGTCTATGGATGGATCCGATTTTGGGTTATCTCCAAATCAATCGGCCAGCGAGTTGACAGATCAATTGGTTTCGTTGATCGGAAGCATGTATTATGGAGCTGATGAGGTAGAAGCTTTAGGACAGTAATTTATTAAAGACATACTTCATCTCTGTGGCAATTTGAAGAGAACGCTTGTCATACTGTTCAGCTTCTTCTGAGGTATCGTCGAAAGCCTTTGGGTCTTCAAAAGGTAATGAGATTCTCTTTTCTGCTCCAGGAATAAAAGGGCAGTTTTTGTTGGCATGGGTACAAGTCATTACTGCAGCAAAATTATTATTGGGATTGGGTGTTTCATCATAAATTTTTGAAAATAAAATAATAGGGTCTTTATCCGATTTATACTTCAGTTCATAGTGCGGATTTTCCCCTCTTGCTTGATTGATTGAAAAACCCAGACGCTTAAAAGAGTGAATTGTTCGTTCATTACAGGCCGTAATCTCAATTCCTCCCGAGAAAGTATTAATGTCCAGACCATAAAAATCTGCGATTACTTTGGCCCACACTTGTGAGAGTTGACTTCGACGGGAATTATGGGTACAGATAAAATTGAGATTTACCTCCTTTTTTTGTTTGATTTTATGTGTCAAATACTCTCTCAAGGGGAATAGTAACTCTTTCCGGTGTTGATCGATTTTTGAACTGTTTAATTCATTGATTAATTTGACAATGGCATTATTCATATCTACAAACCTAGGGACTTAAATAATATTTCGAGTTGAATTAAGATTAATTTATTGCTAAATCTCCAACCTTTTAATAATAGATAAAAATAAATATGTTTACCAAAACTGACACTTATGATTTATTATCTTTTTGACAGTTATTTTTTACCTTTTTTCAAAATTTAGATCAAAATAAAAACCCCATTTTTTATTTAATTTTATCCAATAGTATAAAAGTGTTTTAAAATGGTATTTCAACTTTATTTAATGGGGGGCATATACTCCATATTAGGAGTTCTTCATTTTACAAATTCGGCATTCTACAGACCTTTAATGCCAAAATTCTTACCTGCCCACGATTTTCTCATATACCTGAGCGGTATTGCTGAAATAGTTTTAGGAATGGGAGTATTTTTTATTCTTACGAGAAACTACGCTCTTTGGGGAATCATTGCAATGCTCGCAATGTTTCTAATAGTCCATGTAAATATGTTATTTCCCGAAAACCAATTAGGGATTCAACCCTGGAAACTATGGTTAAGAATACCAATTCAGTTTATTTTGATGTATTGGGCATATTACAACCTTCCTCAAACTTGAGATATTTTTTAGCCCTACTGACTTTTTAGTATGGGGATTATTTTTTTAACTTTCCTAATGGGAACATTCATTTTTTAAGGTACCTAATCTGAAGAACTTGGTTGGTAGGTAATATATCCTGAAAATTTAACTTTAACTCAATCTTTTTTTAATTTTACTGAGTACCCATTAATAGAGCTAATATTTAAAGAAATAATAATTTGAGTTTACAAAAGACAAAACACAATTATTTTAAGTTTTTTACTATAGTTTTTGTAGGAGTTATACTCTTTCAACCACTAGCTTGCAGTCCTGAAAGTTCTTCTAATCAAAACGTAAATAGTCAAACAAACGCTGGAGGTAATGAAGAGGAATCAATGACTGTTGTAGAAAAAGAGACCCATCATCCTTTTCTAATAGTCAATAAAGAGATGTTTTCTTCGCTAAGAGAAAAATCAAACCTTGAACCCTGGAAATTTATGAAAGAGGACGCCATAGAAAGGGCCAATCAAACCGTCAGTTCAAATAATTATGGTGCTTTACAAAGATACATAGGGGCTGTTGCATTGGCTTATATACTTGATCCTGAAAAAAGTGAAGAATATGCAATTAAGGTTAGGGATGTCATATTAAATAGATATTCAACTCTTGATATTGAAGAAAGTTCGAGTTGGGGTAAAGTGGTACCTACTTTAGGTTCTTTTTTCTGTGCTATTATTGCCTTGGATATTGTTTACGATGATCTTTCCTTGGAGGATATTAACGCATGTGAAACCCTAATTAAAGGACGAATTTTCAGGGTTAGTGAATCTGGATCATGGGATTTGGCTCGATATGGAACCCATGGAACTTGGAAAATATATAAAGGAGAGTTAGATACACCCGACGACCAATATTATAATGATTTAATGAATCAAATTACCCCAGATGGTGTAAGTCCAGTTGCCAATACCTATGCTTGGTCTCGTATAGGAGGAGGGGACAGTAGAATTTCAAAATCGGGGTATATGGATGTTCTTGAATTTACGGGTATTGACCAACGCTATTACAATAATGAACGTATTCAAAAATTTATGCGATGGATGTTTGGATCGAGTATCAATCCAGCAAAAGAGCTTTCTATTTTTGGCGACATGCTTCCAACAGAGGGAGTGGGGAATTCATTGCTGCATAGAAGAGTAGTCAATTTTGATCACGAGGCTGCAAGTTATGCAGCTTGGTTCCTCGACGGCATACCAGCTATTGGACATATTTTTACCTATATCTTACCCAAATCCCCTCTTCCAGAAGCATCAGTTCCTTCAAGCAAAATATATGAAAATGGTGGTGCTTTTTTTCGAGATGAAGAAGATAGTTATAGTGGACTTCATGCTGTTTTATACAATATCAAATCCCAGAATGAGTGGCATACCCATAACGAAGTAAATGGCCTTTCTCTTTCAGCACTTGGAAATCGTTTATTGGTCAATGGAGGAAGACTGGGTTCCCCTACTAGAGCAGCCAAACTCAATAATACTTTGACGATCAATGGGGAAAACCACGATGGATTTTTAGGGGCAGGAATTGTGGAAGGCTTTAACTCGGATGGATTAGATTATGCTATGGGAAAGGACGGAGATGCCATTCTTTTCAAGGACCACTCCAGAAATTTAATTTTGGTAAAAACCACTCCCAATACCAGTGGATATTTTATCGTATATGATGAAGTAATTGCCAGTACTGGAGATAACATAAAAAACTATCTCCACCCTGCAAGTCAAAATAACGTCATCATCACAGAAACTTTACGAGAGTATACCACCCCAATAGATCATTATCAATCTGTACCAGCTGGAATGGTCACTTTCTATTATGTTTCCCCACCAGATGCTGTCAATATAGAAAAGTCTCAATCGGCTGTTCAAGACCGTTATCCAGGATATCCAGAACACAATCGTTTAGAGTCAGTGTATTTGACAGATAATGAAGGTGAAAAATCTTTGACTACACTTATTTTTCCGCATAACCATATTGTAGAAAAACCAATTTTTGAAAAATTGGATTCAGAAGATTTTTATGGAATCAAATTCACAAAAAGAAACATTACTGATTATATCGTAACTGCCGATAACAATCTTGTAAGCTTTGATGATATTTCTTTTGCAGGTAAACTTTGCTGGACCAGGAAAATTAATAATGATATTTCTTCCTTTTTTGTAAAATCGGGAACAAGTTTTTTAAATAATGGTAATGGATTTGAGTCTGAAAATCCAATATCGATTCATTTTAATGGTTTAAAGGGAACATTAATTACAAAGGGAACTACACTTAAACTCAAGGGGAGCAACCTGAGAGAAGTAAGTTTTGAAGGACCTGTAAATATAATTAGTACCACAGAAGATTACATTGAAGTAGAACTGAGTGAGGGTAAGTTTACTTTTCAATAGCCAGAGCTATTTTGGTTTATCTCAGTGGCTAATCTGAGTCCCTTTAAAGTTTTATTTAATGGGCAAGTTCCCCATATGGGATGATTGTTGTCCGAGAGTGGAGAACTTACTGAGAAGTGTTCCGCTGCTTTGGAAATTTTAGCAACACACCATTGCGATATATCTTGATCAAAAGATTCTGCAAATTCAAACATACTGCTCATTAAAGTAACACTGGAGGTATTCCATCGACCGATATCTTGATTGAATGAAAAGGCAGAAGTAAACATCCCACGCATATCTGTAACGTTAGAAGTATCCCAATAGCCTATATCCCTATTAAAGGAAAGGGCATTAAAAAACATTCTCCTCATTTCAGTCACTAAAGAAGTATCCCAGCTGGCTATATTCTGATTAAAGGATTCATTGTTTTCAAATAAATAGTTCATGTTCTTTATTTGAGAGGTGCAGACACAGCTAATATCCTGAGCTTTTGTAATAATTTGCCTTAACTCTTCCTCATCCACCACTTTGTATTCTTTTCCATTAACTGATCCTTTTTCTCCAATTTTAGCTTCTGGACATTTAATAGTTACTTCATTGGTGTCTAAGTAAATGTTTTTATTGGTCGTTTTTTGTTCATTTAAATTTAACTCTATTTCTGGCGAATAGTTAACTTTTTCCTCACATTTGAAAGTCAAAAGGGATAAAATTATAAGAATAATTATTTTGGCTTTCAATGAAAAATAGATTCGATGATTATAAATAATGTTGAAAAAAATTAACCTGCTACATAAAAGAAACTGATATACTTACTTTAGTAAACAGTGAGTGATTTTTAACCAAATATAAATAACTTCAACTTCAATTTTTATATCAGAGCAGCGATCTTTAAATAAAAATTTTTATCTCCAAAAGTAGAAAGCGCTCCAAAATTATAGAAATCACTAGGCTTTTAATTTAAATCGATATTTTCTGCTCTAATTGTTGGTTTTGCTATTGATATAGGAATGAGTACATCCACATTGTTTTTAAAAATTAAGTCCATTACTGGAAAATCCAGCTCTGAGTTTATATGAACTATTCGTATTAATAATGCTGCAAAACTTATTAAATCCAGAAGGTATTCTATTTCAGAAATAATTTATATGGTTGGATTTTCAGACCCAAAATATTTTAGAACCTGCTTTAAGAAACAATTTGGAACTCTGCCAAGTGAATATGCAAAGAAAATCCTTCAGAAAAGCGTTTGAATTAAATCCTAAAATAGGATAATAAATGTTAAGATTATTGGTAAAAAATGAATCATATTAATTTTCATGAAATTAGAATTTTAATCATTTGACCCTATTTAAAAAGCATATTTTCCCGTTAACTTCTGTTAAAAAAACCTTAATTTGTAATCAATATTCAAAATCTAAATTAATTAAACAAACCAAGTATGAAAAATTTTAAAATCAGACTTTTTCTGTTCACTATATTAATAATGTGCACTGTCACATTGTTTGCTCAGACTAGTGTTTCAGGAACAGTTGTTGACGCTGAAGGCCAACCCATTCCAGGGGTAACTATTTTGGATAACAACAATCAACAAAATGGAACCGTATCAGATTTCGATGGGAACTTTACAATAAGTGTACCTTCCGATGCTGAATTAAAAGTCAGTTTCATTGGTTTTGAATCTCAGATCATTCCAGTTTCAGGTCAAAACAATCTGTCTATTTCCATGAATGAATCAGTATCAGCATTAGATGAGATCGTTGTTACAGGTTATGGTTCACAAGTCAAAAAGAGTGACTTGACAGGTTCCATTTCCTCTATAAGTTCGGAAGACTTTGAGAGTCAACCTCTTATTAGAGTTGATCAAGCCCTACAAGCTAGAGCTGCTGGAGTTGCTGTAACGCAAACCAGTGGTGCTCCAGGAGCGGGATATAAGATCAGAATTCGAGGAGCGAACTCAATTACTGGAAACAACAATCCACTATATGTTGTGGATGGCCTTGTAATTGGTAATATCAATAACATTAACGCTAGCGATATAAGCTCGATGGAAGTTTTAAAAGACGCTTCCGCTACAGCCATTTATGGTAATAGAGGGGCCAATGGGGTTGTCCTTATTACTACTAAATCGGGTAAAAAAGGCAAAGCTAAAATTCAAGTTGATTCCTTTTTTGGGACTTCTCAGGTTGTGCAGCATATTCCTGTTATGACTCCTGCTGAATTTGCTGAAGGAGTAAATTTAAGAGATGCTGCACCAGGAAAACCAGCTACTATTGATGCTGCGAGGATTGCTGCATTGAGAGCTGGAGCAGGAGTAAACTGGCAAGACTATTTCTTCAGAAGCGCTCCCTTCTCTAATATTGTTATTTCAGCTAGCGGTGGTTCTGAAGACGTAGATTATTACATTTCTGCAAACACATACAAAGCTAAGGCTACAGTTATCAATCAGGATTTTAATCGATTAAATTTAAGAGCTAATATCAACGCTAAACTTAATGATAAACTTAAAGTAGGGATTAATAATTTTGTAAGTCGTTCTGAGAATACTGGAGCAAGAGTTAATTTAGCCACTGGTATTGCTTGGGATATGAATACCCCACCACGAGATTCAAATGGTGAATACAATTCTATCCCACTAGTTTCTGGAGTTGGTAATGGTTCAAATATGCCTCTTTTAGTACCAGAAAATAATTCGGTAGAAAATATTTCAGATCAATTGATTTCAAGTATTTACGCTAATTATAACATTACCGATAATATTACATTGAATATCTCTGCTGGAGTTGAAAAAATTGATTTTACTAACAGCAAATATGCACACGGTATTAATGGACCTACTGAAGCAGTAGTTAAAGATCAACAAGCACTGCGTTTACAGAATACCAATAGACTATCCTATAAGAATAATAATCCTGATCACGCATTTCAAGCTGATTTAGTCCATGAGCAGCAGTCTTTCGAAATGAGCTTCAGAGAAGCAACAGCTAGTGATTTCTTCTCTAACTCTACCAACTATAAAGAATTGTCATTGGCAGGGATTCAAAATACTGACAGCGGAATTTCCAACGAAAAGTTGGAGTCCTTTCTGGCTAGGGTTAACTATTCTCT
>JABGSU010000120.1 GCA_018647605.1 Flavobacteriaceae bacterium | reverse complement strand
ACACGAACTTAAAGATACTGATGTAACGGTTTACCGTGCTGGAATTTGGAAGCCTAGAACCCGTCCTGGCATGTTTGAAGGCGTAGGAGCCATTGGGTTGGACTGGCTTAAAAAAGTAAAAGAGCAAACGGGACTGCTAACTTCAACTGAGGTGGCCAATAAAGACCATGTTAAATTGGCGCTTGAGGCAGATATAGATATTTTATGGATTGGAGCACGATCAACGGTGAGCCCATTTATTATTCAAGAAATCGCCGATGCATTGGAGGGTACCGATAAAATTGTTTTGGTTAAAAATCCAGTTAACCCCGATTTGGCGTTATGGATGGGTGGATTGGAAAGACTCTATGCTGCAGACATCAAAAAATTGGGAGTAATCCACCGAGGATTTTCCACTTATGATAAATCCAAATACCGAAACAATCCTGAATGGCAAATTGCAGTGGAATTCCAAAACAAATACCCTGATATTCCATTGATCTGTGATCCTTCACATATAGCGGGTCGCAGAGATTTAATTTTTGATCTCAGTCAAAGAGCTTTAGATTTGAATTTTGATGGATTGATGATTGAAACTCACTGGGATCCAGACAATGCATGGAGTGACGCAAAACAACAAGTAACACCCTCTCGTTTGGTAGAAATCATGGATGATTTGAAAATCCGTAAAAAAACGACCGATGAGGAAAGTTACCAAACCGAATTGGAAACCTTCCGCGAGCAAATTGACGTAAGTGACCAGGCCATTTTGGATGCTTTGGGTAAACGAATGAAAGTAGCAGAGTCTATCGGCCAACTCAAAAAAGAGAATAACGTTGCTGTTTTACAAAACAAGCGATGGAATGAAATTTTAGACACAATGCAGGCTGAGGGAAGTGAAAGAGGATTAAGTGAAGATTTTATCACTCGTATCTTTAAAGCCATTCATCAGGAATCAATTAATCACCAGGAAAAGGTGATCAATGGATAAAAAAAGAGCCTCCAACTGGAGGCTCTTTTTAGCTTAAAGCATTTTTAATTCTTTCAATCGCCATTTTGATTTCCTCTTGTGAGGCGGCATAAGAAATTCGAATACAGTCTGGGTTTCCAAAGGCTTCACCTGTTACTGTTGCTACATGTGCTTCTTCCAGAAGGAACAAAGCAAAGTCATTTGCATTTTCGATGGTTTTACCTTTGATAGTTTTACCAAAATAGTAGGACACATCAGGAAATACATAAAAAGCTCCTTTAGGTTCATTCAGTTTGAAACCAGTAATTTCATTGAGTAAATTCAATATAAGACCTCTTCTGACATTGAACTCGTCCACCATATATTGAATTTGACTGGTGGGGGCAGATACGGCTGCAATAGTAGCCCGCTGAGCAATACAGTTTGCACCAGAGGTTATTTGCCCTTGCATTTTGTTACAAGCTTTTGCGATCCATTCTGGAGCACCGATATAACCAATTCTCCATCCAGTCATGGCAAAAGCTTTGGCTACTCCATTAACGGTGATGGTTCTGTCATATAATTCAGGAATGGCAGCAATACTAAAATGTGGCGTACCATAATTAATGTGTTCGTAAATTTCATCGGACAGAATGTAAATGTCTGGATACTTTTGAAGTACTTTTCCTAAGGCCCTGTACTCTTCTTCGGTATAGATCGTTCCACTAGGATTATTGGGTGAATTGAACATCACCAACTTGGTTTTGGGGGTAATGGCAGCTTCTAGTTCTTCTGGAGTAATTTTAAAATCATTCTCGATCGATGAAGGGATGATGATCGATTTGGCTTCTGCTAAAGTTGCAATGGCTGAATAACTAACCCAGTAGGGAGCAGGTAACAAAACTTCATCGTCTGGATTGAGTAATACCATACATACATTGGCAATGGATTGTTTTGCTCCTGTAGAAACAACAACCTGTGATGCTTTATAGTCCAATCCGTTATCGCGCTTAAATTTTTCGCATATAGCAGTTTTGAGGTCGGCATAACCATCTACGGGAGAATAGGAGTTGTAATTGTCTTTTACGGCCTGAATGGCAGCATCTTTAATAAATTCGGGGGTATTGAAGTCGGGTTCTCCCAAACTGAGTCCGATGATGTCAATACCTTCATTTTTTAACTCCCTTGCTTTTGCTGCCATAGCTAATGTAGCCGAAGCAGGTAGACTGTTGATTCGATTTGATAACATTAAAAAGAAATAAACTTATGATTGAACGTAAATAGGCTGCATGCCCATTTGTTTTAAAAATTTAAAATGAAAAAATATAGCACTTCTTGTCGTTTCGTATTCGTTGTAAGGTAAATTAAATTCTCTCGCAGTTTTTTTAACAATTTCCGATATCTTGGTATAATGAACATGAGAAATGTGAGGGAATATATGATGTTCGATTTGGTGATTCAAGCCTCCTGTAAACCAATTGACAATTTTGTTTCTATTGGCAAAATTAACGGTGGTTTTGAGTTGGTGAACAGCCCAAGAGTTTTTCATACTACCCGTTTTCATGTCAGGTAAAGGCATATCGGCTTCACCAATGACGTGAGCCAATTGGAAGACCAAACTTAGAATCAATCCTGCAGTATAGTGCATAACCAAAAATCCAATAAGTACTTTCCACCACAAAATATTGAAAACGAAAATGGGTAACACAATCCATATAGAAAAATACACGATTTTAGAAATGATTAATCCTACCCATTGAGTAGAATGACTTTTACTGTTGGCATATGATAAATTATTTTTTTGGTATCGCATTAGTCTGACAAAGTCGGAAATAATTGCCCATTTAAGGGTTAGTAAACCATACAGTAATATGAAGTACAGGTGCTGGAAACGGTGGTGGGGTTTCCATTCTGCGTGTTTTGAAAAACGTAAAACCACTCCAGCCTCAAGGTCTTCATCGTGGTCTTTGATATTGGTATAAGTGTGGTGTAAAACATTGTGTTGGACCTTCCAGTTGAAAACATTTCCTGCCAAAATATAGATGCTACTGCCCATTAGTTTGTTGATCCACGGGTATTTGGAAAAAGAACCATGATTGCCATCGTGCATAACATTCATTCCTACTCCCGCCATACCCACGCCAACCACTACTGCGAACAGAAGTTTATACCAATCGCTGATGTTTAAGGAGAGGATCAATACAAAAGGAGCGATCAGAAGTGTAAACATGATCACTGTTTTCAAATACAATTTCCAATTGCCTGTTTTGGCCACATTGTTTTCTTTGAAGTACTGATTGACCCTTTTATTAAGGGTTTGAAAAAATTCTCGGGACTCTTTTCGGGAAAAACTAGGAATTATTTTTTTAGACATAATTTTTGTTATTGAAGTAAAATTATTGATTTTTATACCATTCTCTCTATTTTTAACAAAAAACTGACTTGAATTTTATTTTCGATTACTTCCCAAATTTAAATAAACTCCAAAAAAAGCAACTAGAATCCATGTTCTTACTATACAAAGAATGGAATGAGCGGATTAATGTTATTTCAAGGAAAGACATGGATTATTTTTATCTGCACCATGTACTACACTCGTTATCTATTGCAAAATTCCTTACAATCAAGTCAGGAAGTAAAATTATGGATGTAGGAACAGGAGGAGGTTTTCCTGGAATACCACTGGCCATTTTATTTCCTGAGGTGGATTTTCATTTGGTGGACAGCACAGGAAAGAAAATTAAGGTAATTAACTCGGTCAAAGACACCCTTGAATTGAACAATGTTAATACCTATCATCAAAGAATGGAGGATTTGGATTTAATTGTTGATTTCGTTGTTTGTAGAGCGGTAGCTCCTATGGAAACACTTATGCACTGGTCAGTGGATAAGATTTCTAAAAACCATAAACAAGCCATAAAAAATGGTTTTTTATGTCTAAAAGGAGGAGATTTGACTGAGGAACTTTCGGCATTCAATAATGCTGAAGTAATTGATTTAAGCGAATATTTTAATGAACCGTTTTTTGAGACTAAAAAGTTAGTTTATTGTCCTGTCAACTAGTTCAACACAAAGGGGGCAGTGAGTTTAAAGGGAGGAATTTCTGCATTGAATTTTTTGGTAGAGGAAAAATCGATCATGATATAGGCTCCTTTCATCGCACCTACAGCTGAGGAAAGCAAGCAGCCAGATTTATATTTATGAACTTCTCCTGGATTGATGACGGGTTTTTTACCAATCACTCCATTGCCATTCACATATTGGATTTTGTTCAAAGCTTCAATGATTTTCCAATGGCGGGTAAGCAATTGAACAGCACTTTTACTTTGGTTTTCAATTTCGATCTCATATGTAAAAGCATAGTTTAAAACATTTTCTTTGAGAAAGCTTCCCTCATACTTTGTTTCTACTGAAATTTTAATCCCTCTTGTTACCTGCTGAATCATTTGTAAACTATAAGATATTAGCCAATATAGCCAAAATAGCTTTTATAATCAACTATTAAAGTCAAATAACTCTTTATTAATCAATAACTTCAAAAGAGGAGGTTTCTTCTATTCCGATTAAGGAATCGTACTGATTTCCAAAAAACCTGTAGTAAACCAAAATCAAATAACGATTTTCCGTCAAGGCATGAGATCCACATATGGCATTGTATAAATTGTACTCTGGTGTTTTGGCCACATATTTGTAGTTGTAAATCCCTTGTTTAAGAAGCACTACCCCTTCATAAATCTCAAGGGAAGGATTGTAGTACATTTTATTTTCTTCGTTCAATTGGTAATTATTGAATTTACCATATATATAAATTTCTTGATCTTCCAATAACACTGGAGCAGACAAACTAAAGTGCACCCAGCTGTAATCGGCCTCGATGTCTCCGTTCTCTGATCCTTGAAGGGTTCGAACAATGAAATCTCCATTGATATCTTGGGTGAAACTATAGGGGTATCCCCTGCGGAGAAAATTAGGAGTGAGATAGGTTTCGTATAGACGATTGAGCTCTACATAGCTGACATTGGCACTGGTGATTTGGATGCCTTTACTGTCAAAAAACAGATATTCATTCCCTCCTTCAAATCGGCTTTCTGTATCATAACGGTACTCCAAACGACTTCCGTTGTTGTATTGAGGTTTTAAATTGTTTAAAGCAGTATTCCATTGATCGTTTTGGATAATACTAACATGGATTTGATTTTGCGGATCACGAAAATATGCTCCTTTGAGGGGATTGATGGAAAACTGTACACTTTGATGGGTTTGGTAAAACTCCAGATCACGGGTTCTAAAAACGGATGCCTCGACGGTCGATAGATTCTCGTAAATCAAAAATCTTCTTGAAAAAACCATTTCATCTGATTCATCGAAAATTTCCAATAAATAATTTCCAGAGATTAAAAATTGTGTCTGATTATTGGGTAAATCCAATTGATAATGGGTGTATGGTTGAAGCGTATTAAATGAAGTTTGATAATTTTCGATTCTTAAATTGTTAAAACCCTTCAGGTACTCATTCTGAAATAAATTTGAAGGGGTCCAGTCGTGATTAAAATACTTTATCCTGTAGTAATAATTTCTTTCATCTCCGTTAAGGTCATCGAAGTGTAGGTGAAAAGACTCACCCAGTTTGACCATAGGAAACTGAATTTCGGTAGATTGGTTTTTGAATACAATCGATTTAATAAATTGAGGTTGATCAGTTTCCTGTGGGTTTTGCCCCCAAAGGATTTGAAAGCAATAACCTAGAATAACAAAATGTTTAACCCAATAATTTTTAAGCATACCGTAAAATTATGAATTTAAATGCATTTGGGGGATCATTGTCAGCCCGCATTAGTAAAAAGTTAAACGACTATTTAGAATGCTTATAAATTACAAAACTTTGCCAATTATTAATTTTAGGAGGTGAGGCTTTATTAGTAAATTTGTCTGATTTTAGAAACTTTCATATATGTCCGCAGGCATTCGCATCCACAGGGGTGCATCAATTAATTTGAAAGGTCAGGCTGAGAAAATTTTATCAGACGCCAGCCCTTCAAAAACCTTCGCTCTAAAACCCGATAATTTTTTTGGTACCCTTCCTAGCTTAATGGTTAAAGAAGGAGAGAAGATTGCAGAGGGTGCTCCAGTTTTTCATGTTAAGAAAGACCCACGAATTGTATTTGTTTCTCCCGTTTCTGGTTTGGTTAAGGAAGTAAGGAGAGGAGCGAAAAGAAAAATATTAAAAATTATAATAGAGAAAGATGAAGGAGAAAAGCTCAGTCACAAAATTCCTGCTTTCAAATCTCTAGATAAAAAAAGTGTAACGGATATTTTGCTTAAAACTGGGGCTTGGCCTTTTATAAAGCAAAGACCTTATGGCGTGATGGCTGATCCAGACGTTATACCAAAATCCATTTATATTTCTACTTATGCATCAGCCCCTTTGGATGTTGATTTTGAGTTTTTGCTAAAAAATCACAAAGAAGACTTTCAAAAAGGGATTGATGTCTTAAATTTTTTGGTAGATGATCCAGTTAGCTTGTCAGTAGATGCAACTTTTTCAGGTTTTTTCCAAAACATAAAAGGGGTAGATTTGTTACCGATCAAAGGTCCTCATCCTGCTGGAAATGTCAGTGTACAGATACACAAAAATAATCCCCTTAATATGGGTGAAAAAGTTTGGGAGGTTCGGCCAGAAGATGTTGTTAACATTGGAAAGCTTTTTTCTTCTGGACAATTTAGTGCTCAACGTACAGTTGCTGTTGCTGGAGAATCTGTTTTGCAGCCTCAATATGTAAAAACTACTATCGGAGCTCAAATTAGCTCTATCACCGATATTTCAGGCTTTGACAATACCCAACAAAATCGTTTTATCAATGGTGATGTTTTAACGGGTAAGGCAGAAGCGTCAGACGGTCACTTAGATTTTTATAACAATCTATTTACAATTATCCCCGAAGGAAATCATTACAGAATGTTTGGTTGGTTACCCTTTATGGATAACAAAATCCCGAGTTTGTCCAAGACTTCACTTTCGTGGTTGATGGGGAACCAAGGATATAGTGTGGATACCAATATGAATGGAGAAGAGCGTGCTTTTGTCGTTACTGGCGAAATGGAAAAGGTTTTTCCCATGGACATTTACCCTATGCAGTTACTAAAGGCTTGTATGGCTGGAGATATTGAAAAAATGGAAGCACTCGGAATTTATGAGGTTATACCTGAAGACTTTGGATTGATAGACTATGCCAATACCTCTAAAATTGAGGCTCAGGAAATCATCAGAGAAGGAATTGAATTAATGATAAAAGAAGTAGGATAAATTTTACAGTATGAGTTTTTTGAGGAGAAAATTAGATGAATTAAAGAGACCCTTTGCAAAAGGTCAGAAATGGGAAAAGTACGCTCCGGCGATCAATGCATTTGACACTTTTCTTTTTGTACCCAACCATACCACCCATACTGGTGCGCACATTCGGGATGCCGTAGACTTGAAAAGAACCATGGTAACGGTCATTATTGCATTAATGCCCGCCCTAATTTATGGGATTTACAACACAGGATATCAGTATTATACTCAAACCGGTGAGGCCTTTACCTTTTTGGACGCCTTTATTCATGGATCATGGAAAATCGTCCCCATGATCATTGTGTCTTATGTGGTAGGACTGACCATCGAATTTATTTTTGCCGTATATCGGGGTCACGAGGTCAACGAAGGCTATTTGGTAACGGGATTGTTGATACCTATGATTATGCCTGTTGACATTCCTTTGTGGATGGTTGCCATTTCCGTTGCTTTTGCAGTATTGATTGCAAAAGAAGCTTTTGGCGGAACGGGAATGAATATTTTAAACCCGGCTTTGACGGCAAGAGCCTTTGCCTTCTTTGCCTATCCTACCTATATGTCAGGAAACAAAGTATGGGTATCTGAAGCGTCAACTATTGATGGTGTCTCTGGAGAGACTATTTTGGGAACTTTGGCTGCTGGAGGCAATGTAAATTACAGTTTTTTTGAAATGTTTCAGGGATCTATTCCCGGATCCATAGCAGAAACCTCTGCCTTGTTCGTTGTCATTGGTGCTTTGATATTGATTGCTACAGGAGTAGGAAGTTGGAGAATCATGATAGGGAGTGTTCTCGGAGCTGCTTTTGTAGGCTTTTTATTTAATCTGTGGGGAGCTAATGCATTGATGAGTTTTTCATGGGTCAACCACCTAGTTGTAGGTGGTTTCGCTTTTGGTGTTGTCTTTATGGCAACCGATCCTGTTTCTGCCGCACAAACCAATAAAGGTAAGTGGGTATATGGAATACTCGTTGGTGTGTTTTGTATATTGATTAGGGTTTTCAACCCTGCCTATCCTGAAGGCGTTATGTTGGCCATATTATTAATGAATGTTTTTGCTCCTACCATTGATCACTATGTAGTCCAAGGAAATATCTCAAAACGTAAAAAAAGATGGGCTAATGCCCTTAAAACAACTTAGTCATGAACAGAGACAGCAACGGATATACTTTTATTTTTGCCACCTTAATGGTATTGGTGGTCGCCTCCACCTTGGCTTTTACTGCTAGCTCACTAAAATCTTTTCAGGCCGACAATGTTCGAAAGGAAAAGATGCAAAATATTCTTTCTACCATCGGAATACAAACCGATAGAGAGCAAGCTGAAACCTTATACAAGCAATACATCACAGGAACCTTAGCTTTAGATCATTTGGGTAATACGGATGAAACAGTAGACGCTTTCCAGTTGAAATTGAATAATGAAATTAAAAAACCTGCGAAAGAGCAACGCTTCCCGCTTTATAAGGCAGTCGTAGATGACATGAGCTATTACATCATCCCTTTACGGGGTTCTGGATTGTGGGATGCTATTTGGGGCTACATTGCGCTTAAGTCAGATATCAACACCATTCAAGGAGCGGTGTTTGATCATAAAGGAGAAACCGCTGGACTTGGAGCTGAGATTACACAACAATGGTTTATGGATCGATTCAAAGAAGAAAAAGTATTTGACACCTCTGGCCAATTGGTGGGTATCAAAGTTTCCAAAACAAATAATGATCCAAAAGACACTGACAAAGACGATCATGAAGTTGATGCCATTTCAGGCGCTACCATTACTGGAGACGGTGTCACTGACATGATCAAGGAACGATTAGCCCACTATATCCCTTATTTTGAAAATGAAAAAAATGCAGTCGCCTCAATAAATTAATTCACTATGGCAAATAAAGAAGCAGAAAGCCCAAAAAAACCAATAGTTTTATTCCTCAATAAGGAATCAGAGCCATTATTCTCCAAAAAGAACAGGGCCCTATTGACTGATCCTTTGGATGATAACAACCCTATTACCGTTCAGGTTCTGGGAATTTGTTCCGCACTGGCAATTACCGTTCAACTCAAACCTGCTTTGGTGATGAGTTTATCTGTGGTAGCAGTAATGGGTGCTAGTAACTTCATCATCTCTCTTTTGAGGAATTTAATTCCAAATAGAATACGAATCATTGTCCAATTGGTAGTGGTTGCTTCCATGGTAATTTTAGTAGATCAAATCCTAAGAGCCTATGCTTATGATGTGAGTAAAGAGCTTTCTATTTTTATTGGATTGATCATCACCAACTGTATCGTAATGGGTAGATTAGAAGCCTTTGCGCTCGGTAACGGGGTTTGGAAGTCTTTCTTAGATGGAATAGGAAACGCTGCTGGTTACGGATTTATACTCATTATAGTAGCGTTCTTTAGAGAGCTTTTTGGATCAGGAAAACTATTTGGTTATCAAGTAATTCCCGATGCATTTTATGAAATGGGATATGAAAACAACGGTTTGATGTTGTTATCTCCTATGGCATTGATAACCGTTGGGATTTTTATCTGGATCCAACGTGCACGTAATCGTAAACTCATAGAAAAGAACTAGATCATGGAAGGATATTTAAACTTATTTGTAAAAAGTATTTTTATAGAGAACATGATTTTCGCCTATTTTTTAGGGATGTGTTCTTATTTGGCAGTATCTAAAACAGTAAAAACAGCTGTTGGCCTTGGCTTTGCTGTAATTTTTGTGTTGGCTATTACGGTTCCGATCAACTTTTTGTTGGATACCTATTTATTGCGTCCTGGAGCTCTGCAATGGCTTGACCCTTCTTATGCTGAAATTGATTTAAGCTTTTTGAGTTTTATCATGTTTATTGCCGTGATTGCCTCCATGGTCCAATTGGTAGAAATGATAGTTGAAAAGTTTGCTCCTGCTTTGTATGGAGCTTTAGGTATCTTTCTACCTTTGATTGCGGTGAACTGTGCCATTTTGGGTGGGTCGTTATTTATGCAACAAAAAGACTTCTCTAGTGTTACGGAATCCGCTGTTTACGGTCTGGGGTCTGGTGTAGGTTGGTTATTGGCTATTTTGGCCATTGCTGCCATTAGAGAAAAAATTATTTATTCTAATGTACCAGCACCTTTGAGAGGGCTCGGTATAACCTTCATTATAACAGGTTTGATGGCGTTGGGTTTTATGAGTTTTATGGGGATTAAATTATAGAAAATTAAAAATGGATTATTCAGTTATTGTTGCAAGTATTGTAGTTTTTTTAGTAGTTACCTTTCTATTGGTGGGAATGCTTTTAGGTGCCAAGGCAAAACTATTGCCTTCTGGACCAGTAAGCCTATTTATCAATGGAGAAAATGATGTTGAAGTTTCTTCTGGAAGTACATTACTTTCTACGCTTGGAAACAATAAGATTTTTTTACCTTCTGCCTGTGGAGGTGGAGGGACTTGTATACAGTGCAAGTGTCAGGTTCTTGAAGGTGGTGGAGAAATTCTTCCTACCGAAGTACCTCATTTTACCCGAAAAGAAATTGCTGAGGGATGGCGTTTGGGATGTCAAGTCAAAGTAAAAGAAAACATGGTCATCCAAGTACCTGAAGAAGTATTTGGTATCAAAAAATGGGAAGCTACAGTAGTCAGAAACTGGAATGTAGCCTCTTTTATCAAAGAGTTTGTAGTTGAAATACCCGAGGAGATGGACTATGAAGCGGGTGGATACATCCAAATTGAAATCCCCGATTGTGAAGTAAAATATAGTGACATGGATATTTCCTCCCACCCAGAGGAACACCCTGGTGAACCCGATAAGTTCAAGTTAGAATGGGATAAGTTTAACCTTTGGTCCCTCGTAATGAAAAACCCTGAAACGGTAGAGCGTGCCTACTCAATGGCCTCCTATCCTGGTGAAGGGCGTGAGATCATGCTCAATGTACGAATTGCTACACCACCATGGGATCGTAATAAAAATAACTGGATGGACGTCAACCCTGGAGTTGCGTCATCTTATATTTTCTCCAAGAAACCAGGTGATAAGGTGACCATATCGGGCCCTTACGGAGAATTTTTTATAAATCACTCCGAATCGGAAATGCTTTATGTGGGCGGAGGTGCTGGAATGGCTCCAATGCGATCCCATTTATATGAACTATTTAGAACTTTAAAAACAGGAAGAAGGGTCACCTTCTGGTATGGAGGACGTTCCAAAAGAGAGCTTTTCTACTTGGATCACTTTAGAGCTTTGGAAAAAGATTTTGAAAACTTTAAGTTTTATGTAGCACTGTCCGAACCCATGGAAGAAGACAATTGGAAAGTCAAAGATGGATTGGACGGAAAAGGCGATGGTTTCAAAGGGTTTGTTCACCAATGTGTGATCGACAACTATCTCAACCATCACGAAGCCCCTGAGGACATTGAAGTTTATTTCTGTGGGCCACCACTTATGAACCAAGCTATAGAAAAAATGGCCGATGACTTCGGTATTCCACCCGAGAATGTTCGTTTTGATGACTTTGGGGGATAATGCTTCAGGCAAAGGATATTCATAAACTAGCCATGAAAGAGGTAGGAGATCATCTTGCCCAAGAAGGCTTTGAATTTCTGTCAGTAAACTCTGAACTCAAAAAAGACCCTCAGTTTGTATGTCTGAAGGAAAAAAAACTTCATTTTATAGTAGTCAGAGGTTGCTTATATCCCGAAAATCCCAAAGATTTTGACATTCAATTGATGAAGCAAGTTAAGGAGCACGGTATCAAATACAAAGCCACTACCTATTTTGCTGGAGTGGGTTTTGCCAATGCCCAAGACTATGAATTGCCTTTAACCCAAAACGACAGCTATGCAGTCAATTTTGATGGACTTCAAATTATGGAGTAGTTTGACCCTTATTTGGATCATGCTTTCATGTAACCAAACTCCTACAAAAGGCAAAAATTTACAAGGATTTGCATTGGGAACCTCATACAATATTCAATATTTATCTAGTGCATCCGAGCAGGAAGTTCAAAAAGGAATTGATTCTCTATTTTATGTGCTAAATAAATCGCTTTCTACTTATTTGCCTCAATCAGATATTTCTATGATCAATCGGGGAGACACCACTGTGGTGGTGGATAATCACTTTAAGGTAGTCTTTGAAAAAGCTACCGAGGTTTGGAAAGCTACAGAGGGTTATTTTGATCCTACCGTTGGAGCACTTGTCAATGCCTACGGATTTGGGCCTGAAATGGCCGTAGAGAAAATAACGCCACAACAAAAAGACAGTCTCCTTACATTAACGGGTTGGGAAAAAATAAAACTCAGGAAGGATAGTATTCTAAAAAAAGAATCTCCTGATATTTATATAGATTTTAATGCCTTAGCTAAAGGTTATGTGGTTGATGTTGTGGGATTTTTCTTACGTGAATTGGGCAGTGTAGATTATATGGTCGAAATAGGAGGAGAAATTTTCGCCAGTGGTAAAAGCCCTAAAACACAAGAGTCTTGGAAAATTGCCATCGATGATCCTAGACAACTGGAACAACGCCAATTTATACAAACCATATTCTTGCGTGACCAAGCCCTAGCCAGTTCTGGTAACTATCGAAAATACAAACTTGATCCCGCCACGGGAGAAAGGTATGTTCACTCTATCAACCCCCATACAGGCGCTGCCCAAAAGACGAATATTCTCAGCACATCTGTAAAAGCACCGGATTGTTTGACCGCCGATGCTTGGGCTACTGCCCTGATGGTCATGCCCCTTGAAATGGGAGAAGAATTGATAGAAAATAATCCACATTTAGAGGCCCTTTGGACGGTGGCAGATAAGAATAAATTTATTTTAGTGACTTCAAAAAATTGGTAAAACTCCTTTTTTTTTTAAATTAACCCTTCCAATCTTATCAATATCCTAGAATAATACGACAATACTTTCGTGTTTTTGGTGCGTTCTGTTTTTTCATATTCTCCTGTTCTACTTTTTCGCAAATGACACTTTTTGGGGAAGTTTATATTGCTCCTAAAAATGAAATGCATATTGCATCAGGAAGCCTCTACTTTGAGTCAGGAAAAATAATCACAGAAAGAGGTTCAGATGCTGGGACGCTCTCCTTCGCCAAGGGAACCCACTGGGAAAAAGCAGATCACGATACTCATGTTGATGGTTTTATTCGTTTTTATGATGCATCCGAATTTAGCTTTCCACTAAGACATAATAATGTGCTTCAGCCGATCCACGTTTCCGACTTTTCTGGAAGCAATCATTTCGATGTAGCCTATCATCATCAGGGTTACGGAATCAATCAATCTGAAGACACTACTGTGACGGTAAGTGATAATTATTTTTGGGAATTAAGAAACCCTAAAGGGAAAGGTTTTGTAATGCTCTCCTGGAATACTTTTTCAAACATTCATAAACTTTTGGAGCGATCTCCTTCACCAGAAAACGCATTGGATCTCATTACCATTGGAGGTTTTGATGGAGAACAATGGATTCCCATTGAAAGTAAATTATCAGAAAACCCTCTCGACGGAGGGAGTTCAAGCTCACTTTTGTCTGGTTTAATTAAATCCAAAAAGACTGTGGACTTTTCCGAATTCAAAGCTTTCTCATTGATGATGCGAAACATCCCAGCAATAGTTTCTAAAAATGTTTCACAGGCGATCACTCCCAATGGAGATGGTAAAAACGACACTTGGGTCATAGAAAGAATTGAGCAATATCCCCATGCCAAAGTTGCAGCAGAAAAGCCAAGTAGCAGCCATATTTTAATAAAATAATCGAACGAAAATTGAAGGTAACTTAATTTATTTATGCATCACAGGAATCTTCTCCTTTTGAGTTAGGGCATAGCGTATAGCCTCCTCTTGAGTCAAATCCTCTTGTAGGAAAATACGTTCAACAGAAAAACCAACAGACGCTAACCTTTGATAATAGTCTTGTCCATAAATCCTGAGGTGGTCGTATTGTCCAAAAACCTGAGTGCGTTCGCTTGGATCAGTGATGCTATTATCTTCGAAAGTAATTTGACGATTTTCATCAATAGGAACTTGAGCAATAAGTGTTCCTCCTTTTTTCAAAACACGATACAATTCAATCATGGCTTTACGGTCATCGGATATGTGTTCTAATACATGATTGCAGAGGATCAAGTCAAAACTTTGATCTTCAAAGGGTAAATTGTGAATGTCTGCGACCACATCTGCCAGAGGGGAATAGAGGTCGGTTGTCGTATAATCCCAGTGTTGAAACTGCTTGAATTTCTGATAAAAAACCTGTTCAGGAGCTACATGCAACACTTTTAGGCTCTGCTTTAAAAACGTTGTTTTTCTATCTAAGTAAAGCCAAAGTAATCGATGACGTTCAAGTGAGAGGGTACCGGGACAAAGGGCATTGGTTCGCAATTGCTTTCCATACCCATAAGGTAGAAACTTTCGATAACGAGAACCGTCAATAGGATCAACGAATCTACTTCCCCTATAATAGAGACGTAATAGGGGTTGAAAAAATAGACTCATCCGAATTAAAAAAGATCGAGAGAAAAAGCGAAGGATCCACTTCATGTTTAAAGGGTAACTTTTTTAAAAGGTACTTCTTCGTCAGATTTAATGCCCAATGCTTCATAAATAAAATTGAAGGTGGAGAGTAATTGTGGTTTTCCATCGATCAATGCCACGTTGTGTTCGAAATGAGCACTCGGTAAATTATCTGCGGTTTTTATGGTCCAACCATCGTTGAAATGTCTAATGTTTTTTGTGCCTTGGTTGATCATGGGTTCAATGGCTATGACCATGCCGTTGAGGAATTTTTTACCCCTTCCTCTTTTGCCATAGTTTGGGATTTCGGGAGCTTCGTGCATCTCCTTGCCCAGTCCATGCCCTACCAGTTCTCTTACTACTCCATATCCAAAAGATTCTGAATAACTTTGTATAGCATGACCCAAATCTCCCACGCGATTGCCTTGACAAAAAGCCTCTATTCCAATATACAACGATTTTTTGGTTACTTCCAATAGTTTCTGGGTTTCTTCAGCCACTTCTCCTACTTGAAAAGTATAGGCATGATCTCCGTAAAATCCATTTTTAAGAACGCCACAGTCCACTGATAAAATATCTCCTTCCACTAGTGGATTCTTGTTGGGAATACCGTGTACTACTTGTTCGTTGGGACTTACACAAAGGGTGTTGGGAAAGTCATATAAACCGAGAAATCCAGGTTCTGCCTGATGATCACGGATAAAATTTTCTGCCAGTTGGTCTAAATGTAGGGTGTTTACCCCAGGTTGAATTTCCTTGGCCAACATGCCTAAGGTTTGGGATACAATCAATGCGCTTTCACGCATCAATTCTATTTCTTCTAAACTTTTGATACTTAACATGGATTACTCATAAGAATGGGTGTAGATTTCTCCTCTAATGATTTTTGCGACATCAGATTCAAGACTATTTACAGGGAACTCTACAAATCTATTGATTTCCTCTCCATTTTTAAAAAAAATAATGGTTGGTACATTAAAAACATCCAACCCTTTTTCAAAATTTTCTGGAGTGGTTTTTTCCTCACTCATGGCATACATTTCCAATTGGGACTGATCAAATTCTAATGCATCCAGTAACTTAAAAAAATGAGGTATCTCTCTCTGGCTATCGTCACACCAAGTCCCCATAAATATTTTAATTCGTACCCCTTTCAGAGAGGGTTTTATTTTTTTTACCCATTGATCATCAACGGTAATTCTGTGATAGGTTTTGTTAAACCAAGGGGTCAAGGTTGAAGATTGTAGATTGGCCAAGTTGATGGCACCCAATAGAATCAATCCACCACTAGTAGCCTCAACGGGTTTTGTTATTAAAGGATTTTGTGGGCTGGTGCCGCAACTCAAAACGATAACACTCAGTATGATCATTAAGCTTATTTTCATAATTCAGGGGTTTTGGATTGCTATTTAAACCAAAGGAGTACCAGTCATTGCTTTAGGAATTTCAACCGACATTAATTTTAAAATGGTCGGGGCAATGTCTCCCAATACCCCATCTTTAATAGGGGTAATGTCTTTGTCTACCAAGATCAAAGGAACGGGATTTGTAGTGTGAGCTGTATTCGGGGAACCATCGGCATTGACCATAGTCTCACAATTTCCGTGATCCGCAATAACGATGATTTTGTATTCATTTTCTAAAGCAGCATCAATAATTGTCCCTGCACATTGATCAACAGTTTCACAAGCTTTAGTGGCTGCTTGTAAATCACCTGTATGGCCAACCATATCGGGATTTGCAAAATTCAAGCAGATAAAATCCGGATGCTCTTCTTTGATTTTCGGTAAGATGGCATCTCTAACATCAAAGGCGCTCATTTCGGGTTGAAGGTCATAGGTGGCTACCTTTGGAGAAGGGCACATAATCCGTTCCTCACCCTCAAAAGGTTCTTCTCGACCTCCGTTAAAAAAGAAAGTGACATGGGGGTATTTTTCGGTTTCAGCAATTCGAATTTGAGATTTTCCTGCATTGGAAAGCGTTTCTCCCAAGGTGTCCATCAGGTTGTCTTTTTCAAAAACAACATTTATATTTTTAAATGTTTTATCGTAATTCGTGAGGGTCACATAATTCAAATCGAGCGGTGACATGTCCTGATCGGGAAAAGCTGTTTGAGATAGGGCCTGGGTCAATTGTCTCCCACGGTCCGTTCGGTAATTGAAAAAAATGACCACATCACCCTCAACAATTTTGGTGAGTGGCTGATTTTGTTCATTTGTGACAATAAGAGGTTCGATAAATTCGTCTGTGACTCCAGATTCGTAACTGTCTTTAATACTTGTTACAAGGTTTTGAGTCAAAGTACCCTGACCGTGAACAAGAGAGTCATAAGCTTTCTTAACCCGCTCCCATCTTTTATCCCGATCCATAGCGAAGTATCGTCCTGTAAGTGAAGCTAATTTTCCACCAACGTCATCCAGTTTAGACAATAGTTTTTGGACGTAGCCCACCCCCGATTTGGGGTCAACATCTCGTCCATCGGTAAAACCATGAACAAATACTCCTGGGCAGTTATATTTTTTTGTCATGTCCAAAAGGCCGTCCAAATGATCCAAATGAGCGTGAACTCCCCCATCGGAAAGCAGTCCCAAAAAGTGTATATTTTTATTCTCGTTTTGGGCGTATTCAAAAGCATCGACCAATACAGGATTTTCCTCAACACTTTTATCCTCAATCGCTTTGGAAATTTTGACCAAGTCTTGATAAACAATTCTTCCAGCCCCAAGATTCATGTGCCCCACCTCGCTATTTCCCATTTGACCATCGGGAAGACCTACATTTTCACCGTCGGTTAAAAGAGCTGCATGTGCGTATTTTTCATACAAACCGTCGATTGTTGGTGTTTGGGCTAAATCAACTGCAGAAACCTCAGGATTGGGAGCAAAACCCCAACCGTCTAAAATCATCAAAATTACTTTTTTGGTCATTAATTCTTTTTTTACAAAGATAGCAATTCCCCCTGCTTGGATTCTTTGGAAGTGAGGAAAAAATAAATTGTTGTTTCTTTGTATCAATGATTAAAAAAGGGGTTGTTTATTGTTCTACAGGAAGCCATTACCGCGTCAAATCTGAGGGGCAATTTTACGATTGCAGGATCAAAGGTAAATTCCGAATTCATGGAATTAAAAGCACCAATCCAGTTGCTGTTGGAGACAAGGTTACATTTCAAATCGAATCGGGTGCAGGGATAATTACTGCTATTGAACCCAGACAAAATTATATTGTCAGAAAATCTGTCAACCTTTCTAAACAAATTCACATCATCTTATGCAAAAAAAGGATCCCCTACCTTGGAAGATGATAGGGCCATCCTTGCTTATTTTTTTAAGGAAATTATAGCTCCTT
>JABGSU010000119.1 GCA_018647605.1 Flavobacteriaceae bacterium | reverse complement strand
TTAGAAATTAATTTTGATCACAATCAAAATTTGGCACATGTCAATGACCTCAAATATAAAAAACAGGAGACTTTTAAAATTTCTGATAATGCTCAAGACCTTATCTCTGCCTTTTACTACCTCAGAGCATTTTATCCCAACAATAGATTAGAGCCCAACGAAACCTTTAGCATCAATATGTTTTTCGATAAAGAAAACTATGTTTTTAAAATGAAGTTTTTGGAAAAAGAAACCCTTCATACAAAGTTTGGCAAAATTCGATGTATGAAGTTTCGACCCTATGTTCAGTCTGGTAGGGTTTTTAGAGAACAAGAAAGTGTTACTCTTTGGATCACAGACGACGGTAATAAAATTCCCATTCGACTGCAAGCCGATTTAGCCATTGGTTCCATCAAGGTGGATTTGGAAAAGTTCAAAAATCTAGTGGCTCCTTTTGAAATCCAATTCAATTAGATCCCTCAAATTGTTTATTACTCTATGTAAAACTTTTTGTTAAAAGCTTTGTAATTCAGCACATAAAGCAGGAAATTTGTCTTAAACAAAAAATTAATTCGCACAGTTTTGAATAAAATTTTTGTAAAACTATATTTACTAGCAATTGTTGTTTTGTTTTCCTCTTGTGAGACCAAAAAGCAAATTACTTTAGCTGAGCCCATTGATGCTAAAGTCGAAATGAAACCCAAAAACATCAAATACGGCTTTGACTTGGATCAATTCAAAGTGGTAAAAAAGAAAATCAAAAGGGGAGACACTTTCGGTTCTATTCTCGAAGACAACGGTATTGACTACCCCGAGGTCTACAACATTCTGAAAACCATTAAAAATAAGGTTAGCGTCAAGAGACTAGTGGCAGGAAAGTCCTACAGTCTTTTCTTTTCAAAAGACAGCATAGCCAAACCCAAAGCCTTTATTTACGAGCCCCAAATTGACAGTTATACCGTTGTTCAACTCCGAGACAGTATTTATGGTAAAAAAGTGGTCAAGCCCATTAAAATCGTTACCAAAGAAGGAAATGGTCTGATCGAAAATTCACTCTACGAAACTATGACGACTAGTGGATTAAACGACCAGTTAACTTATTACCTCGCCGATGTGTATGCTTGGAATATTGATTTTTACCGACTCCACAAAGGAGATCGATTCAAAGTGATCTATTCCGAAAAATTTGTCGATGATACGGTATCCATTGGAATTGAACGCATCAAAGCGGCTATTTTTGAACATGCTGGGAAGGATTTTTATGCCTTTGAGTTTCAACCCGATTCAATCAAAGGGATTGTAGAATACTTCGATCATAATGCCAAAAACCTGAGAAGAGCATTTCTTAAAGCACCCGTAAAATTTGGGCCAGTCACCTCACGTTACAATCTCAAGCGAAGAATTGCTTATTATGGCAATCGTATAAAGCCCCATCGGGGTACAGATTTTGCTGCTAGTGTGGGAACCCCCATACTGGCTACTGCCAATGGAATGGTCGTCAAATCCTCCTATAGCCGAGGCAATGGAAACTATGTTACCATCAAACACAATAATACATACAGAACTCAATACCTTCACATGAAACGCCGAAAGGTAAAAGTGGGAGAATGGGTTAACCAAGGTCAGGTCATAGGATGGGTAGGCATGACAGGCTATACTTCAGGGCCCCATGTGTGCTATCGATTCTGGAAAAACGGCAGACAAGTTGACCCTTTCAAACAAAAACTCCCCGATGCCAAGCCCATTTCCAAAGAATTAAAAATTGATTATTTAAATGCCATAGCAGATTTGAAAACCCAGCTCGATTGCATATCTTTCACACCAGAATCAACATACATTAACTCAGCTTTAGCTTTATCAAATAGTGACATTCAATAAGCACAACCCATTGTCCCTAAAATCTTGGAAATTACTAGAGTCCAACTTCCAAAAAAACGCTCAAAAAAAGATCACAGACTACTTTGCTGAGGATACTGAAAGAGTAAAAAAACTTTCCCTTCAATGGGAATCCTTTTATGTGGATTACTCCAAAAATCTCCT
>JABGSU010000118.1 GCA_018647605.1 Flavobacteriaceae bacterium | reverse complement strand
TTGTAGCGTACAATATGAGTGGTAAAATGGAAAAAACGATTACTGAAAGTTGCCAGTCGATGACCAACATGATGATAATGACGACCACCATTTTTAATAAATCGGCAATAATCATGAACAAACCTTGTGAGAAAATACTCGCTATGGTCTCTATGTCGTTTACCGCTCGGGTAACCAAACGACCCACGGCCGACTGATCAAAATAAGCCATTTTGAAGCCCACGATTTTTTTAAACAAATCCACCCTGAGGTCTCGAATGACATTTTGTCCAAGCCAGTTGGCGTAATAAACAAATAAAAATTGAAAAAGAACCTCGAACAGTAGTGTTACGAGCATCATTCCAATAATGAATACCATACCATCATAGTCCTTGAGTCGAATGTAATCATCGACCACAATTTTCAGTAAATAAGGAGTCAAGGCAGAAAATACCGCCAGTAGAATGGCCGCCGTCATTACAAAATAATAGACTTTTTTGTACGGCTTGACGAAAACCATCAACTTTGAAAACAATTTCAGATCAAATATATTTCCTTTTTCTTTTGCCATTTAGTCAATGAATAAGTCTTGAGGGTACAAGATTTCGGTGAGATAAAGACCTTTGGCTGGAGCGGAAAACCCCGCCTGACTCCTGTCTCTACTTTTAATGATTCTCTCCATATCTTCTACAGCTCTTTTTTTAAATCCTATTTCCAAGAGTGTTCCTACTATGGCCCGAACCATATTTCTCAAAAAACGGTTAGCGCGAATGTAAAAAACCAAAGAGGTTCCCTCTGGTCTCCATTCGGCTGTCTTGATATTACAAAGAAAAGTTTTTACATCGGTATTTGACCTCGAAAAACACTTAAAATCTTCATACGCTAAAAGAATTTTCGTTGCTTGATTCATCAAATCAATGTCTGGTTTGTTTTTTAGATAATGGTGAAAGGCTGCATAAAAAGGATCTTTGACTGAAGCAATATGGTATTCATAAGACCGTTCGCTTGCATCAAAACGGGCATGGGCTGACGATATAACCCTGTGGATCTTTTTGATAGCAATGTCATTGGGCAAAAAACCATTCAACAGGAAAACCAATTCCTTTTGATCTTCTATGACTGTGGTCAAGTCAAAATGAGCAAACATTTGTCGGGCATGAACACCTGTATCAGTTCTCCCTGCTCCTAGTATGCTAATGTTTTCTCTCAATAATTTACTTAACGATTCCTCCAAAACATGTTGCACACTGATGGCGTTGGGTTGACGTTGCCAACCGTGATAAGCCCCTCCGTTGTATGACAGTTCAATAAAATATCTTTTAACTTCCATTGATAAGACAAAGATATTGTTTTAGGAATCAAAACAAGATGAGTTTTAAAGACAGGAAAAATGAAATATCTTTGGGGTCTTTAATTGCTCTTTTTTGAAAAGAATTCTTCTATTATCGGACACCCATGGTCATTTGGATGAAAAAATCCTTAAATACGTTCGTAGTGTCGATGAGGTCTGGCATGCTGGAGACATAGGAACCACTGCAGTGGCAGATGGAATTTCAAAATTAAAAATGATAAGGGGAGTTTATGGTAATATTGACGGACATGAGTTGAGAAGTCAGTTTTCTGAAAATCAAATTTTCAGTTGTGATGGCGTAAAGGTACTGATGACGCATATTGGTGGTTATCCAGGTCGATACAATCCTCGAATTAGGAATCTAATTCGGGTTGAAAAACCACAACTATACATTTGTGGACACTCCCATATTCTCAAAGTAATGCAAGACCGCAAAAACAATCTTTTACATATGAATCCAGGAGCTTGTGGGGTTCAGGGGTTTCATAAAATAAGAACCTTGTTGCGATTTGAATTGAATCAGGGAAAAATAGAAAATTTGGAAGCTGTTGAATTAGGGGTCAGAGGACAACTTAACGCAAACGATCAATCGATTTGATCAAGGTCTCATCCTTTCTAATAGCACTATTGGCCAAAACAATAAAAAAAATGGCCTGAACAGGCATCAATAACCAAATCAAATAATCATATCCTGTCACTGATTGTGTCAATCCATAGATCAATGCTAAAAAAATAAATATCTGAAGGGTCAAATGTAAACGGTTGATCAACAATTGAACTTTTAGATATTTAAAAATAAAAAGAGTCAAAACCGATAATACAATAGATACAATCAAATAAGTTTCGATCAAGGTTTTGGTAGAAGAAGAAAAATCTATAATCTCTAATGGAGGTAAAAAAAACAAGCCAAGAGAAGAACTAACGGTCAGCAGCAGTAAGTAAACCGATTGAATGCGTTGAATCATGGGATCAATATTAAAAGGCTAAGTTTTTATTATAAAATTCCAATTTAAAAATAAAATTTGTAATATTGTCGACGGAGTTTACCAAATACTCCAATACTGCATATATCTATTCATTTATTTCTCAATCTATTTACCAATTAATCTCACCCAATGTACGAGATAGAAACGTTAAAAGGCAAAAAACTTCCTGAGTTGCAGGAAATGGCCAAAACACTAGGGATCAAAAGAATCACTGGTTTAAAAAAAATGGAACTCATTTATCAAATCATTGATACGGTAGCGGCGACCCCTACTGATGAAAATCCACACAAATCTTCAAAAAAAGAGAATACTATACAAACTCAGAGGCCTAGAGAAAATGCCAAGTCCAAGGCAAATGACAAAGCCAAAAATGGAAGTGAAGACAAAGCCCAGCCCAAGGCTGCCGACAATAAACCAGAAAAAAAGGAGCAGCAACAACAACAGCACAAGCAAAGCCATCATAACGCCAAGCACAACAATCAAAAAAGAAAAAAGGACCACGAAGTAAATCACAATCGAGACAATCGAAATCGTTACAGAGAGCCTGATTTTGAATTCGATGGAATTATTAACACCGAAGGTGTTTTGGAGATGATGCAAGAAGGTTATGGTTTTCTGAGATCCTCCGATTTCAACTACCTTTCTTCACCAGACGATGTTTATGTCTCTCAATCTCAGATTCGTTTGTTCGGACTTAAAACTGGAGATACAGTATTGGGAACTGTTCGTCCTCCAAAAGAAGGAGAAAAATATTTTCCGCTGATCAAGGTTGACAAAATCAATGGATTAGATCCCAAGGTGGTTCGGGATAGGGTTTCTTTTGAACACCTTACCCCACTATTTCCTGAAGAAAAATTCAATATTGCCGAAAAACAAAGCACCATATCTACAAGGATCATTGATTTGTTCTCTCCAATTGGAAAAGGCCAAAGAGGGATGATTGTTTCTCAGCCCAAAACGGGTAAAACCATGTTGCTTAAAGACATTGCCAATGCTATTGCAGCGAATCACCCAGAGGTGTATCAATTAATCCTTCTGATCGATGAAAGACCTGAAGAAGTAACCGATATGCAACGTAACGTTGACGGAGAAGTAGTTGCTTCTACCTTTGATGAGCCAGCAGACCGTCATGTGAAAGTAGCCAACATTGTCCTTGAAAAAGCCAAAAGAATGGTAGAATGTGGTCACGATGTCGTTATCCTATTGGATTCGATCACTCGATTGGCCAGAGCGTATAATACCGTTCAACCTGCTTCTGGAAAAATACTCAGTGGTGGAGTTGATGCCAACGCTTTGCACAAACCCAAAAGGTTTTTTGGCGCCGCCAGAAAT
>JABGSU010000117.1 GCA_018647605.1 Flavobacteriaceae bacterium | reverse complement strand
TCATCCCTCAACCAATTTGGAGAATAATCGTCCCCACCACCATAAGCAATCCTTTGAATTGTAGGGTATCCTTCGTGCCAAGTTCCAGTGGCACCTTTTAGGGTTTTGATCATGTTTTTTTGAGCCTCGGCGTCAATTCCCTCGTAAGTGGGGTCGGTCATCAATTGAATTAATCTGGCAATTTTCTTCGCCCAAAAATCTGGAACGGCAATTTGACCTCCCGCTGCGCCTGCAACTACTATTTTCATTCCGTTTACGGTTAGTGATCGATCAAAAAGTGCGCTTATGGTATTGTCTTCGATCAATGCCCCTGCAACGTATAGACTTTCTTCAACTTCAACAAGCTCGAATATCGGTTTTATTTTGAGATTGGCAGTGAGTGTAAGCGTTATGGCGTTGGAGCTTTCTTGACTGCCTTCCCATCCTGCAAATTGGTATCCCTCACTCGCATTTGCTGTTACTTTTACTTCTGTTCCCTCGTCATAAGTACCACCTTCTGTTGAAACAGTCCCTCCAGCCGCAGTGTTTACCGTCAATGTATATTGAACAATCTCAGGTGTTGTTTCGGTTTCTGTCTCTGTTTCTGTATTAGAGGTTTGTTCAGTATCTGTTGAGGAGGCTGTTCCACTCTCCTCTTTTGAACAGTTGTAAAATCCTAAAACAAATATTATAGTAAATAGTATTTTTTTCATGTTTGTTGTGTATGATTAAATTTTGGCAAAAGTAACTATATGTTTGATGTTAAGTGATCATTTATTACACCTTTATTATTGGAATTAGTCCTCCATTGTGGAAAGATCAAAACCCAACAATTGTTTTGACAAAGCATTTAAGATTTTAAAATCCCCTTCAAAATGATAGGTGCTGTGGAGGTGTTTGATGCTTTGCCCAGGATCCAATTCCTTGGCTGGGGAAGAACTTTCCAATTCATAAAAAGGACCCATCTGATTCCCGTTTTCTGTAGGTCCGTCGTTATAGGAATTGATCACATCTCCCTTATAGGGAGCTTTTTGTATTTCCCAAAGTGAATTGACATAATCTTGATCATTGGAAAGTGAAAATTGCACAATGGTCAATATTTTGTTGGCAGCATCATAACTTCCCAAAAGAGATAAGGCATTTTTTGGGGGAAGACCAATTTTTGATCTGGACTTACCGTCCCCTTTAAACAAAACAACTTGGTCTGTAATCTTAAGTTTTTCTGGAGGAACAGCTCCAAAATAGGAAGTATTTAATTGGAGTTGATTTTTATAGGGAATAATTACCCAAGTATCATCGGAAGGCTTGAACATGCCCAATATCCATATCGATAAAAGTCCCGTATCTTTTTTCCAAGGCGTTTGATCCAAATTGGTGAGAATATTTTCACTTTGATAACCCACAAATAAGGCTCCCTCTATGGAGATGTCTAGATTTTTTTCGATTTCCGAACCATCGAAAATGGTAACTTCTCGATCCACTTTAGCCCTAAATTTATAACCAGAATAATTGACCAAATGCATGGTTTTACTCAATCGGGCATAAGTATCGGACAATGAATCTAATTGAAAAGGCTCCGTATCTATTGCAGCGGGGGTGTACCAGTGATCTAAATCAAAGGGATTGCCTTGTTCAAAGAAGACAGAAAATTGTCCTCCTTCGGGCCCTACCCAAAAACGATCTTCCCCACCATAGGCATTGATGTGAGGTTGGATTTCTCCCGATCGAATCAGCTTATCGTTGATCCATCCATAACTGCTTCCTCTCGAACCATTGCTTGTGCTGGTCATCACCCTTCCTTGGTACTCAGGAACAACAATCAACTGGCATTGATCACCATTGGATTTGAGCACAATCGGTTCGGTGTATTTATTTAATAAAACAAGATCTTGCCCAAAATTGTAAGTTTTTTCTTTCGCTCGATCACACCCTAATATGCATAAAATTAGAATCAATAAACAACTTTTGAATGGAAGAAAATACTGTTTAATGTCGCTCTTATTTATGCTTCTATTGTGGTAAAATGTGACCCTTCTCATTTTGTGTTTTATATTTAACAGTATTATTGATCCTCTATAACTATGAAGTAAAAAAGTAGAGTGCTAGATAAAGTTAAGGATTTAGATTTAACAAATAATAACTCAAAACTCGACAAATTGCCGTGGGTTAACTTATTGTGGTTTTGGATCACTCGC
>JABGSU010000116.1 GCA_018647605.1 Flavobacteriaceae bacterium | reverse complement strand
TGTTTAAAACAATGTACCTGTTGGGGTGGAAACAATTTTTACCTTTTATCACCACTGTTGTTGGAATTGTAACTACCGATTTGCTGATGGGTATTTTTATCGGTTTGGTCATTGGTGTAGGTTTTATTTTGATCGATAGCTACAAAAATTCTCACGCTCTGATCGTTGATCACAGTGAGGAGGGAAAAAACAGATATAGAATCAGTTTTGCAGAAGAAGTTACCTTTATCAATAAGGAGCCTGTTTTAAGAGAATTGGAAAGACTTCCTGAGTCTGCTCAATTGGAATTGGACGTTAAAAAAACGAAGTTTTTGGATTTCGATATTTTGGAAATCATCAATGATTTTATGCAAACCCATTCTCAGAAAAAAATCCATATTAAAGTGATTACGGAAAGAGGCGTTTTTGAAAATCCCAAAGATTTGTTTAGAACCATTTTTCCCCATCAGAGAACAGGATGATATTACTAAAATATTTTATTTAAATCTTAATCCGTTTTATAAAATAAAAACCCTCTTTGTCAATGATGAAGGGGGTTTTTTTGTGTTCTCAATATTACCCGTTCTTTTCAGCTATTGGCATTAACGGTTATTATTATCAGTAGTGATTGTCTCAAGGGGTTTGATGCCTTTGAATCTCATCTCTAGCTGCTTTGGTTATACTCCAATCGATCAATACTCATTGCTGAATAATCAACCCTATTGGGAATGGGACGTCTTAGTTATTGGTTTTATATTTACCGAATGAGATGGAGAGCAGGGCTAATATTACTGACCATTTTGAGTTGCAACAAAGATGAAATGGATCAAGTTGAATCCTTTTCAGCTAAACTTGTAAAACAGGGGATATGTATGAATTATGTCATTCAGGTAAATGATATTGATTTCCCGCAAGATTTGATTGAAAAAGAATGGACAGATGAGTTTTCAAAAGTTAAATATGAAAATGTTTTTGCATTGGAAAGTGTTTGTGATTTCCCTGACAGTATAAAAGAAGGAGATTCATTTCGATTTAGAATAGATCGTGAAAAAGAGAACCTGTGTGCCGTTTGTTTGGCTTACACTGCTGTTCCAAGAAAATTTGTTAGCATTACTGTTATAAAAAATTAAGGGGGGAAAAATGATTCTTTTTTCCTTAATTCTGATGGATCAAGTCTCATCAGAATTGTTGTCCAAGTTTAATGTAGATTTGTTTTAGAGTCCAGCTGCGTTTGTGGACGGGGGTTATATATAGTATCAACAGCCCTAACCTCCACAGAAAAACCGTCCTACAAAACCCACCCCACCGTCAGGCATTTAGACAGGAAGTGTCGTTTTTAACTTTTCTCTTTAAAGACAAAGTCGTAGTCAACATCCTTACCGAAGTGCTTCACAACATATTTACAAACATTTTCAATATCAGTGATAATAGAATTAATTTGATGTTTTTCGTAATGAATACGATCCTCCAACGTTTTCAAAGTATGCAGTTTTCACTGTACTTGCATTGTCCTCATTAGAAGGGTATGAGGGCATAATGTCATAGTCTCCATCGTTATCAATATCAATGATCTGTAAGTCATAGGATATTCCCACATCACCAGGTTGTTGTGGTGCAAATGCCCCAGAGGCTCCTGAGTGTAATTGAATAGGGTCTTGGATGTAATTTGATGTGACATCCTCAAATCCAGTTCCCTCAATATTTTTATACACTCTTATTCCCCAACCAGAATAATTATATGTTTCTGTAGTAACGAGTTCTGGAAAACTATCATTATCAAAATCCATAAAATTAGCTCCTAGAACAGTTGCAGGAGACGCTCCTACTCCCTTAGGTTGAGTAGGGGTTGTAAGGGTAATTCTGAATCCCTTTTTTAAACTAAAATTCCCAGATCCATCACCATACCAAACTTTAATATGGTTTGGGCTATAATTTGTCAAACTGAAAAGATTCTGATCCTCAGAAGAATAATTTTGAACATCCTGGTTTGATGTATATCCAGAGATGACATCTAAAAATCCATCATTATTCATGTCGAACAAACTGATGTAAGTAAACACCATGTCTCTACAGCTATTACTCTCCAAAAAGGTCAAACTCTCCGATAAATTATTTTTACTTGTTGTAAAGTTACCATTGCCATCATTAAT
>JABGSU010000115.1 GCA_018647605.1 Flavobacteriaceae bacterium | reverse complement strand
GCCATCCAGACTGGGCAACATCCCTCTAAAACCACCACCACCAACATCAATAGATATCGCCAGCAGTTGGATCGTATGGGGTTTTCATTTGATTGGGATCGTGAAGTACGTACCTCTGACCCCAGCTATTACAGATGGACTCAATGGATTTTCTTAAAATTATTTGACGCCTATTATGATCTCGAGGCTGACAAGGCAATCCCCATATCAACACTCATAACACGGTTCGAAAAAGAAGGAAATATAAAAGTAAAGGCCCATTGCGATAAAGACACCCCCGCTTTTGATGCCCAACAATGGAGATCCCTAGGGTTCGATGATCAACAAAAGATACTATTATTTTATAGACTCACCTATTTGTCCGAAACCCAAGTTAACTGGTGTCCTGTTTTGGGAACCGTTTTGGCAAACGATGAAATTATAAATGGCGTTTCGGAACGTGGAGGACACCCTGTTACCAAAAAGAAAATGCGCCAGTGGAGTATGCGTATTGGAGCCTATGCCAATCGGCTATTAGAGGGTTTGGAGGACTTGGATTGGTCCGACTCCCTTAAGGAAATGCAAAGAAACTGGATAGGAAAATCCGTAGGTGCAAGCATCTATTTTGAGCTGGAAAAGCATGACGAAAAATTGGAGGTATTCACCACGCGACCTGATACCATTTTTGGGGTCACCTACATGACCTTAGCACCTGAGCACGAATTAGTAAAAAAAATTACCACTCCCGATCAGCAAAAAGTAGTTTCAAATTACATAGAACAGGTTGCGGGTAAATCCGACCGAGAACGTCAGTCCGATGTAAAATCTATCAGCGGTGTTTTTACGGGTGCCTATGCGCTCCATCCTTTTACTGGAAAACCCATTCCCATTTGGATAGGGGAGTATGTGTTAGCGGGCTATGGAACGGGAGCTGTCATGGCAGTTCCCTGTGGCGACCAAAGAGATTTTGATTTTGCCAGCTATTTTAGATTGCCTATTATCAATATTTTTGAAGGAATTGATATCTCTAAAGAAGCTTTTGTTGAAAAAGGAAATGTAAAATTAACCCAATCCCATTTCTTAAACGGTTTGGACTTTAAATCAGCCTTGGACAAAGTCATTTTTGAATTAGAATCCAAAAATTGCGGAAAGGGAGCGGTAAACTTTAGATTACGGGACGCTATTTTTAGTCGACAACGGTACTGGGGGGAACCCATTCCTGTATATTTTAAAGGGGAGATCCCCATACCAATTCAGGAAAGTCCCCTGCCACTTCAATTGCCTGAAGTTGAAAAATACCTCCCCACCGAAGATGGGAAACCTCCCCTAGGCAATGCCCAAATATGGGCTTGGGATGAAATCAATGAAGAAGTAGTTTCCATAGATCGCATAGACCACCAATTTATTTTTCCTTTAGAACTCAACACCATGCCAGGTTGGGCCGGAAGTTCCTGGTATTTCAACCGCTATATGGATGCCAAAAATCAAGACCAATGGATAGGTTCCAAAGCACTTGACTACTGGAAAGATGTTGATTTTTATATGGGGGGAAGTGAGCATGCTACAGGGCATTTGTTGTATTCAAGATTTTGGCAAAAAGTTCTTTTTGATCTGGGCTATTTAGACCGTGATGAATACGCCCGAAAATTGGTCAACCAAGGTATGATTCTGGGAAATTCAGCTTTTGTCTACAGAAAAAAAAGCACTCAAACCTTCCTCTCCAAAGGATTGATCGAAGGGGAAGAAGTAGAAGCCATTCACGTAGACGTTGCTTTGGTCAATACCCAAGATGAATTGGACGTTGAGGCGGTCAAAAATTGGCAAAAGGATTTTCAGCAGGCTGAATTTATCCTTGAGGATGGAAAATACATTGTCGGCAGGGAAGTCGAAAAAATGTCCAAGTCTAAATATAATGTGGTCAACCCTGATGAGATTTGTGATACTTATGGAGCCGATACTCTACGGATGTATGAAATGTTTTTGGGACCCATTGAGCAAGACAAACCCTGGAATACTGCTGGGATATCTGGAGTCCATAATTTCCTCAAGAAATTTTGGCGATTGTTTTACCAACAGGATCAATGGAAAGTAACAGCAGACGTTCCAGATGCCGAAAGTTTGAAAATCCTCCACCAAACCATCAAAAAAATAACCGATGATGTGGAACGTCTATCTTTCAATACTTGCGTTAGTACATTTATGATCTGCATCAATGAATTGACTGCCCTTAAATGTTCAGCCAAGGAAGTGTTGGAACCCCTTTTGATTTTACTCTCTCCTTTTGCTCCCCATTTTTGTGAAGAGCTATGGCAACAACTGGGACATACCAAAAGCATTGAATTAGAACCCTTCCCAACGTTTGACCCTTCCAAGGTTACAGAGAAAACCAAAGAATATCCAGTTTCCTTTAATGGTAAAATGAGATTTACACTTAAGCTTTCATTGGATTTGAGCATTGAAGAGATCAAGGATATTGTCATGCAAGAACAAAGAACAAAGGATCAAATTAATGGCGCAATACCCAAAAAAATCATAGTAATTCCTAATAAAATAATCAACATTGTTGTCTGATGAGTGATCTAGAAATTGAAATTATTGGACTGATTGCCGCTACATTGACCACCTTAGCTTTTGTTCCTCAGGTAGTCAAAATTTGGAAGAACCGCAATGCCAGTGGAGTTTCGGTATCCATGTACATGATCATGTTTTTGGGTATTTGTATTTGGTTTTGTTATGGTGTATTGATTGACAGTATTGCAGTCATGGCAGCCAATCTGGTTTCGGGTATTTTACAACTGTTCATTATTGTTTTTGCTTTGATTCACCGCAAAAACAAATAGATTCTTTAGACCTACAATTGAATTTGTCTTTTGATCTGTTGGTTGAGTGAAATAAAGGTTTCCGTTCTCGACACTCCTTCAATGGCTTGTATTCGGTGATTTAGTAGTGTCGTCAAGTGTTCATTGTCTTCACAAAGTATTTTAATCAAAACACTCCAATGTCCTGTGGTATAGTGACATTCGATGACTTCAGGGATTTTTTCAAGCTGCTTGACCGCCTCGGGATTTCTCATGGCTTTGTCCAAGTAAATACCCACAAAAGCCATCGTTTTATAACCCAATATTTTGGGGTTTAAGACAATTTGAGAACTGGAAATGAGACCAGAGCCTTCCAATTTTTTAAGGCGTTGGTGGACAGCTGCTCCAGAGATGCCTGCTGTTTTTGCAATTTCATTGATCGATTTTCGAGCGTCTTTCATCAGTGCTCGGAGGATGATTTTATCCAAACCGTCAATCACTACCTTTTCATTTTTTGTTTTCAAACTTTGAATCTTTTAAGATCTTTAATAATTAAATTAAAAATCCACTTTATATTAATAAAATTAAAGAATTTATCGATCTGAATATATAATTTATATACTATATTCACTTTATGAGAAAATTTAGTATTGCAGGAGTGAGCTTTGCCCTTTTTGCTGTAATATTGGGAGCATTTGCTAGTCATGCCCTTAAAGACCACTTTGAAGTCGGTGTTTTACAATCTTTTGAGGCTGGAATTCGATACATGATGTATCACGGCTTGGCCTTGTTGATCTTATCGCAAATGTCAGTGGCTCAAAACCCTTGGATTTTCCGTTTGTTTTTTTGGGGTGTGATTTTCTTTTCCTTCAGTATTTTCGCTCTCTGTTTGGGTAAACTGACCATTTACGACCTTTCGTGGGTGGGACCCATAACCCCAATAGGAGGAAGTTTACTGATTATTGGCTGGGCCATGCTTCTGTGGAAAATCATTAAAAACAAAGCCGAATAGGCCAAAACTACTTGCCCTTATTGCTGATGTATTTTTCAATGGCCATCGTCATTGAGGGGGTTTCAGGGGTGGGCGCCTTAATATCGATTCTTAATTTCGCTTTGTCGGCAGCCAGAACTGTTGCATTTCCGTAGGCCGCAATTCGGGTCTCATTTTGTTCGAAATCGGGAAAGTTTTTGAGCAATGACTCAATGCCCGATGGACTGAAAAAGACCAAAACATCATAATAAACATTCCTTAAATCAGAAAGATCACTGACCACTGTTTTATATAATTGTAGTCTTGTCCAATCGATTCCCATTTTATTAAGACTATCGGGAATACTCGGTTTTAGAACGTCTGAGGTGGGTAGCAGAAACTTTTCGGTTTTAAACTTTTGAAAAAAAGCCTCTAGGTCATTGATGTTTTTTTCACCCACATAAATTTTACGTTTTCTGTAGACCACGTACTTTTGAAGATAAAAAGCTACGGCTTCCGATTGGCAAAAGTATTTTGTCGAATCGGGAACCTTATATCGCATTTTATCAGTGATCCTAAAAAAATGATCAACGGCATTGCGACTGGTCAGGATCACATTATTAAAATCCGAAAAATTAATTTTTTGCAGGCGTACCTCTTTTGCTAACAATCCCTCTACATGGATGAAAGGGCGAAAATCAATTTTAAGTTTGTGTTTTTCCTTTAGGCGGGAATAAGGAGATTTATCATTTGCAGGTTCGGGCTGGGAAACCAAAATAGTCTTCACTTTCATATTGTTCTTTTAATGTTGCTTTTGTCTATTAAATTGATTTATAGAGCCAAAGCCAGGGCGCTATTTTGAAAGCACAAAGATACAAAATTAAATAAACTATGAAGTTGGGTTTCATCCCTATAATTTTCAAATAAATAGTAAGGTGAGAAACGAAAACAAAACAAATAACTACAATGGATAGTATCAAAAGCAAGTTAGGTTCGTTGCTAAAATGATAATGGTAGAACAAAAAAAAGAATATTCCAAACAGACTGGCTACGGCATAAAAACTCATGCTTTTAAAAACAGCTTGTTGGAAAATTTCTAATTGTCCATAAACCTGACAAATAAATTTCAAGATCCAGTAGCGTCCAATAACGATGACCGAAATAAAAGTAAAAAAAGAAAGGAAGGAAACCCTTTCAAGCAAAAACATCAAATTTTTTTGGCAAAAAAAATACGTAATAACATAAAAGTTGATCATAGAAATGAGCAACAAAATCAAATTAAAAGAGTGTAAGGGATTGGCGTATTTCTCCTTACCGTAAATGTTAAAATAACTTTTGAATTGCCAAAAGGAGAGCAATAATTTGAATTGGTGCGTATTCTTTCTATACAGGTATGCACTGAGGGCAAAAACCAAAACGATTAAAATTGTAATCCAATCCTGTTGCGGTTGAATTTTTTCAGTCCACTGTAACATGCCATAAAATTAAGGAAGTAATTCCATACTCCATTTTATTGATTGTGTTTTAGTAAATTTACCCCTGTGCTATGAAGAAAGTATTAGTAATCATTCCAACCTATAATGAATCTGAGAATATCCAAAGGGTAGTAGAATTGACCCTTATGGATAGTGTTTTTGATATTTTAGTGGTCGATGATTCTTCCCCTGATGGTACGGCCGATTTGGTTTTTGAAATGATTAAAACCCACCCCAATCGTTTGTTTTTGGGGCAACGCGCAGGTAAAGAAGGACTAGGTAAAGCCTATCTTCATGGCTTTGAATGGGCTCTTAAAAAAAAATACGACTACATCTTTGAAATGGATGCTGATTTGTCTCATGACCCTAGGGAATTGTCTCCTATGTTATCTCATTTAAAGTCGGACTTTGACATGGTCATTGGCTCTCGATATATCAAAGGGATTAATGTAGTCAATTGGCCCTTGAGTAGGATTTTACTTTCATACTTTGCCTCCCTCTATGTTCGGTGGACTACTTTTATGCCCATCAAAGACCCCACTGCTGGGTTTGTCGGATACAAGAGAGAAGTTTTGGAGCAATTGGATTTTAATAAAATAAAATTTGTGGGCTACGCTTTTCAAATCGAAATGAAATTCAAGGTTTGGAAAAAGGGTTTCAAGTTTATAGAACATCCTATCATATTTACCAACAGATCTTTAGGGGTTTCCAAAATGAATGGTAAAATAATTTGGGAGGCACTGCCAGCAGTGCTAATTTTGCAAATCAACAGTATTTTGAACCGAACTCAATGAAGGAAATATTAATTCAAAACGCCCAATTGGTCAACGAAGGAAAAGTATTCCAAAAAGATCTTTTGATCCGTGGGGAAAAGATTGAAAAAATAGAAGATTCCATTGTTCCTTTGGGTCATGAAAAATGCATCGATGCTACAGGACTTCATTTATTACCTGGGTGGATTGACGATCAGGTTCATTTCAGAGAACCAGGATTGACACACAAAGCCACCATTGCTTCCGAATCCAGAGCTGCCGTGGCGGGAGGCATTACTTCTTTTATTGAGATGCCCAACACCCAACCTCAGACCACTACTCAAAAAGCCTTGGAGGACAAATTGCAAGTGGCGGCCAAAGATTCAATTGCCAACTATGGATTTCTCTTTGGCGGAACCAATGACAACCTAAAGGAAATCAAATCTTTTGATACCCGTCTTGCTGCCGGTTTAAAGTTATTTTTAGGATCTTCTACGGGTAATATGTTGGTAGATAATGAAGAGGTGTTGCGAAAAATATTTTCAAGTACCGACTTGCCCATTGCTGTGCACTGTGAAGACGAATCCACCATCACAGAAAACTTGGAGCAACACATCGATCAGTATGGAGATGATATACCCATAGAAAAACATCCCGAAATCAGAAGCGAGGCAGCTTGCTATCGTTCTTCTTCTCGGGCCATTGAATTGGCCAAAGCCACTGGGGCGCGGCTTCATGTCTTTCATATATCAACAGCTGTTGAGACCGCTTTATTTTCTAATACCCAGCCCCTTTCAGAAAAAAAAATAACAGCCGAAGTCTGTGTGCATCACCTTTGGTTTTCGGAGGAAGATTATCCTAAAAAAGGACCCCTAATCAAGTGGAATCCTGCCGTAAAGAAAGCCAGTGATCGGGAAGCGCTTTGGAAAGCCCTCAATGAAGATAAGATTGATATATTGGCCACTGACCATGCGCCCCATACCCTAGAAGAAAAGCAAAACCCCTATACCAAAGCCCCCTCAGGAGGTCCTCTGGTACAACATGCCTATCCTGCTCTTCTGACGGCTGTAAAACAAGGCAAAACAAGCCTAGAAAAGCTGGTCGAAAAAGCCTGTCACAATCCTGCCATCCTTTTTAAAATTCAAAACCGTGGATTCCTTCGCCAAGGCTATTATGCCGATTTGGTTTTGGTGGATCTACAAAAGAAAAATACCGTCGCAAAAGAAGATTTATTGTACCAATGTGGCTGGTCTCCCTTTGAAGGAACTACTTTTGAGGCTAGCATAGTCAAAACATTTGTCAATGGTAATTTGGTTTACAACGAAGGAGAAATCCTTGAAAGCGCCTTGGGCAAAAAACTTACTTTTGAGCGATAAATGAGAAAATTAACCCTCCTTTTACTGGCAATGCTTTTTTCCTGCACCAAATTTGGAGACAACCGACCTCCCGATAACCTTATTCTGCCAGAGCAAATGAGCGATATCCTAGTAGATATTGTTTTGATGAAAAACATCAAGCGAAATGCCTATGCGATCAAAGAAAAAAAGAATCTTTTGGTGGACCAATACCTCTTTGATAAATACGGAATTGACAGTCTTCAACTGGCTTCCAGTCAGGAATTTTATGCCAAAAACCCTAAGAAATACATCCCTATCTTTAAAGAAGCACAAATAAAAATCGGTATAATAAAAGACTCTGTGGAGCAAAAAATGATAAGAGCAGAGGAGGAGGAGGATTAAGATTCCTATACTAGTATCGATTCAAATTAGCAGAGCATTCCTTCGATGGGAGTGTATTCAAAATCAATAAAAGACTTTATTTTTTTTCCGTCAATTTCCTTTTTTTCGAATTGACTCGATATCATGGCACGGGTTAAAAAACGTTTTCTGAGCCCCAAGGCTTGTAATAAGTGTTCCAAAACCCATAACAAATACAATAAACCTTTTGGAATACAGATCACACCTTTGTTTCGATTTCCAACCCTGAGCATTTGTTGTGCAATGGCTTTCCCTGTCCAATTTTCAGACACCAAAATAAATCGTTCTCCATTGATTTTAGAGTTCATAAGTTGATCCATCACTTCAATCACATCCTTGATACCCACATAGCCATTGCTGCCTGGGGTGAACCACCTCAATCCTTTTTTATAACGATCCAGTATTTTGGCAATAGGACTATCGGTTCCCAATACGATCCCTGGATTGACGATAACAGCATTCAGCCCCTCCTGAATTCCTCTCCAAACTTCTATTTCACCACCGTATTTGGAATAGGCATAGGGTGTTTTGTCACTATTGTTGTCCCAAGGAGTATTTTCGTCTATGATAGCTGTGGTGGGGTCATTGCCCATGGCGGCGATGGAACTAACATAAACCAATTTTTCGATTCTATAGGTTAAGCAGAGATCGACCAAATAGGCCGAACCTTTTTCATTGATTTCAAGTAACTTGTTGGCGTCTTTATGGGCCAACGAAATATAACCCGCACAATGGTAAACTTTTGTAATACCTTCAAAGGCCGAGTTCAAACTAGAAAAGTCTCTAAAGTCTGCTTTTCTCCAAATGATTTTTTCAAAACGTTTCTCAGCATCGGAAAACTGAGCTTCGAACAATCCTCGAACCCTATTTTTATTGGATTCATATCGAAATAAGGCCACGGGAAAAATATCCTTTTGGGCCAAACGACACATCAAATGAGAACCGATAAAACCCGTTGCTCCAGTGACCAAAATCATAAATTAAAACTAATGCTTTTTGAAGAATAATTTTTTGTTTTAGGGCATAAATCTATCTTTGCTAGCAAATCAAAGCCATGCAGATAAATTTTGTAGAAGAACTTCGTTGGAGGGGTATGTTACATGACATAATGCCAGAAACTGAGGACTATTTGAATCGCAACAGTGCTTCAGGATACATAGGTTTCGACCCTACAGCCGATTCTCTCCACATAGGAAGTTTGGTACAAATCATGATATTGATCCACTTTCAAAGAGGGGGTCATCGACCCATAGCATTGGTGGGTGGTGCTACAGGAATGATTGGTGATCCTTCGGGCAAGTCCGATGAAAGAAACCTTTTGGATGGGGTTGCCCTTCAAAAAAATGTTGACGGCATCAGAAAACAATTACAGAAATTCCTCGATTTTGATACAGCCAATCCTTTGGCCGCTCAACTGGTCAACAACCTTGATTGGATGAAAGATTATACTCTCATTGACTTTTCTCGTGATATCGGTAAGCACCTGACTGTCAACTATATGATGGCCAAGGATTCCGTTAAAAAGAGGCTGGGTAGCGATGCCAAGGTCGGTATGTCATTCACTGAATTTACTTATCAACTACTCCAGGGCTATGACTTTTTACACCTCTATCAAAACATGGATTGCAAGCTACAGATGGGTGGGAGCGATCAGTGGGGAAACATTACCACTGGGACAGAGCTTATTCGTCGTAAGGTCGCAGGTAAAGCCTATGCCATTACCTGTCCCTTGATCACAAAAACCGACGGTACCAAATTTGGAAAAACAGAAGGTGGAAATGTTTGGTTGGACAAAGAACGAACCTCTCCCTTCAAGTTTTACCAGTATTGGCTGAATGCCACCGATGAAGATGCCCAAAACTACATCAAGATCTTTACCCTATTGGACAAAGCGACCATCGAAAACCTGATGCAGCAACACCAAGAATCCCCTCACATGAGATTGTTGCAAAAAACCATAGCGCAGGAAGTTACCCGTATGGTACATTCAGAGGAAGACTTACAAAAAGCCATTCAAGCCAGTCAGATTTTGTTTGGTAAATCTACCGCAGAAGACTTAAATAAATTGGACCGTCAAACCTTTTTAGAGGTCTTTGAAGGAGTGCCGCAGGCCGAAATAAAACTTTCACATTTCAATAAAGGGATCGACATGATCCCCTTTTTGGCTGCTGAAACCTCTTTTTTGAAATCCAATGGAGAAGCCCGAAGGGCCTTGAGCGAAAACTCCATTTCGGTCAACAAAATAAAGGCAGATGAAAACTATCGTATCAGTTCCGATGATTTAATTAATCGACAGTACATTCTGCTCCAAAGGGGTAAGAAAACTTACTTTATTGTAAAAGTAGTAGGCTAGACCACCATCAAATTACACCCTCTGATTTCGGAGATGTCAAAACGCCCCAATACTTCAAATTGGGAATCGGAATGAATTATCCCCAAATCTTCGGTAGCGATAAAAGCACAAGTATTGCGATTGGCCAAGTCAGTAATATTCAATCCACCACTTTGTCCCCAAGGAAGTTTTTGGAAAGGATCTTGATTTTCTCGAGCAGCTACACGCATCCAGGGAGGGCATTCAAATAGACCATCGCCTTTGGAATAGGCTTGAGACAGCAACTCGGTCATCCCGTATTCGGAATAAATTTTAGGACAACCAAAGCCTTCACTCAGTTGTTGGTGCAATGCTTCACGGGTCAATTCTTTTCGCCGGCCTTTCATTCCACCCGTTTCCATTACTATGGTGTTTTTCAGCTCGAAAGTATAGCGTTCCACGAAGTCGAGTAGACCAAAAGAAACCCCTAGGAGTAAAGTTTTACGTCCTTGACGTTCCAATGCATTCAGTTGATCTTTAAGTTCTTCCCACCCATTGAGATAAAAACCACTTTCTTCATGCTGACTGTTACGTATCATATCATCGGCCATATAAATGAGAGAAGAGCCCTCTCGCTCTAGGTAAGAAGGTAATAGGGCCAGCACCGTATAGTCTTCGATGGCCCCAAAAAAGTATTCAAATCCTTTTCGGAAACTCATTCGATAATCATCGAGATTTTGATAAAAATGCTTTGAAGCTTGACCTCCAGAAGTGGTACTGGAACTAAAAAAGGAAGCATTGGGATCATCGAAACAACAAATCCTTTTGGACTTAAAAAAAGAGATGGGTAAATGAGGAATATTCTCAGTTGAGACCACATCAACGGGATTACAGTTGATCAGATCGCAAAAAGCGCGGTAAATAGAATTGTTTTCGTATTGAAATTGGAAGGTTTTGAGAGCCAGAGCATCGAAATGGGTTGGGTTGTCGAGGGTCCAAAAATTGTCCAAATGATTGATTGTCATCTTTTTGCCTTCATCAGGGTACTACCAAACGACTCAGTCCTTGACGACCTCCCTGTTTTATTTTCACAATATAGATGCCGGCAGTCAAGTTGCTGGGACTAACATGATCCTCATAGGTTGAGGTTTGAAAAACCACTTCTCCCAAAATATTGAGAATCATGACATTTTTTATTTTCATTGAGCCAGATACAATGTGAAGCAGATCGCCTGTCAAGGGATTGGGATACAATTGAAATTTTAGCTTTTCAGATGATTGATCCTGCAAAAAGTCAACAGCCCCATTCTGTTGAGCATTGACGAAATGCACAGATAAAACCATTAATAAGAGAGCAATGTATCGCAAATCAAAAAAATCATAAACTATTCAATGTCAAATTTAACAAAATTAATGGCTAATGTAACCCAACTGCTAATTTGATATTTATTTAACCTTGGAGGATAGATATTTTTCTATATTAGTTTAATTTAAATCTTTATGAAAAACAAAGATATCAGAATACTTTTGGTAGACGACGAACCCGATGTAATTGAAATCATCAAATATAATCTAGAGCAGGAGGGCTATAAAGTCAAAACGGCCTCCAATGGAAAAGAAGCCCTAAAAAAGGCCAGAAAAAATACTCCCCATCTGATCATAATGGATGTGATGATGCCCGAAACGGACGGTATTGAAGCCTGTGAGCAATTGAGAAAAGATCCTATTTTTAACGACACTATTATAATGTTTTTGACAGCTAGAGGGGAAGATTATTCTTACGTAGCGGCTTTTGATGCAGGAGCCGATGACTATGTCACCAAACCCATTAAGCCTAAAATCATTGTTTCCAAAGTAAAGGCCCTGCTTCGTCGACTCAAAAAAGCAGAAGAAAATCAGGAAAAACTCCAATTTGGCAAACTCATCATTGACAGAGAGCAATATGAGATCACTCACAAGGGAAAAACCTTATCCTTGCCCAGAAAAGAATTTGAACTTCTTTATTTTTTAGCTTCCATGCCAGAAAAAGTAGTCAAAAGAGAAAAGATCATGGAAATCGTTTGGGGAGGTGAAGTTGTAGTTGGAGACAGAACCATAGACGTACACATTCGAAAACTCAGAGAAAAAGTGGGAGATAAATATTTTAAAACGGTCAAAGGCGTAGGCTATAAATTCGTTAAACCCTCTAAATAAAACCAGTGTTTAGGCTAAAGAATTACAGAATAGCGTTCAGACTTTCGGCTACTTTGTCGCTGCTACTGACCCTTTTGGCCGCCCTTTTTTTTTACATCAACGAATTACCATTCAATAGTGAGAACCTCATCCAATTGATGTTACTTACAATACTGTTCTTTATTTTTTCTATTTTCTTGATCCATTATAGAATAGAAAGATTCATCCTCAACAAAATCAATGGCATTTACAACGACCTTTCCCCTTCGGGGGTATCCATGAACCAGCAAACGGTTCAATCTGATATGGAATCGCTTAGAGAAAGCATGCAAAAATTTGCCGACGATAAAAAGTTAGAAATAGAAATCTTAAAAGACAAAGAAGATTACCGTAAGGAATTCATTGGTAACATATCACATGAATTAAAAACCCCATTGTTTACCATACAGGGTTATGTACTCACCCTACTCGAGGGAGCTATAGACGACAAAAATGTAAGAGAAAAGTATCTAAAAAGAACCGCCAAGGGAGTAGAGCGATTGATCTATGTGGTCAAAGATTTAGATTTAATCACCCAATTTGAATCTGGGATCAAAACCATAGACCGAACCTATTTTGATGTGATTCAGCTGATAGAAAATGTTTTTGAACTATTGGAAATGCAGGCCACCAAAAACAAAATCACCATTGTATTTGACAAAGAATACCCTACCCACCAAATGGTTTTTGCTGACGAAGAACGCATTCAACAAGTACTGACCAACCTCATCATCAACTCGTTAAAATATGGTGTAGAAAAGGGAAAAACGGAAGTTGCAATTCAAGAACTCAATCCCGAAAAAATCATCGTTAGAATCACCGACAATGGCGAAGGCGTGGCCGAGGAACACCTACCGCGTCTATTTGAGCGCTTCTATCGTGTGGACAAATCGGGTAACCGAAAAGCGGGAGGTTCGGGATTAGGACTGTCTATTGTTAAACACATTATTGAGGCCCATCAGGAAAAACTTTTTGTAGAAAGCAAAGAGGGGATTGGTTCAGAATTTTCCTTTACCCTACAGAGGGCAACGAAAGAAGTAAAACAAGACCAGGATTAATTTACCATTGGCTAACTTTGTCTTTTGAAATAGGCCATGGGAAGTAAAAACAAACTCAAACGTTTTAAGGAGAATGAAACCTTTAAAAACGTCATTCAGCCAGAACGATCCCTTTTGGAAAATGATGCTTTTGAAATGAAAGGAAATTGGCACGCCCAATTTTTCAAAAACGATCGACCGATAGTTTTGGAATTAGGATGTGGTAAAGGGGAGTACACCCTTCACCTTGCCAATGAAAGTTTAGACAAAAACTTTATCGGCATCGACATCAAAGGCGCAAGATTTTGGAGAGGAGCAAAAACAGCATTAGAGCAAAACAAAGAAAATGTTGGTTTTGTCCGTTCCCAGATCGAGTTGATCGACACCCTTTTTGCGCCCCAAGAAGTATCCGAAATATGGATTACTTTTCCCGATCCACAAATCAAGTTCAAAAGGACGAAGCACCGATTGACCCATCCCGAATTTTTAAAAAAATACAAACAAATATTGCACCCCAAAGGCAGTGTTCATCTTAAAACCGACAGTGAATTTTTACACGGTTACACCTTGGGAATTCTAAACGATCCAGCCTATGAATTGTGCTATGCCCACCATGACATTTACAACAACCCCCAAGCGCCAAAGATGGCTGTTGCAGTACAAACTTTCTATGAAAAAATGTTTTTGGAACAAAACAAACCCATCACTTACCTTCAATTTCAATTCAATTAATGTCTCAGTTTTTCAGTCTAGTTTACACTATTGTCAAAAAAATCCCTTTTGGAAGGGTCACCTCCTATGGTGCGATCGCCCGTTATTTGGGCCATCCACGGAGTGCTAGAATGGTTGGCTATGCCATGAATGCTGCCCACAGCCAGCCAAAAGTTCCTGCCCATCGAGTGGTCAACCGTAAAGGATTGTTGACCGGAAAACACCATTTTTCTGGCTCAAAACTGATGCAACAACTCCTTGAAAGTGAGGGGATCAGCGTAGAGAATGATCAAATTGTCGATTTCGAAGATTTTTTTTGGGATCCCAATACTACCCTGCCTCCCTTTGAAATTGAAGTCTAAACTTTTGTTTCTGAACAGATTGAAGTATATTTGTAAGCTAAAAATTAAGCCTGCTTAAGATGAAATTGAACAAGCAAGAAGTGGTAGATGCCTTAAAGACCGTCACCGCCCCTGGAGCTGGAGAGAATCTGGTTGATAGCAAGGCAGTGACCAACATCATGGTTTTTGGCGACGAAATTGACCTTGATGTTCGTTTGTTAAACCCCAGCCTACAAGCTCGTAAAAAGTTAGAGGTCACCATAATTGAAGTACTACACCAAAAAGTGCATCCCAAGGCCAAAATCAAAATCAACACCAAAGTAGAAGCTCCTCCGTCTGCAACACCCATAAAAGGGCAGCCCATTGCTGGAATCGACTCCATCATTGCGGTCTCCTCAGGAAAAGGAGGGGTAGGAAAATCTACGGTTACCGCCAATTTAGCGGTTATCCTTGCCCAAATGGGCTGTAAAGTAGGCGTGTTGGATGCCGATATCTATGGCCCTTCCATACCCACTATGTTTGACATGGAAGGCAAAAGACCCTTGTCTGTAAATGTAAACGGCAAATCCAAGATGGCTCCTGTTGAAAACTATGGGGTCAAAGTTCTGTCCATTGGTTTTTTTACAAAACCCAACCAAGCCGTTATCTGGCGCGGTCCTATGGCGGCCAAAGCCCTCAATCAAATGATTTTTGATGCCGACTGGGGCGAGTTAGACTTTTTATTGATCGACCTTCCGCCCGGTACAGGCGATATTCACCTCAGTATTGTTCAGTCCCTACCACTCAATGGCGCAGTAGTGGTCAGTACCCCGCAAAACGTAGCATTGGCTGATGCCAAAAAAGGAATCGCCATGTTCAACCAAGAAAACATTCAAGTACCCGTATTGGGGGTCATCGAAAATATGGCCTACTTTACCCCCGAAGAACTGCCTAACAACAAATACTATATTTTCGGGAAACAGGGTGCTGAAAATCTGGCCATCGATAAAAACGTCCCTTTCCTAGGGTCCTTACCTTTGGTGCAAAGCGTTCGAGAGGCCGCCGATGTAGGAAGACCCGCTGCACTCCAAGAAGGGACACCCATACAGCGATCCATGGTAGAAGTTACCCAAAACTTGGTTACCCAATTGCTCAAACGAAACACCAGTTTACCTCCAACCAAAGCTGTAGCCATCACCAATATGGTGGGCTGTGCAGCGATAAAATAATTCATATGGATACTCAACAAATAGAAGAAAAAGTATTGGTAGCATTGGAAGAAATTCGACCCTTTTTGGCCTCCGATGGTGGCGACATATCTTTGGTCGGTATAGAAGATGACAAAAAAGTAAAGGTACAACTTCACGGCGCTTGTGTAGCCTGTTCCGTTAACCAAATGACGCTGAAATCGGGAGTCGAGATGACCATCAAAAAACACGTTCCTCAGATCGAGGAAGTTGTCAGTGTAGATCCTGCATAAAACAATGATTAAAACCGACATTATTATCATTGGGGCTGGCCCGACAGGACTATTTGCCGTATTCGAAGCGGGACTCCTCAAGTTAAAATGTCACCTAATCGATTCTTTGGTACAGCCAGGAGGACAATGTGCTGAAATCTATCCCAAAAAACCCATCTATGATATTCCTTCTCGCCCCGAAATTTTGGCGGGAGACTTGGTCGATCAACTGATGACGCAAATTCAACCTTTTCAACCCGGTTTTACACTGGGTGAAACAGCACAAGACATTCAAAAACAAGCGGATGGCAGTTTTATAGTTACGACCGACAAAGGGACCCAGCACAAAGCCCCTGTTGTTGCTGTTGCAGGTGGATTGGGTACTTTCGAACCTCGTAAACCCAATCTAGAGGGCCTTCAAAAATGGGAGGACAAGGGTATTGATTACATTATCCGTGATCCCGAAAAATACCGAAATCAAAAAGTACTTATCGCTGGGGGAGGAGACTCTGCATTGGACTGGACCATCGTTTTGGCCAAACTGGCTCAAGAAGTTACCCTGATCCATCGTCGCAATGAATTTAGAGGAGCACTGGACTCCGTAGAAAAAGTACAGGCACTTAAAGACCAGAACAAAATCCAACTCATTACCCCTGCCGAAGTCACGACGCTGAAAGGAAACACCCAGCTAGAGGCCGTTACAGTTGACACCCTGGGGGTAGAGGCTACCCACCCCGTCGATTATTTTATACCCCTTTTTGGACTCACCCCCAAATTGGGTCCTATCGCCCACTGGGGATTGGAAATAGAGAAAAATGTTATCAAAGTTGACAACAGTTTGGACTATCAAACCAATATCCCGGGCATTTATGCTATTGGAGATGTCAACACCTATCCTGGAAAGCTTAAACTCATCCTTTGTGGTTTTCACGAAGCCACCTTAATGTGTCAAAGTGCCTATCAGCTGATCAATCCTGGAAAGAGAAATACTCTAAAATACACTACCCTTAGTGGTATTACTGGATTTGACGGCAGTCGAAAAGAAGCGCAAAAATCTACCATTAAAACCATCGAATAAATGGATATCATAATCACTGTTGTTGACAGAGAAGGCCAAGCCCATAAACTAGAAGCCCCAACCGATATGGCTATGAACCTCATGGAAGTCTGTAAAGCCTATGAATTACCAGTGGAGGGTACTTGTGGTGGTATGGCCATGTGTGCCTCTTGTCAGTGCTATGTGTTGAGTGACCACGAGTTGCAGGAGAGAACACCTGATGAAGAAGCGATGTTATCTGAAGCATTTCACGTTCAAGAAAACAGCCGTTTGGGCTGTCAAATTCCTATGGAAGAAAAACTAGAGGGACTAAAAGTTGAATTGGCTCCAGAATAATTTAAAGCCCCTCCTTTTTGGAAAGAATTGTTTGGTTTAACTTCAAAGGTAAACTTCCCCACACATTTAAATTCAACTCAGTGATTGGTGAACCCATCCATTGAGAAAGCCGGCAATACCGAAGAAAGTTACATTCCAAACCGCATCGACAACAGTTCCTTGAATATCCATTAATTCAACAGTACCCAAGGTAATCATATTGATACCTAGCCCTACGAAAAGCCCCAGTAAAGCCCCCAATTTAAAGCCACTTCTGAGGTTGTAGTTACCATTCGCCCATTGACCGTAAATATAGGACAATAGGTAGGCTTCTACCAATACGCCCAACGCAATATAATTCATATTGGTCGACATTTGGGAGGGCATATTCACATAGTGTTGGGAGAAGAAATCTGTGGCCAGTGTATCGTAAAAAAGCCATCCACTAAAAATAAAAAAACGGAACCCACTAGGGTTCCTGTCAAGGTAGTTTTTGTTAACATGGTTATTATAGATTTGGTTATACCCTAATTTACAAAAAATTGAGTAAAACAATTCCTCCATTGAGAAATGTGGCAAAACAAACCCAAATCAAATAGGGATAAAGCAGTCGAGAGGCCAAAAGATCAACCGTTTTGAATTGTTGGATGGTCCTAACGATCAAAACCAATAAAACCAAAATCACCACCATAGCTGCTATTAGATTTTTCAATCCGAAGAAAACCAAAGACCAAAGTCCATTGACCAATAGTTGGAACACAAAGTGATAGACGGCTGTTTTTCCCCAGCGGTGGTGAATACCAAAATACCACACCCGTCCCAAAGCAACTCCCATCAAAAGATAAAGCAGCGACCACACTGGGGCAAAAAGCCAATCGGGTGGGGTGAAAAAAGGCTTATCCAAAGTAGTATACCATGTTTTGACCGACATCTGAGTAGCCTGACCTGCCAAAAAACCAACCCCTAAACAAATGAAGATCCCGACCATAATGGAGAGAAGAAGCTTTCCTTTCATAGTCAAAACTAAACATTTTCGTCCATCTATATTTTTTTCCACCCTGAGCATCAATTACCTTTGTCTTTTTATGGAGAAACACCCCTTTATTTTTGATACGCCCTT
>JABGSU010000114.1 GCA_018647605.1 Flavobacteriaceae bacterium | reverse complement strand
GGGCTCTCACCTTCTGGGTTCAGATGCTTTTCAAGAAACAGATATTATTGGAATTTCAACTCCGGTAACCAAATGGAATTATCAAATCACCAAAGCTTCCGAAATTCCAGAAATTTTCGCAAAAGCTTTTTACATTGCTAGATCCGGCAGACCGGGTCCTGTTTTGATAGATATTACTAAGGACGCTCAATTCGATAACTTCGATTTCGCCTATCAGAAGTGTACAGGTGTTAGGAGTTACAAACCGGTTCCTGCTTTGGATACACATGCCGTGACCCAAGCTGCGGAATTGATCAATCAAGCCAAAAAACCATTTATCGTTTGGGGACAAGGTGTCATTCTCGGAAGTGCAGAAGAAGAGTTTAAAGATGTTGTAGAAAAGTCTGGAATCCCTGCTGCATGGACTATTTTAGGACTTTCCGCTTTGCCTACTAATCACCCACTCAATGTTGGAATGGTAGGAATGCATGGAAATTATGGTCCCAATATATTGACCAATGAATGTGACTTGCTCATCGCTATCGGTATGCGATTTGATGACCGTGTTACGGGCGATTTAAAGACTTATGCCAAACAGGCTAAAATCATTCATTTTGAAATTGATCCAGCCGAGATCAATAAAAATGTCAAGGCAGACATACCTGTTTTGGGAAATTGTAAGGAAAGTTTAAAGGCACTACTTCCGCTGATTCAAAAAAAATCCCACGTCCAATGGATGGGACGTTTTGAGGAATTAATGAAAATAGAGATAGCGGAAGTAATCAATAAAGATTTACGTCCTCAAAAAGAAGGCCTTACCATGGGAGAGGTTATTGTGTCAATCAATAAACATTCACATGGAGACGCTGTGGTGGTGACTGACGTAGGGCAGCACCAGATGGTGGCTTGTAGATATGCTAACTTTGCCCAGTCACGAAGTAATGTTACTTCGGGAGGATTGGGAACCATGGGCTTTGCTCTTCCCGCAGCATTGGGTGCCAAAATGGGTGCACCAGAAAGAGAAGTAGTCGCTGTGATAGGCGATGGAGGTTATCAAATGACCATACAGGAATTGGGAACCATTTTCCAGACCCAAACCGCCGTTAAAATTGTTGTTTTAAACAACGAGTTTTTGGGAATGGTAAGACAATGGCAGCAATTATTTTTTGACAAGCGCTATGCCTCAACCGAAATGGTTAACCCTGATTTTGTAGCTATTGCAAAAGGGTATTACTTGGACGCCAAGAAAGTAGATAAAAGAGAAAACTTGCACGCTGCAGTGGCTGAAATGATGGCATCAGACAAACCATATTTCCTCGAAGTTTGTGTGGAAAAAGAGGACAATGTTTTCCCTATGATTCCAACTGGGGCTTCGGTATCTGATATTCGTCTTAAATAATTACAATAAAAATGGATAAAACTTTCACCATTTCAATATACTCCGAGAACAACGTAGGTTTGTTGAATCGTATTTCTGCAATTTTTTTAAAACGCCATATCAACATTGAAAGTCTGACGACCTCTTTGTCTGAAATTAAAGATGTTTTTCGGTTTATCATCATTGTAAAGTTGCCAGAGGAAAATGTAAAAAAACTGATACAACAAATCGAAAAGCAAGTTGATGTCATCAAAGCTTTTTACCATACCGATGAAGAAACTATTTTTCAGGAGAGTGCGCTTTATAAAGTAAAATCCAGCGCTTTGTTTGAAGAAAGACATATTCAGAACATCATCAAAGAAAGTCATGCCAATATTGTAACCGTTTCTCCCGAATATTTCGTCATTGAGAAAACAGGATTCAGAAACGAAACAGACCGCTTGTACCAAGATTTAGCTCCCTTTGGCTTGTTGCAATTTGTTAGGTCGGGAAGAATTTCGGTTTCAAAATCCAAAATGGGCATCAGTGAAATACTCAAAAAATTTAAATCAGATAACTAATATAAACTAAGAATTATAATGGCCAATTATTTTAACCAACTCTCATTAGCAGAAAAATTAGACCAACTCGGACAATGTCGTTTTATGAACCAGTCGGAGTTTGATCAAGGCGTCAATGCCCTAAAAGGAAAAAAAATCGTGATCGTCGGTTGTGGTGCGCAAGGCCTTAATCAAGGATTGAACATGCGCGATTCGGGATTGGACATCAGCTATACACTACGTCAAGGTGCGATTGATCAAAAAAGAGCTTCCTACCAAAATGGTGTTGATAATAATTTTAATGTAGGAAACTATGAGGATATGGTTCCAACGGCCGATGTAGTTATCAATTTGACTCCAGACAAAAATCATAGTTCTGTTGTCGAAGCCGTTGTGCCATTAATGAAAGAAGGAGCAACCCTTTCCTATTCTCACGGCTTTAATATTGTAGAAGAGGGAATGACCATTCGAAAGGATTTGACCGTTATTATGGTGGCTCCCAAATGTCCAGGCTCTGAGGTTAGAGAGGAATATTTGAGAGGTTTTGGTGTACCAACATTAATTGCTGTCCACCCTGAAAACGATCCTCAAGGACATGGTTTGGATTATGCTAAAGCCTATGCCGTTGCTACGGGAGGGCATCGAGCGGGCGTTCTAGAATCCTCTTTTGTTGCCGAGGTAAAATCTGATTTGATGGGAGAACAAACCATTCTTTGTGGTGTCTTACAGACGGGATCTATTCTTAGTTTTGATAAAATGGTTGAAAAAGGAATTGAGCCTTCTTATGCTGCTAAATTAATTCAGTATGGATGGGAAACCATCACCGAGGCACTAAAGCATGGAGGGATTACCAATATGATGGACCGTTTGTCCAATCCTGCAAAAATTAAAGCTTT
>JABGSU010000113.1 GCA_018647605.1 Flavobacteriaceae bacterium | reverse complement strand
TACAAGGCTCTTTCAGAAGTCGATGAAGACGGCCTTTGAAGAAGTCCGACTCCAAGTGGCCAATCTGAATTCCTTTGTTCAGGAACGAATTACGGGGATGCAGATCGTACAATTGTTTCACCGTGAAAAAGTAGAGTATGATAAATTTACATCTATAAACGAAAAGCATAAAAAAGCTTGGCTAAAAACGGTTTGGTATAATTCTATTTTCTTTCCTGTAGCTGAAATTTCTTCCTCCATTACCCTAGGTTTATTAGTTTGGTATGGTGGACTAAATGTAGCAGGAGGTGGAACTATTTCATTAGGGACAATCTTTCTTTTTATTCAAATGTCCCAAATGCTTTTCCGTCCGTTACGTCACATTGCCGATAAATTCAACACCCTCCAAATGGGAATGGTAGCAGCAGACCGTATTTTCAAGATTCTTGAGACAGAGAGCAAGATGACTGATGAGGGTCAGTGGAGTCCTGAACATATAGAAGGCAAAATTTCTATTAAGAATTTGGAATTTTCTTACCTCCCCGATGAAAAGGTCATTCATGGAATTAATCTAGAAATTCTACCAGGGGAGAAAATCGCCATTGTAGGGGCTACTGGTGCTGGTAAGTCAACATTGATCAATCTATTATCTCGATTTTATGAATTTCAAACGGGTGAGATTTGTTTGGATGACCGTTCTATCAAAGAATATGTTTTGAATTCGCTCCGAAAGCACGTGGGAATCGTCCTTCAAGATGTCTTTTTGTTTGCCGATACTATTTATAACAATATTACACTTTACAATCCTAAGGTAAATAGAACCATGGTAGAGGAAGCAGCAAAACAAATCGGTGTTCATGAATTTATTGAATCGCTTCCTGGTGGCTATGATTACAACGTAAAAGAAAGAGGCGTAATGCTCTCTTCGGGACAGCGACAGTTGATTGCTTTTTTAAGGGTGTATATCTCTAATCCCAGTGTGTTGGTTTTGGATGAGGCAACTTCTTCAATTGATTCTCATTCTGAAGAATTGATTGAAAATGCTACCCGTAAAATTACATCCAATAAAACATCCATTCTGATTGCCCACCGTTTGTCAACGATTAAAAATGCTGACCGCATAGTGGTTATGGATTCAGGAAAAATTGTAGAAATAGGATCTCACAAGGAGCTACTGAAAATCAAAGATGGGTTTTATGCTCAGCTGTATAAAATTCAATTCCTTGAGGAAGCGGTGTTACTTAAATAGATAAATCTTCTGTCAACAGGCGCCTGAGGTCTTCCGTGTTTTTGAACTTGCAAAATTCCCCATCTTTAACGTAGCATATTTTACCTGTTTGTTCCGAGATGACCAATACCAAAGCATCTGTTTTTTCACTGATGCCCACAGCAGCTCTGTGACGAAGACCAAACCTTGCGGGTATGGATGAAGATTCAGATACAGGCAATACCACTCTAGTGGCCGTGATAAAGTTGTTTTTTACGATGATGGCACCATCATGTAAAGGACTATTTTTAAAAAAGATAGTTTCCAAAATTTGAGTACTGATTTCGATATTAGCTTCGTCACCCGAATTTTTTAAAAAATCCAGATTATTTTCTCTTTCCATTACAATGATGGCTCCCGTCTTTTCGCTGGCCATTTTATTACAGGCACTCAACAAAGCTGTTAAATCAACTTTTAAAGACCCTTGGTCTTGATTGAGAAACTTAAAATAACGAATGACATTTCGTCGAGAAGCAAAATTGGTAGAACCAATCAAAAGTAAAAACTTCCTGATTTCTTGTTGGAATACCACTATCAGTGCAAAAAAACCAACACTAATAAATTTACCCAATATGTTGCTCAATACATCCAGATTGAGAATGTCAGTCAATTTCCATATGACATAGAAAATGACAATACCAATAAAAATATTGATTGCCACTGTTCCTTTGATCAGCCTGTAGGCGTAGAAAAGCAAAAGTGCAACCAGCAGAATATCGACAATATCGATAAAGTTAATGTCAAGAAAATCTATTTTATTCAAGAAGACTGTTTTTGTAAAATTATAAAACTATTGCAGGGCTTGCAATAAAACAGAACATTCTTTGGCTTCCTTGACATCGTGGACCCTGAGAATGTGTGCTCCTTTGAGGAGCGCTATGCTGTTTAGTGCTGAAGTTCCATTGAGAGCTCCATCGGGCGAAACCCCCAGTTTTTTATAGATCATAGACTTTCTAGAAACACCGACCAATAGTGGGAGTTCAAGACTGTGAAAAAGCTCCAAATTTTTCAATAGTTCATAGTTGTGTTCCATTGTCTTTCCAAATCCAAAGCCAGGATCAATGATTACGTCATTGATCCCCTTTTGATAGGCCTGTTGGATTCTTTCAGAAAAATAATGTAATATTTCCTGAACCACATTTTTGTATTCGGGATTTTTTTGCATGTTCTCAGGTGTACCTGCAATATGCATCAATACATAGGGTGCATTAAAACTACCTACCGTTTCCATCATCAGCGAGTCAAATTGTCCTCCAGAAATGTCATTGATCATGGCAGCTCCGCGCGACAAACATCCTTTGGCTACAGAAGCGCGATAGGTATCGATGGAAAAATAGATTTCTGGAAAATTTTCCAATAATTTTTCCAAAACAGGGTAGAGTCTTTGTTGTTCTTCTTCTTCACTAATTTCTTTAGCACCAGGTTTTGTACTACAAGCACCTAGATCAATAATAAAAACGCCTTCTCGAAGCATTTTTTCGGTTTGTTTTAGCGCTTGATCAATTGAATTGAATTGACCACCGTCATAAAACGAATCGGGAGTTAAATTCAGTATCCCCATTATTTTGGGTTGACTGAGATCTATTAATTCGCCTTTGAGATTAATGGTCATGCTTCTGTATAAATAGTTTTCAAACTTTTAATAATGCTCTTTATAGAGTAAAAAAAAATATCGAAATTTACACCAAAGATAAATAAACCGATGACATCCACCCCTGAACAGTACGAAAGGGTAATGAAGAATTGCAAAGCATTGTTTTCCAGTAAGATGGAAGATTATGGAAGTGCTTGGCGCATTTTGAGATTGCCTTCTTTGACAGATCAGATTTTCATCAAGGCCCAAAGAATAAGAGGGTTGCAAACCAATACCACCCAAAAAGTAGCAGAGGGAGAGGTGTCTGAGTTTATAGGCATTATCAATTATTCGTTGATGGCTTTGATTCAGATTGAATTGGGAGTTTCTGAAACTCCAGATTTAAATACGGAGGATGCCTTGAGTCATTTCGAAAAACAAGCGGCAGTGGTTTTTGAATTGATGATGGCCAAAAATCACGATTATGGAGAGGCTTGGCGAGATATGAGGGTAAGTTCATTGACTGATTTAATTTTACAAAAATTGATGCGGGTCAAACAAATAGAAGGAAATGATGGTAAAACCATTGTGAGTGAAGGTATTGATGCCAATTATCAAGACATTGTCAATTATGCCATTTTTGCTTTAATTCACCTGAAGACTTTCGAGGAATAGATGTTAAAAAACGTACTCTCCAAAATTTTTTACGCTTTGTTAACCCTTTTGGGTGTGGTGAGTCTGGTTTTTTTCCTTTTTAATGTTTTGCCAGGAGACCCTGCTCAGATGATGCTGGGTCAAAATGAAAACAGTGATCAACTGGCAATGGTCAAAAAAAAATATGGTTTTGATCTACCAGTTTCCAGACAATTCGCCCTTTACCTTAATGATTTATCTCCTGTTTCTCTTCATTCAAAAACGGAAGACGATTTATCCTATTTTACTACAGAGAAGTACAATGCCTTTCCCATCATTGAAAAAGAAGACTATGTCTTGGTATTAAAGTGGCCCTATTTGAGAACCTCTTATCAAAAAAGAGGAAAAAAAGTTTCAACGGTCATTTCGGAAACCTTTTCTAACACTTTTATTCTGGCTCTAGCATCTATTGTGATTGCTATTTTCTTAGGAATTGTTTTGGGTATTGTAGCCACTTTAAATTACAACACATGGGTTGATCGTTGGTTGCAATTTGTTAGTACCTTGGGGATGAGTGTCCCTTCTTTTTTCAGTGCTATTCTATTTTCTTGGTTTTTTGGATTTCTCTATCATCAGTACACCGGATTAAATATGAGTGGAAACCTCTATGAGTTGGACGATTTTGGAGAGGGTAGGGTATTACAACTAAAAAATTTGATTTTACCAGCTGTGGTTTTAGGTATACGACCCATTGCTGTCATCATACAACTCATGCGCAGTAGCTTGCTTGATGTACTGTCCCAAGATTATATTAAAACTGCCTATTCCAAGGGCTTATCTACTTTTCAGGTCATTTATAAGCACGGCATCAAAAATGCCTTAAATCCGGTAGTAACTGTCATTTCTGGCTGGTTTGCTTCCCTGTTAGCAGGAGCTGTATTTGTAGAATACATATTTGGGTGGAAAGGAATGGGAAAAGAAATTGTTACATCATTAAATACCCTCGACATTCCTGTAATTATGGGTATTGTCCTGACACTCTCCAGTCTTTTTATACTGATCAACTTAGCGGTTGATTTTATCTACGCTCAACTCGATCCACAAGTAAAACTTTTTAACTAAATATATCATGAGAAAAAAAATTGTAGCCGGAAATTGGAAAATGAATAACAACAAGCGGGAAACTGCTGAATTGATTCAAGCCCTTAAACCTCTTAACTTTTCCACCGACCTAAGGGTTATGGTGGCCCCTGCTTTTACCCATTTGGTTCAAGCCGAGGAATTGACCCAAGGGAGTCGTATTGAAGTTTTGGCTCAAAACATGAATGCCGCTGAATCTGGAGCTTTTACAGGTGAAATTTCTGCTGCAATGCTCAGTAGTATAGGTATCCAAAAAGTCATTTTAGGTCATTCAGAACGTCGGGCCTATTACAATGAAACCGATGCTTCCCTTAAGGGTAAAGTGACTACTGCACTCTCCCATGACATGGAAATTGTTTTTTGTTTTGGTGAAGAATTGGATCAGCGTAAATCGGGTAGTCACTTTGAAGTGGTTAAAACCCAGTTGGAAACTGCCCTTTTTGATTTGAGTCCCGAGCAATGGTCAAAAATAATCTTGGCCTATGAGCCCGTTTGGGCCATCGGGACAGGAGAGACTGCCTCGCCTGAACAAGCGCAAGAAATGCACGCTTACATAAGAAGCTTGATTGCTTCAAAATACGATCAGACGCTGGCCGATTCCATTTCTATTCTTTATGGAGGAAGTATAAAACCTGCCAATGCATCGGCTATTTTTTCTCAATCCGATGTAGACGGAGGACTTATTGGTGGTGCTGCGCTTAAAGCAGAAGATTTTTCGGCCATCATTCAATCGGCATAAGTGGCGGTTCCCTATTTGGAGATTGACATTTGTTTGAGTCCAATAGATCCTTGGCGAGAAATGATGATTGCTCAAATGGGCGCTTTAGGTTTTGAAAGTTTTGTCGATACCCCTGCAGGATTTAAGGCTTATATTCCTGAAGGTGATTTTCATGAAAAAGATTTTAGCCAAATTCCTGTTTTTACTGTTGAGGGCATTAAAATAAACTGTGATCACAAAACCATTCCCCCCCAAAATTGGAACGCCCAATGGGAGCAGAATTTTTCACCCATCAGGGTAGGGGATCGCTGCGTGGTCAGGGCGGACTTCCATCCGCCTGAAATAGTCGACTTTGAGTTGATCATTACTCCAAAAATGAGTTTTGGAACTGGTCATCACGAAACCACACAATTGATGATTTCATTTCTACTGGATTTGGATTGTCACAACAAAACCATTTTGGATATGGGTACTGGCACTGGTGTTTTGGCCTTATTAGCCGAAAAAAAAGGAGGGAAATATATTCTTGCTGTGGACAATGACCCTTGGTGTGTAGAAAACACTCAAGAGAACATAATTTTAAACCACTGTCAGAACATTACCGCTCAACTAAACCACTTGGTTCCGACCTTAGAAGATTGTGATATGGTTTTGGCCAATATCAATCGAAATGTACTTTTGAAACAGATAGAGGCTTACGCAAATATGCTAAAATCTGGAGGTGTGTTACTGATGAGTGGTTTTTATTTTGACGATCTGAGGGTAATTCGTAATTCATGTGAACAGCATGGCTTCAGATTTATTCGTAATTTTGAAAAAAATAATTGGGTTGCTACCCACTTCGTTAAATCGTGAGTACTGAAAAGCCACAAATTGAAAAAGAAAGTGAAGTTGATGAACTGACCCTAGTAGAAAGGGAACACGAAATCATACTTTATAATGATGATGTCAATACTTTTGATCACGTCATCAATTCTCTAATGGCCTATTGTGATCATACACTTGAACAGGCCGAACAGTGTGCCTACATTGTTCATTATTCTGGAAAATGCGCTGTTAAAACGGGTTCTTATGAGGAGTTGGAACCAATATGTAAAAAACTTTTGGAGGTACAACTATCGGCAGAAATACACTAATTTTTCTGTTTAACATTTTTTAATTTTTTTTTAACAAAATAAAGTACGAAATTTACAGTATGAAATATCTTATATTTTTTATTGCTATAACTTTATTTGTTAATTTGGGTATTTGCCAAAATCAAACTACTATGGAAAAAACGATTTATCAATTTAAAGTCAAAGACATCGAAGGAAATACTTTTGATTTTGAAAATCTAAGAGGAAAGAAAATTATGATTGTCAATACGGCTTCTAAATGTGGTCTTACGGGCCAGTATAAAGAACTTCAGAAGCTTTATAATCAGTATAAGTACAATGATTTTGTCATTGTAGGTTTCCCTGCCAACGACTTTCTATGGCAAGAGCCTGGAAGTAATAAAGAAATTGCAAAATTTTGCGAAAATAATTATGGAGTTACTTTTCCAATGATGAGTAAGATTAAAGTCAAGGGAAGTGAAATGCATCCTTTGTATCAATTTCTTACACAGGTTGGTAAAAACGGAATTAAAAGCTCTAGTGTCTCTTGGAATTTCCAAAAATATTTAATTGGTAGAGACGGTAAACTTGAAAAAATCATCACACCACGGACTTCCCCTATGAGTGATGAAATAGTGGAATGGGTTAATGAAAAGGTGCTAGCATCCAATTAAACCTATGAAATTAGATATTTTAGCTTTCGGTGCCCATCCCGATGACGTTGAGTTGGGCTGTGGTGCTAGTATCGCCAAGGCGGTAGCACAAGGTAAGAAGGTAGGTATCATTGACCTTACCCAAGGAGAAATGGGTACCCGAGGCACTGCCGAACTCAGGGCATCTGAATCAAAGGCAGCAGCCGACATTCTTGGTGTGAGGTTCAGAGAAAACTTAAATTTTAAAGACGCTTTTATTTTTAATGATTCCGATCATCAGATGGAGGTCATACGTGTCTTGCGGAAATACACTCCCGATGTGGTTTTGTGCAATGCAGTCAAAGACCGCCACACTGATCATGCCAAGGCCTCGGACTTGGTGAGTCATGCTTCTTTTTTAAGTGGATTACAACGCATTGAAACCTTTGATGATCAAGGCAAGAAGCAGGGAGCATTTCGCCCCCATCATGTTTTTCACTACATACAGTGGGAAGAGCTTACTCCTGACTTTGTAGTGGATGTGTCTGGTTATTTAGATCATAAAATGGAAGCCATTAAAGCCTATAAAAGTCAGTTTTTTAACGAAAATGCTGAGGGCCCTCAAACCCCTATAAGTTCCTTGAATTTTATTGATAGCGTTGCCTCACGGGTTAAAAATATGGGAAGATTGATTTATAAAGAGGGGGGAGAGGGCTATACTGCAGAGCGATTCCTCGCTTTAGAAAATTTTGACAGCTTACTCTAGATTGTTGCAAAAAGTCATTAAATTTGCATCCAATTATGGTGGTTGTAGCTCAGCTGGTTAGAGCGCTAGATTGTGGTTCTAGAGGTCGCCGGTTCGAAACCGGTCTTCCACCCCATAAAAAAAGCCTTTCCAATCGGAAAGGCTTTTTTATTGAGTTCTTTTGAGGTTTTAAAATGAGACTCCAAAACCTATATTTCCAATGATAATTCCGCTTTCGGAGATTCCAGGTATTTCTGGAATGTCCTCAGTTACGGTCTCTCTATATAATGGATTAGAATTGTCTATTGCTGTAAAATTGAAAGTTTGTGGCAAATCCCCCATCCCGTAGCCTACTTCCACCCTAAAGTAGATACGTCCTCCAGTCTTGAATCCTAGTTTTAAATTGGTTGTATTAAGAGCGATTTCAGTAGATCCAGATCCAGTTTTACCAAAGTCTAAAGAAACATTATTGTAGGCGGCCTTTACTTTAAGACTGGAAACACCAATACCAAAGTATAGGCCTTTTCCTTTTTCGTTAAAATAATAGGAGGCTCCAAATTCAGAAAATTTAAAATCGCCTTCCATTTTGTCTTTATCATAAGCATAAGCAGAATATTCAAAGTATGGAGCCAAATGATTGTTTAATATTGGAAGGGTATATTGGGCACCTACCGATGCCATATTGGGAATACCAACTTTGAGTCCAATGGATAGTCTTTTGATCTTATATTCTGATTGAATTGAATCTTGTTGCGTCATTGCTTCTGAAAGACTGTCGTTTGAAGCGACGGTTTTTTCAATTTCTTGGGATTGTAGCAGACCAGCCGATACTATCAATTTAATAAAGAGAAGGTTTTTTAATTTCATTATGATAATTTTTATTACATAAATATATTTATAAAATTCAAACCCTTTAGTTTAACGAAGTATTTAAGGGGGCTATTAAAGGGGCTTAGATTTTGCTGAAGATAAAAACATAACAAACCGCACATTTCTATATAATATCTCAAAACCTTAAAATTAATTTTGAGAAGCCAAGTGGTGGGATGGAATGACTTTTAATGGATTACTAACCCAATGCTTCTCAGGTCAGATTATTTTAATTGAATTCTCTCCTCCCTATTGGCCAATTCCCAAAGGGTATAAAAGATAAGCTGGGTTCTCTTTTGGAGCAAGGGATAATTGATTTTATCGGGGGTGTCGCTTGGCCTATGATAATCTTCATGTGTACCGTTAAAATAGAAAATAACTGGAATACTGTTTTTGGCAAAGTTATAGTGATCACTTCGGTAATAAAATCGATTGGGATCATCATCGGCGTTGAAAGTATAATCTAGTTTTAGCTGGGTGTATTTTTGGTTGGCGGCTTCTGAAATGTCGTGTAATTCTTGACTGAGTTTGTCAGACCCGATAAGATAAATATATTTAGGATCCTTATCTTTTCTTTTGGGATCCAACCTTCCAATCATGTCAATATTCAGATTGGCAACGGTTTGTAAGAGAGGATAGAGTGGATTTTCCACGTAATATCTGGAACCCAAAAGTCCTTTTTCCTCTCCACTGACATGGAGAAATACTATGGATCTTTTAGGGTTGTACCCTTGCAGTGAGGCTTGCTCAAAAGCTTCAGCAATTTCCATCATCGCTACTGTACCTGAACCATCATCATCGGCCCCGTTATTAATTTCTCCCTTATGAGTACCGATGTGATCCAAATGGGCGGAAATAACGATGTACTCGTTGGGAAATTCACTTCCTTCAATGATTGCAGCAACATTTTCTGAATCTACCGAGACACCCCCGATGTCAAGCTTCATTTTCTGGAAATAATTTTCACTGCCTGCAGCAGGAGATATATTTTGGCTGATGTAATAATCTCTGAGAAAGTCTACAGCTATTTTTTGTCCCTTGGTTCCAGTTTCTCTTCCCCCAAAATAATCTGAGGCATAGACATATAGGTGTTCCTTTAGTTCTTTAGCAGTAATGGTGTTGGCAAAATCAGTAATGTTAGTACTTTGTCCTTTGAGCGATATGCTGAATGCAATGAGTGCAATGAATAAAGATCGAATCATGACAGGGCTTTTTCTTTTTGGGTGATTTGGAGGTTGATACCGTCCCAAAGAGCAATACGCCTTTCGAGAGCGGATTTGGAAGCGGAAATAGCCTCTTCCCATTTTATAGGGTCGGTTCCGCAAAGATTTTTGATCATTTGTAGCGCCATTGGACCATGGGAATCTCCATCTACCTCGATATGTCTTTCAAAATAATAGATGATTTGATCAAAATCCTGGTCGTTATCACGATTCATTTTTTTGATCATGGAGATGAACATGTCTGGAATCAAATCTTCCCGTCCAAAAGTAAAAACAGCAGCAATTTTATGGATTTTGTCTTCTTCAATGATATGAAAAGTGAAGCGTAAGAAATCAGCTACATATGTTGGAAGACCTGCTTGGTCAATGATGTCAAAAATATTATTTCCTTGTTGAACCTCCAACAACATGCCTTCTATTCCTGTGGTGTCTGCACCAATTTGATGCATGGCATTGAGGTACATTTCAAAGTGACTGACGGAATTACCATCTTTATCCACATCTGTTTCCTCTCCCCATACGATTTCGTTGATCAAACGGGCAGCGGAATTGTTGCTTGGGGGTTGCCAAGGTAGGCTAGTGGTTGTTAAATCTAACTGTAATTTCTTGACCAAAGACATAAAATCCCAAACAGCATATACATGAGATTTCATGAACTGCCTAATGTCATCCGTCGATCCAATATTTTTATAAAGTGGATGTTGGACTAATTGTTCTTTGATGGGGGTCAACTGTTCATTTAAGCTCTCTATCATTTATCTTTTCAACTTTATACAAATATAGTTATTTATCCTTTATTTTTTTTCAGTAACTTCTTACCTAGGCTTCTAGATATTTTAAAAAAAAAGTTTTATATCCTTTAATATCTAATTTTTTTCAATTAATATTGCGCTTTATTTATAATTAGTCTAATTAAAAAGAATTACATGAAATATAATATTATAAATTTCTTAATTCTACTAATGATCAGTTTGAGTGCTCAAGCTCAGAATGTATCGGATAGCCTATCGATCTATAAGGATCAAAATTTATTGCAAATCAATGGGTATCAAAGAATTTTACAAAACTTGGAAGCGGTTCCCAACGGGATGACTTTTGGTGGTTATGCCGAAGTGTTGTATAACCAGCCAGAGGCAGCCAACGGTGAAATCGATGTACAACGCTTGATTTTACTGTTTGGATACAAGTTTGATGATCGTACACAATTTGTTACTGAAGTTGAGTTTGAACATGTAAAAGAAGTATACATCGAACAAGCATTTGTTAATTATGCCGTCAACAATTCACTCAACGTTAGAGCTGGTTTAATGTTGGTTCCAATGGGAATCATCAATGAATATCACGAACCTACTACTTTTAATGGTGTAGAACGACCTTCGATAGACAATAAACTAGTTCCTACCACTTGGAGGGAAATTGGTATAGGTCTCTCTGGAAGATCGGATGCCTTATCATTAAGGTATCAGGCCTACATATTTAATGGCTTTTTGTCTCATAATGGAACAGACGGATTGATCAAAGGGTCTAATGGTTTAAGGTCAGGAAGGCAAAAAGGAGCTGAATCTGTTTTTAGAACGCCTAACCTTTCCATGAAGTTAGATTTTTATGGAATCAATGGATTAAGACTGGGCTTGTCTGGTTATTTTGGAAAAACCCAAGCAGATGACCAGATATATGATACCTACGGGAGTACGGTAGGACTTTCCATGTTGGGATTGGACGTCCGATATAACTTTAGGAGATTTACTGCAAGAGGTCAATATATTACCAGTTCTATCAACGATGCTGATCAATATAATCAATTGACAGGAAAAGATTTGGGTTCCTCTATGTCAGGTTATTATACTGAAGCAGCTTATAATTTGTTGCCAATCATAAAAAAACAAAGATTATTTGTTTTTGTTCGTTATGAGAATTTTGACACCCATGCAACCGTTCCCTCAAATATTCCTCGGAAAGCAGCTTTTCATCGAAAAGAAATCACTACTGGCCTTTCATATCACTTGGCTCCGGGTGCTGTTTTTAAAGTTGATTATCAAAACAAATCCACTGGTTTAGCTGGTAGTGACAATGGTCAAATTAATGCAGGAGTGGGGGTTTGGTTCTAATTCTTTATTTTTAATTAAATTTAATCTAAATAAACTTGGAATTTATGTAATACACTTTTATCTTTGAAAATATTTTAGAATATGATTTCATCTATAACCAACATTACCCTAGCGGCATTGTGTTTTTTTT
>JABGSU010000112.1 GCA_018647605.1 Flavobacteriaceae bacterium | reverse complement strand
GAAAAATTCAATAAAAAATAATTTTATTGCTTTTGATTATTGGGGAATTTGGAGCCAGATGCATACTCGAAACATTCTAGTTTAAAGTAAGGAATGGCTGCCAGCAAATGATCGAATATATCAGACATGATGCGTTCATAATTGACCCATACTTTGTCCTTGACAAAAACATAAACCTCCAGAGGAACCCCTTCAGAGGTGGGAGCCAGTTGTCTGACCATTACCGTTAAATCCTTGTTGATCTCAGGGTGATTTTTCAGATAGTCCAATGCATAGCGTCTAAAAAGTCCAATATTGGTCATGTTTCTTCCATTGAGTAGCAGAGACTTGTCGGTTTTATTGGCTCGGGTTTCAACTTCAATATCTTCCTTTCTTTGGCGGATATAGTCAGCAATGCGTTCAATTTTCTCCAGTTCTTGCAGTTGTTGATCCTCAACAAACGTGATGCTCGAAACTCGAATCAGCAATGATCGTTTGATTCTTCTACCTCCCGACTCACTCATCCCTCTCCAGTTCACAAAAGAATCCGAAACTAACTTGTAAGTAGGGATGGAGGTAATGGTATTATCAAAGTTTTGTACTTTGACTGTCGAAAGGTTGATTTCTATTACATCTCCATCGGCATTGTAGCTTTTCATGGTGATCCAATCACCTATTCTTACCGTGTCGTTGACGGTTACTTGTATGCTTGCCACAAAACCGAGGATAGAGTCCTTAAAAATCAACAAAATAACAGCCGAAAGTGCCCCCAAAGTTGCCAAAAAGGTACCGATGTCCTTGCCCGATAATATGGAGAAAATAAACATGACTCCAACAAACCACACAAAAATCATAATGACTTGAATGTAGCTGTCAATGGGTTTGTCTTTAAAATTTTTGAGGGTTTTAAAAAAGTCTTTAACAGAGTTCAACAAACGCCTTATCAGAAGTATGGTGAAAATGGCACCCAAAATCTCTAATATGGAGGCCAACGGTTCTTGGAGTAGGGAGAAGGAGTTCAGTGACTGGGGGAGAAAACCAATGAGAAGGAAGAGTGGTGGAAACAGAGAGAGGGTTTCTGGGATTTTATTTTTAACTAAAAAATCATCAAATTTTGATTTTGTCCTTTTGGAAACATTCAAAAAAATCAGCCTAAAAATTCGTTTACTGACCATCCAAAAAATAAAGGCCAATAGTCCAATGATGACCCCAAAGGTAATGGCTTCTAAATCCTTAGCCATTGCAGGGCTGATTCCTAAACGTTCGTAAAAATCCAGCAAAAGTTCCTTCATAAGATTTGTAAATGATGGACTAAATTACTTTAAAAATACTATTGAACATAACAACTTAAGCAAATAAAAAAACCCCTATGAAAGGGGTTTAGTAGATGGTTTCGTTTGACTTATAGAATGGTAATGGGAATCTCTACCCTTACATTTCCCCAACCGCCGTGAAGAACGGCATTGTTTCCTTCACCGCTGAAGGCAAAAGAAAAAGCTTCGAGGTATTCGGTTGATTCCATTACGGGTACCTCAATTCTTGCAACGTCTTTTGATTTGTCATAGCCGTAGGCTCCCCAGACGTTGGTGGCTGAATTAATGATGATTTCTGAGGACTCGTCTTTGGGGTAGGAATACATGGTGTATGTACCCGCTTTAATTACGGTGTCTCCCAATTTAATAGACTTATAAAGTCTGATCTCTGTAGCTTCATTAGCTCCAGTTCTCCATATTTTATACGTGGGTACGACATCCTCTAAATTTCTTCCTCTCAATTGAGGTCGGCTGTAAGTGATTACCATAGCTTTGTCCGTTACTCGATTGGACGCAGGGTAAAAGACTCGATCCATGGGACTTTTGTCCAAACCTTTAAAATCTTGCGCCTGAGTCATAGAAGCTGTGGCTAAGAGAATTAGAATTAGTAATTTTTTCATTGGGTAATTTATTAAGTTAAAATTTAATTGTTGCAAACCATTTCAACACCACAACAGGAGGGTGACTTGATCTTGCCTTCACATTCGGGACATCTGGAAATTTGAACTTCAGTTCCATCATCTAACTTTAGGATATCATCAACCAAAGCTTGATCACATTTGGCACAACTTGCGTTGACCGCCATGTTGCAATTATTACATTCGTATGTTGCCATGAATTTTTATTTTAAAGATAATAAGTTTTCAGAAATTTTGAACTAATCGGATTCATTTTAATCATTTTACTTCTAATAAATTATTTCCTGAGGAAAAATGCTTCAAATGAAAATATCCTTTTTCCGGTTTATTTTGGGTGGGTTTACCGTTGATATACAGTTTTTCCCCTCCCTTGAGGGCGGGTATTATAAGATCTCCCTTAACCCCTCCAGGCAGTTTGATCTTCATTGTG
>JABGSU010000111.1 GCA_018647605.1 Flavobacteriaceae bacterium | reverse complement strand
TAAATCATCTGGTCAAGGGTGATGGGTAAAGTAGTCTCATGACCAGCCATAACGTTGGAAGCCGAATCTCCTACCAATATAACATCAATGCCTGCCTTGTCTACTATACCAGCCATGGTAAAATCATAGGCCGTAAGCATGGCAATTTTTTCCCCTTTGGCCTTAAGTTCTGACAAAGTCCTGGTCGTTATTCGCGTATAATTTTGAGTAGCTTTTGACATATTGGCCATAAAAGTACTTTTTTTTGTTTTGATGACGTAAAAAAAATATTCCATTCTGTTGATCAGGGTATGACAAGCTGTCAGAAATATCGGAATGGCACAATGCTTGAATTATCAATTACAAATCTAAAATTGAATTATGAGTAAAATAATTGGAATCGACTTAGGAACCACTAATTCATGTGTATCCGTTATGGAGGGAAACGAACCTGTGGTCATTCCTAATGCCGAAGGTAAAAGAACCACCCCCTCTGTAATCGCATTTGTTGAGGGAGGCGAAATAAAAGTAGGAGATCCTGCAAAAAGACAAGCAGTAACCAACCCCACCAAAACCATCGCCTCCATTAAAAGGTTTATGGGGAATAAATTCTCTGAATCTTCAAAAGAAGCGAAAACTGTTGCTTACAAAGTAGTCAAAGGTGATAATGACACCCCCCGTGTTGATATTGACGGGAGACTTTATACACCCCAAGAACTTTCTGCCATGATTTTACAGAAAATGAAAAAAACAGCAGAAGATTATTTAGGTCAAGACGTAAGTGAAGCAGTGATTACTGTTCCTGCCTATTTCAATGACGCTCAACGCCAAGCAACCAAGGAAGCAGGTGAAATTTCTGGCCTAAAAGTACAACGAATCATCAATGAACCTACCGCAGCAGCTCTGGCCTTTGGTTTAGACAAAAAAGGAGGGAGCGACAGCAAGATTGCCGTTTATGATTTGGGAGGAGGAACATTTGACATTTCTATCCTTGAATTGGGTGATGGCGTTTTTGAAGTATTGTCCACCAATGGAGATACTCATTTGGGAGGTGATGATTTTGATCAAGTGTTAATCGATTTCCTTGCCGATGATTTTAAGAAAGCCGAACAAATCGACTTGAGAGAGGACCCAATGGCATTGCAACGATTGAAAGAAGCAGCAGAAAAAGCTAAAATAGAATTGTCTTCTTCTGCACAAACAGAAATCAACTTGCCCTATGTAACTGCCACGGCCTCTGGGCCAAAGCACTTGGTGACCACACTGACCCGTGCCAAATTCGAACAACTTTCTGATCAATTGGTCAAAAGATCAATGGCCCCGGTCAAAAAGGCGTTGAATGATGCAGGACTCTCTACCGGTGACATTGACGAAGTGATTTTGGTGGGAGGATCTACACGAATTCCCATCATCCAGGAAGAGGTAGAGAAATTTTTCGGTAAAAAACCCTCCAAAGGAGTCAATCCTGACGAAGTTGTTGCCATTGGTGCTGCTATTCAAGGAGGTGTTTTGACTGGAGATGTAAAAGATGTATTGTTACTTGACGTAACCCCTTTGTCTCTTGGTATTGAAACCATGGGTAGTGTGATGACCAAACTCATCGATTCCAACACCACCATTCCTACGAAAAAATCACAAGTATTTTCTACTGCAGCAGACAATCAACCGTCGGTAGAGATTCACGTGCTACAAGGAGAACGTTCCATGGCTTCCGATAACAAGACTATAGGAAGATTTCACTTGGATGGAATACCCTCTGCTCCCAGAGGAACTCCTCAAATTGAAGTAACTTTTGACATTGATGCCAATGGTATCATCAAGGTGAATGCTTCTGACAAGGCCACTGGAAAATCTCAAGATATTCGTATCGAAGCTTCTTCAGGTTTGACCGAAGAAGAAATCGAAAAAATGAAACAAGAGGCCGAAGCGAATGCAGAAAGCGATAAAAAAGCTAAGGAGGAAGTCGATAAACTCAATAGTGCCGATCAGATGATTTTCCAAACGGAGAAGCAGCTGAAGGAATTTGGAGACAAGCTGTCATCAGACAAAAAAGCACCGATAGAATCTGCTTTAGAGGAACTGAAAAAAGCTCATGAGTCCAAGGACTTAGCCACCACTGATGCCGCTTTGGAAAAAATCAATGAGGCTTGGAAAAATGCTTCTGAGGAAATGTACAAAGCCCAAGCAGAATCTGCTCCAGGTGGTGAGGCGGGATCCCCCCCTCCCAATAGCGATCCAAAAGACGACGCCAAAGGAGGTGATGATGTTCAGGATGTAGACTTCGAAGAAGTTAAAGACTGATCTTTATAAATTAATTTTCAGATAAAACCTTCCGTTTGTTTCGAACGGAAGGTTTTATTATTTTAAATTGGGATATGGAAAAAGAAAAAATACTTGAAATATGCAATGCCTTGTCTAAAGGGAACCTGATGGAAACTTTGGAAATGGAGTTTGTGGATGTTGGAGACGATTTTCTTTCCGCCCGTATGCCAGTAACCCCGAGAGTTCATCAGTTAGACGGTGTGCTTCATGGGGGAGCAACGGTGGCTTTGGCAGAGACTGTGGGCAGCGCTGCGGTTTCGGTATTGAATAGAGATGCCAATGTTTCAACAGTAGGCATCGAAATATCGGCCAATCATGTCAGAAGTGTCAGCAGTGGATATGTAACCGCAACCGCCCGACCTATACACAGTGGTAAAACCATACAGTTATGGGAAATCAAAGTGGTAGATGAGGATGACAACCTGATTTCCCATTGTAAATTATCTACTTTTTCTCGACCAAAAAAATAAATGAATAAGTCCGATTTAAAGGAAGTTTTTCAGCAGTTCTTGTCTGGTGATCAAGCTTTTGTTTTTTATCGATTGCCTAATAGTAAAAGGGTTCACTGCTACTATCAGAAGGATGCTGAACTCAACAAAACTAATGATTTAAAGACCAAAGGTTTTGTGATAAGTACATTTGAAAAACCCCTTCCAGCGGCTTTTATTCCCGATCATAATCATTTACAATTTGAATATGAAATTGAGGATTTTGAACCTGCTTCGGTAGCTGTTTTTTCTGATTCAGAAAGTAAAAAAATATTTATAAATATAGTAAATCGAACTAAAAATGCCATTGCATCTGATCGTTTGAAAAAACTAGTAGTGGCACGAAATATTTTAAGTAAAAAACCAGTAGATGTGTTGCGAATGTTTAATCATTTATTGACACTTTACCCTAATGCCATGGTTTATTTCTGGCACCACCCCAAAGCCGAAACATGGGTAGGAGCAACCCCCGAACAACTTTTTTCATTCCATTCGGGTAAATTGACGACCATGGCACTGGCAGGCACTCTACCCCATAATGAGGAAGAGCAATACCAGTGGGGTAAAAAAGAAAAAACAGAGCAAGCATGGGTTAGAGAAACTTTATACAAAGACCTGATGTATCTTTTTCCATCAGCCCATATTGAATGTTCTGAAACTTTTACACGCCGAGCGGGAAATCTCGTTCATTTGTGTAATGAATTAACGGTCGAAACGCTTAAGGTTAATCTGGCTGAATTGGTAAATCGATTACACCCCACTCCTGCCGTGGGAGGTATCCCTGTTGACAAAGGCTTACAATTTCTCGCAGAAAATGAAAATCTTGACCGCGCCTATTATGCAGGTTTTTTTGGGCCAATTTTAGGGGATGACCAAATCGACTTGTTTGTAAACCTTCGCTGTGGGCAAATTGTTCCAAAGGGTTTACTCCTTTATGTAGGAGCTGGTATTACCTACGACAGTGATCCTGAAAAGGAATGGGAGGAAACACAAAACAAGGCCAAAACGCTCTTGGCGGCACTCTGATTTTTTTGGGGAAACAATCCCTTTTCGTTTTGTATTTTTGCAAGGCTATGAAGATGAAAACCTCAAGGAATACCTCGATCAAATATCCAGAAATTCCTTTGGCCCAAACTGTTGTGCAGTTTTGTAAACTAAAAGAAATTCACCACATTGTTATCTGTGCAGGATCCCGAAATGCCCCTCTGACCAACGGATTTATTGAAAACCCTTTTTTTAAGACCTACAGTATCGTCGATGAACGCTCGGCAGCTTTTTTTGCTATGGGTATGGCCCAGCAGCTCAAAACACCAACAGCGGTGGTCTGTACTTCAGGCTCCGCTTTACTCAACTTTTATCCTGCGGTAGCAGAAGCCTTTTACAGCAATATTCCTCTTTTGGTGATATCTGCTGATAGAATGCCACATCGTATTGATATTGGTGATGGACAGACCATACAGCAAAAAGGTGTTTTTGAACCCCATTTGGTTGATTTTGCTTACCTCTCACCCGATGTCATCCATGCTTCGAAGACCCTTATGGAAAATCCAACTCAAAAGTTGATTCCTAAAAATGCTTCTCTTAAAGCAATAGAGAAAAAGCAACAGCAAATTCAAGAAGAGAATGAAAAACAAATCAATTCAGTTTTAAATCACTGCATGCAAAAAAGGGGACCAGTCCATCTGAATGTACCGATGGAAGAACCCCTTTATGGAATGACCACTACTGCAATTGACCTTATCCACAAGGATACCCCTAAGTTTCCTGATCAAAAAATTGATTTTAACCCATTTAAAACCCAATGGCAAAAGGCGCGTAAAAAACTTGTATTGGTAGGGGTCAATGATCCCCAAGTGATTGATGATAAATGGCTGGCCTTGATTGACTCAGACCCTTCGATGGTTTTAATGACCGAAACAACTTCTAATTTACGATTGCCCAATACTATTCATTCTATCGATTCTTTGATCGCTCCCTTAGAAAAAGGTAATACTGATTTTTTTACCACCCTTCAGCCAGAAATACTTTTGACTTTTGGTGGTATGGTAGTTTCTAAAAAGATCAAGAAATTTTTGAGAAATTATTCCCCAAAAGAACATTGGCACGTTGACCCTCATAAGGCTTATGATACCTACTATTGTCTAAGCCATCATTTACCGATACCTGTCAATACTTTCTTTTCTGAAGTATTGGAAGTCAACTATGAATCTACTAATGATTATAAATCAACGGTTTTGAACCAATACCGTAGACAGTTGAATTTTGGTAATGCCTATTTGTCTAAAATTCCCTTTTCTGACTTGAAGGCCTTTGAAACTCTTTTTTCAATGCTCCCTAAAAACATTCACCTTCAACTGGCCAATAGTTCCACCATTCGTTATGCACAACTTTTCAATATACACGAGAATGCAGAGATTTTTTGTAATCGGGGTACCAGTGGGATTGATGGATCCACAGCTACTGCAGTGGGAGCTGCTCTGATCAATAAAAAGAAGAGCTTATTGGTTACAGGGGACCTAAGTTTTTTTTATGATATCAATGGATTATGGAACAATTATATCCCTCCTAATTTTAGAATTGTATTGATCAATAATGGTGGGGGAGGAATTTTTAGAATCTTAACTGGGGAAAAAGACAGTCCCAAGTACGACACCTATTTCGAAACGATTCACGGGAGAAATGCAAAGCAATTGGCTAAAACTTTTGGTCTAAAGTACAATAGCGTAAAAACCAATATTGGACTTCAATGGGCTTTAAAATATTTTTTCAGACCCTCGAACCAACCCAAAATTTTAGAGGTAAAAACACCAAGGAAAATCAATGACAGTATTCTTTTAAATTACTTTAAAGCCATGCAAAATTCTTAAATTTGAAAAACTAATTCAATCCAATGGAAAAGATAAAATGGGAAAGCCTCACAGATTACAGCGACATCAAATTTGAGCTGTTTGAAGGGGTTGCAAAAATAACAATTAACCGTCCTGAGGTTTATAATGCCTTTCGCCCAGAGACCAATAACCAGATGCTGGAGGCTATGGAAATATGTCGTGAACGCAATGAGATTGACGTGGTGATCTTTACGGGGGCTGGTGACAAAGCTTTTTGCAGTGGAGGGGATCAAAATGTTAAAGGAGTAGGAGGATATGTAGGAGAAGACGGTGTTCCTAGATTAAATGTTTTGGATTTACACAAAAGGATCAGAGAGTTACCCAAGCCTGTGATTGCGATGGTCAATGGTTATGCTATCGGAGGAGGTCACGTTTTACACGTGGTTTGTGATTTGACCATTGCAAGCGAAAATGCCATTTTTGGACAAACGGGTCCTAAAGTCGGTAGCTTTGACGGAGGCTTTGGATCTTCCTATTTGGCAAGACATGTAGGACAAAAGAAGGCTAGAGAAATTTGGTTTCTTTGCCAACAATATTCTGCAGATGAAGCCGAAAAAATGGGATTGGTAAACAAAGTAGTTCCTTTGGACCAACTGGAAGCGACCACTTTGGAATGGTGTAAGTTGATGCAAAAAAGAAGCCCATTGGCTTTACGTATGATCAAAAGGTGCTTGAATGCTGAATTGGACGGTCAACACGGACTGATGCAATTGGCAGGTGACGCTACCTTAATGTATTATCTTATGGACGAAGCCCAAGAAGGCAAACAGGCTTTTCTTGATAAAAGAGATCCCAATTTCAAACAGTATCCTAAGTTTCCTTAATCTTTTGAGTTCTCAATTTACAGTCTGGTTGGCTGCCGCACGATTAAGAACCCTACCGTTGTCGGTGGCGGGAATTATTACTGGCAATGCCATTGCATTTGAAGGAGATCGGTTTTCACTAGATATTTTTATACTTTCTCTCATAACAGCGATTGCATTTCAAATCATATCCAATTTTGCCAATGATTATGGTGATGGAATAAAAGGTACCGACAATAAGGATAGGTTGGGCCCTGAACGCACTTTACAACAAGGACTACTCACTGCTAAAGCACTCAAAAAAGGAATTTATATTACTTCTATATTGGCCATGATTTTGGCTATTGCTTTGGTCTATGTTGCTTTGGGTAAGGATCAATTGGTGGTTTCTATATTCTTTTTTTTATTGGCCATTGCTGCAGTTTGGGCGGCCATTAAATATACGGTGGGTCTTCGTGCCTACGGATATTCGGGATTGGGGGATTTATTTGTATTTCTCTTTTTCGGATGGGTGAGTGTAATAGGAGCTTATTACCTTCAGTCAAAAACCATAGACAGTACTGCGCTGTTTTTAGGAACAGCCATTGGCTTAATGAGTGTTGGAGTACTCAACCTCAATAATATGCGAGATATTGATAATGATAAAAATTTAAAAAAACACACCTTGGCAGTATTGATGGGAAGTCAAAAAGCGAAGCGTTATCATTATTTTTTGATAATAGTCAGTGGGGTGTTTTTGTATTTGGGCATAGGATCGTCGTTGGTAATGAAACACCCATTTTCCTTATTGATTTTATTTCCTCTTTTGTTTCATCTGTATCAGGTCAATAAAATTAAAGAACCCAAGGGGTTTGATCCTTTATTAAAGTCATTGGCTTTGTCTACTTTTTCGATCTCATTGGTGCTTTTTATTATTTTTTCTATTTTCAAATGAAAGCTCATTATAAAAGATATGTTCTGAAGTTTAAGCGCCCTGGAGGGACCTCCCGGGGAGAGTTGACCGAAAAAGAAACTTGGTTTTTATTTTTGACTGAAGGCGAAAAAAAAGGAGTAGGGGAGTGTGGTTTATTCAGAGGCTTAAGTTTTGATGATCGACCAGATTATGAGGATGAACTCAAAGCTTTATGTGATCGTGTCAATCGTAATGAGGAGAATGGTGTCAGGTCAATCAAATCGTTCCCTTCGATTCAAATGGGATATGAAATGGCTTTGATGTCACTACAATCCAATAATCCTTATGAACTTTTCCCTTCTGCTTTTAGCCGAGGAGAAGAGTCAATCCGAATCAACGGTTTGGTTTGGATGGGAAAACTTTCGTTTATGAAAGCCCAAATTGAAGAGAAAATCGAACAAGGTTTTGATTGTGTAAAACTGAAAATTGGAGCATTGGATTTCAATGATGAATTATCATTGCTCAAGGGTGTTCGGAAATCTTTTAGTCAAGATCAAATCACACTCAGGGTTGATGCTAATGGTGCTTTTAGTCCATTGGATGCTATGGAGAAGTTAAAAGCATTGGCGGATTTAGACGTCCACTCAATCGAACAGCCCATCGCGGCCGGTCAACCAAAAGCCATGAGTGATTTGTGTAAAAACACACCTATTCCCATTGCTTTGGATGAAGAATTGATTGGAGTCATTGAAAAAAAGGAGAAAGCTTTACTGTTGGATACTATTGAACCTCAGTATTTGATCCTAAAACCCTCTTTGCTAGGGGGATTTCAATCTTGTCAAGAATGGATTTTGCTGGCAGAGGAGCGTTCCATTGGCTGGTGGGTGACCAGTGCTTTGGAGAGTAATATAGGCTTGAATGCCATCGCACAGTGGACATTTTCTACGGGTATAAAAACTCATCAGGGATTGGGAACAGGGAGCTTATTTACTAATAATTTCACCTCTCCTTTGGAAGTTAGTAATGGCTACCTTACTTTTAATTCCAAACAAAACTGGGACACTTCACTTCTATGAAATTTTTAGAACAAATCAATTCAGGAGATATATCCTTTGTCAGCTACCTCAAAGGATCTCTCATTTTTATTTTTTTCCATTTTATAGGTCAAATTCCCTTATCGATTTACCTAATCTCACAGTCCGACCTTATCAAGGGTCAGATGGATCAGTTTGAATTGTTGTCCATCTTGCCTTACAACATAAGTTTATTTTTAATCCTTTTGCCTTTTGTTGCCACTTTACCTTTTGTCTATTTGGTTGTGACCCGTATTCATAATCAGTCTTTTACCTCATTGATTAATAGTAGAAAAAAAGTTGATTACGGGAGAATTGTTTTCTCTTTTATTTTGTGGGGTGGAATTTCTGCAGTCATGGTATTCACTAATTATATAATGAGTCCAGAAGACTACGAGTGGAATTTTAAACCCCTTCCTTTTTTGATTTTATTCCTGATCAGTATTGTTATGATTCCCATACAGACTTCTGTTGAGGAGCTCATTTTTAGGGGCTATTTGATGCAGGGCTTTGGAATGCTTTTTAAAAATCGATGGTTACCCTTGTTGTTCACTTCAGTGATTTTTGGAATGCTACATTTATGGAATCCCGAGATTGATAAGTTAGGTATTCACCTGATTTGGTACTATATAGGAACAGGACTTTTTTTGGGAATTATTACACTCATGGATGATGGTATTGAATTGGCTTTGGGTTTCCATGCGGCCAATAATTTGGTTACGGCCCTGCTGGTTACTGCTTCCTGGACAGCTTTTCAAACAGAATCCCTACTTATTAATAATTCAGAACCGAGCTTGGGCAAAGAACTCATTCTTACTTTAGCTTTAATTTATCCACTACTTGCATTCATTTTTGCCAAAAAGTACAAATGGACGAAAGGTATGGCCCATCTAACTAATAAATTTTAATGAACACACCACACTACACTAAGATTCACAATCGTTTTAAACTCAATGGATTTAATTTTTCTGCAGGAGAATTGAAAGAAATTGGTTATGACTTTATCAAAGAGGGGGTTTCATACGAAAAAGGGCTGGGTAATTTCATTATGGATTGGATGGACAAAGAGGACTATATTTATGTCAAAACCTCGGGCTCCACGGGTGACCCCAAAACGATTCAAATTTCCAAACAAGCGATGGTGAGTTCAGCCATTAGAACAGGCGATTTCTTTAATGTTCAAATTGGAGATTCCGCCCTACATTGTTTACCCACTGATTTTATTGCTGGAAAAATGATGTTGGTTCGTGCCATGATATTGGGATTATCGCTAGAATTGGTTCAACCCTCAGTTGATCCTATGAAAGATGTGTATAAAACCTATGACTTTGTAGCCATGACCCCAATGCAGGCCCATCACAGTCTAGAGAAATTGGGTCAATTCAAAACCTTAATCATTGGGGGAGCCCCAATTAACCCCGACTTGAATGAACAATTGGTAGCACTCCACAACAATTGTTATGAGACCTACGGTATGACGGAGACGATTACTCATATTGCGGCTTCTAAACTTTCTGTTCCTAAAAAACCTTTTCATGCATTGAACGGTATTCATCTTAGAGTGGATGAAGCGGGTTGTCTGATGGTCGATGCACCCGACATCACAGATAAGTTGATTCATACCAATGATCTGGTTGAAATGCATACCGAAAATACTTTCACCTATTTAGGTAGGAGAGATAATGTAATCAATAGTGGGGGGGTTAAAATTTCTCCTGAGTTTGTTGAGCGTAAATTAGCCCATCACATAAAATCTCCTTTTTTTCTTTATGGCAGTTCCGACAAGATTTTGGGTCAAAAACTGATAATGGTGGTTGAAGGTAGAAAGGAAAATATCAGTGAGGTAGAAAAGCAAATAGCAGCTTGTGAGACCTTGGAAAAATTTGAATCCCCCAAAACCATTCATTTTGTTACTAAAATATTGAGAAATAACGGTAAATACCTCAGAGGGAAGACCGTCAAATATTTCGAAATCGCTTAGACTTGTAAAATTCCCATATTGAATTTTCGATCGTTAGGAGCATGGTTGGCTGCTTGTATCCCCATACTGATCCATTTTCGGGTATCTAGAGGATCAATGATGGCATCAGTCCACAATCTTGCAGCAGCATAATAGGATCGGGTTTGTTTGTCGTATCTGGACTTTATTTGTTCAAGGAGTTTCTTTTCTTTTTTGGGATCGGTTTTGGTTCCTTCTTTTTTGAGTTTTGATTTTTCAATTTGTAGTAAAACCTTGGCCGCTTGCTCACCACCCATTACAGCCATTTTAGACCCTGGCCAGGCAACAATTAGTCTGGGATCGAAAGCTTTACCACACATGGCATAATTTCCAGCCCCATTGGAATTACCTGTGATGATTGTAAACTTGGGGACCACAGAATTGGCCATGGCGTTGACCATTTTTGCACCGTCTTTGATGATCCCACTGTGCTCGGCTTTGCTACCGACCATAAAACCAGTGACGTCTTGTAGGAAAACCAATGGAATTTTTCGTTGGTTACAATTGGCAATAAAACGAGTCGATTTGTCAGCAGCATCGCCATAAATGACCCCTCCGAATTGGGTTTCACCATTTTTATCTTTCACCATTTTCCTTTGATTGGCAACAATGCCAACGGCCCATCCATCGATTCTTGCAAAAGCGGTAATCATGGTTTTGCCATAATCTGCTTTATACTCTTCCATGGAGTTTTGATCGATCAAACGATTGATGATTTCGTAAGTATCATAAGGCAAGGTCTTGTCTGTGGGTAAAAGTCTGTAAATGCCTTCTTGATCTGTCTTTGGGGTAAGGGGTTTAGTCCTGTTAAAACCAGCTTTTGGAGCATCTCCTATTTTCTCCATCAGGGATTTGATACGATTGAGCGCATCCGAATCGTTTTTGGCTTTGTAGTCGGTAATCCCACTGATTTCTGAATGCGTAGTAGCACCTCCCAATTTTTGATTGTCTATTTCTTCCCCTATAGCGGCTTTGACCAAGTAGCTTCCTGCCAAAAAAATACTAGCGGTTTTGTCCACAATAATGGCTTCGTCAGACATGATGGGTAAATAGGCACCTCCCGCCACACAGCTTCCCATAACGGCAGCTATTTGGACAATTCCTTCACTACTCATTTGTGCATTGTTTCTAAAAATTCGACCAAAATGCTCTTTATCGGGAAAAATTTCATCTTGTCTAGGAAGAAATACTCCAGCACTGTCCACTAAGTAGATAATTGGGATTCTGTTTTCTAAAGCAATCTCTTGTGCGCGCAGATTTTTTTTGGCACTAATAGGGAACCAGGCTCCTGCTTTTACGGACGCATCATTGGCTACAATGACACATAGCTTTTGACCCACATATCCCATCACAACGATTACACCTGCAGATGGACACCCTCCTTCCTCTTCATACATTTCATAGCCCGCCAGAGCGCCTATTTCAATACTATCTGTATGATCATCCAGTAAATAATTGACTCGCTCACGGGCTGTCATTTTACCCTCCGAACGTATTTTTTCCAGTTTTGACTTGCCTCCACCCAGCTTGATCTGGGCCAGTTTTTGTTCTAGTTCAGAGACCAATATTTTGTTTTGGTCTTTATTTTTTTCAAAGGCGAGATCTGTTTTTTGCCCCAATGTTTACAGTGTTGATTTATTACAAATATATACAGTGATGTGGAGCTAAAAACATTTTTTTAGGTTTTGTGAGGATTAAATTCAAAAAACAGGTCTTCTTCGGATGAAGAATTGGACTTATGAATGATTACCCGTCATGTTTTCTGGTCTTACCCACTGGTCAAACTCTTTAGCAGAAAGATAGCCTAAAGAAAGTGCTGCTTCTTTAAGGGTGGTACTTTCATTATGGGCTTTATTAGCAATTTCTGCGGCTTTGTAATAACCGATCTTGGTATTCAGTGCAGTGACCAGCATCAGGGAATTGTTGACCAGTTCTTCAATGCGCTCGCGATTGGGTTCAATACCCGATACACAATTGTCTGTAAAACTTACACAGGCATTTCCTATGAGTTGGGCAGATTCCAATATATTGGCTGCCATAACGGGTTTAAATACATTTAGTTCATAGTGTCCCTGAAGTCCACCTACGCCAATGGCAACATCATTTCCCATCACTTGAGCACAAACCATGGTCATGGCTTCGCATTGGGTGGGGTTGACTTTACCGGGCATTATGGAACTCCCAGGTTCATTGGCAGGAATACTTATTTCTCCAATTCCAGAGCGCGGTCCCGATGCCAAAAGACGGATATCATTGGCAATTTTATTGAGGGAAACAGCGATTTGTTTCAGTGCCCCATGAGTTTCAACAATGGCATCGTGGGCTGCTAGTGCTTCGAATTTATTTTTGGCTGTTATAAAAGGAAGTCCTGTGAATTGAGCAATATAGCCCGCTACTTTTTCGGCATAACCTTTTGGGGTGTTGATGCCAGTTCCAACAGCGGTTCCGCCCAAGGCCAGTTCTGACAGATGATCCAATGTATTTTTTAGGGCTTTGATTCCGTGGTCTAATTGAGAAACATAGCCAGAAAATTCCTGACCCAAGGTAAGGGGTGTGGCATCCATCAGGTGGGTACGTCCTATTTTGACGACAGATTGAAAAGCGTTAGATTTCTCGGATAATACCTTTCTTAAATACTCCAGTCCCGGTAATGTATTTTCAACAATTTTTTTGTAGGCCGCAATGTGCATACCCGTTGGAAAGGTGTCGTTGGAGGATTGTGACTTATTGACATCATCATTTGGTTCTAAGGTTTTTTTTCCTTCTCCTAAGGAGTTGCCCTCTAATACATGTGCTCGATTCGCAATAACTTCATTGACATTCATATTACTTTGGGTACCCGATCCCGTTTGCCAAATCACTAGGGGAAAATGATCGTCTAGTTTTCCCTCTAAAATTTCATCACAAACCTTTGCAATAAGGTCTCTTTTGTTTTGATCTAAAACCCTAGCATCACAATTGGTATAGGCCGCTGCTTTCTTCAGGTAGGCAAAACCGTAAATAATTTCGATGGGCATCGAGGCCGCTGTACCAATTTTAAAATTGGATCGAGAGCGTTCTGTTTGTGCCCCCCAATAGGCATTTGCTGGTACTTTAACTTCTCCAAGAGTGTCTTTTTCAATCCGTTGATCCATTGTAAAATGAGTTTGTTAATACAAAAATACGCCTTTTGGTTGAGGCGGTTAAAATAAATTTGAGGTATACTTTATGGGAAAAAGAAAAAGGTGTAAATTTGAAATAGATTTATAGAATATGTTTGAATTTGATCAATATCTAGGATTTCTTGCTTTTTTATCCATTTTGACCATTGGCTTTTGGCTGATGATTTTTCTTTTAACCTTTGTCATTCCTTATTGGTTGTTTGGGTCTTTTATGCAATTCCTAAAAGACAGACGGGAAAAGGGCAAATCGTAATTTTCTAGAAATCAAATCCACCGCCACCATCACCTCTTCTTTGTGATCCTCTTTGAGGCTTATTTTTCTGATTTATCCTGTAAGTCAGAGAAAAGTTGAAGGAGGGCAAACTCCTTCTGTACAACACATCATTGTTGAAAGTTGGTGTATAGGTTTCAGATCGAAACATGGCTGAGTTGAATAAATCACTTATCCTAAAGGAGATTGTCCCTTTCTTTTTTAAAATATCTTTGTTTAGCGCAGTGCTGCAAAAAATCATACCTAGGCTTTTGGATTGAGCCATTTCTCTTGGACCTCTATAAAAAACCTGCATTTGCCAGTCGATGTCTTTGAAAATAGTGAATTTTCCATTGATTCTGGAAAACCAACTCAAATTGGTTCTGCTCAGATCTATGCCTTCGTGCATTCCTATGGTTTCAGAATTGAAGAGATTAAAGTTGATGAATACCCTCGATTTTCGGGAGGGGTTATAGCTGAGTGTGAATTCAAATCCAGTTCGGTTGTTCTGAGCTATATTGATGGGGTTTCTGACAATGATGGGAACTTCTACTGGATCAAAATCGGTACCATTGGTATTATCACTAATTAATACGGTTTCTCCACTGTCTTCGGCAATAAAAGTAAATACATCAGTTGATTTCTGGTAATAGAGGGATGAATTAAAGGTCAGTTTATCCCACCTTTTGAGGTAGCCCAAGTCAATTGTGTTGGAATAGCTGGGGTCTAAATCGGCATTTCCTTGAAAGAAGTTTGCAATACTGGCTCTGGAGGGAAAAGGATTTAAATACCTTCCTCGAGGTCTTGATATTCTTCGACTGTATCCCAAAATGATACTTTCTGTATCACTGAATTCGTAGGATAAATTGACTGTTGGAAAAAACTTAGTGTAATTCTTTTGATTATAGTCATTGATGGTTCTTTGATCAACAACAATTTTGGAGTCCTCCATTCTCAGTCCAAAGAGAAAAGAAAAGGCATCTAGCTTTTTGCCAAATTGAGTGTACAATGCATTGACATGCTCTTTGTAAACCAGTACATTGGACAAGTCATTATTAATTGCAAAGTTTCTATTTTTGATTTGAAATACTTGATAATCGGTCTCTTGATTGGAAAAGTTTCCCCTGTAACCAAATTCGAACTGCGTATCCTTGTCTAAAGGCAACACATAGTCGGCTTGTAATAGAATTCTTTTTTCATTTTCGAACTGATTGACCTTTTCATCTCTTTCTTTTAGACTATTATTGATAGTTGCTTTTTCATCCTCTTTATTTTCTTCATATTGAAAAACGGCGGTTAGCTTTTGTCCTTCTTCATCGATTTCTGAGTCAAAATTAAGACTGATTTGTCGGGCATCATCTTTGTCGGTTTCTCGCTCTATTAATTCCGACTGATTGATTACGATTCGATTGTTGTCAAAACTTTTTAAAATGTTCTTGGTGTAATCATCTCCACTGCGATCACGGATAAAACCACTCAAAATCAGAGAGGTTTTTTCTTTAAAATAGTATTCGACTCCTAAACTCGAAAAGAAGCTGAAATTCTCTCGCTCTGGTTTACGGGCTTCTTCCAAGAAGGTACTGGGATCATCTCCATTGAAGTATTCATTTTCATTGAACACTTTCCCAATAGAAAGGCTTTTGTTGTAGGAGTTGGTGGAAAAAACATTGAATTTGTTTTTTCTTAAGTTAATGTTGGCAGAACCTCCATAGTTTGAGGGGATAACCTTAGCATAAGTTTGTCCACCGTTGGTAACAAAATTTCCGTTAAAACCCAGAAGCTCTTGTTTTTTGAGTATAATGTTTAATATTCCTGCTGTTCCTTCAGCACCATAGCGGGCGGAAGGGGAGGTGACGACTTCTACTTTTTCAATGGATTCTGCAGGCAACTGTTGTAATCCCTGTGGTCCTGAAATACCAACCAGTCCAGAAGGTTTTCCATTGATCAATATTCTTACATTGTCATTCCCTCTGAGGGCGACATTTCCCTCCAAGTCAACAGTGACCGAGGGCACATTGTCCAAAACATCGGCAACACTCCCTCCTCTAACTGTTAGGTCTTTACCTACATTATAGATACGCTTGTCGAGCCGGATTTCTACTTCTGTTTTTTCAGCCATTACTTCAACACCTTCCAATGCTGTACTGCTGATTTCTAAACCGATTTTCCCCAAATCCATTGAAGATTTTATGACTAGACCTTTTTTTGTGTATTGCTCAAAGCCTATATATTCTATGATAACGTCATAAACACCGGGAAATATTTCAATACTGAATTTCCCATCAAAACCGGTGATACCCCCTTGTAAACGATCAAGATTATTGGGATTGCGTAAACTTATGGTAGCGTATTCAAGAGGTTGTTGGGTTTCTTGATCTGTGATCTGCCCTGTGAATTTTATTTTGGGGATGTTTCCAGCAGTGCGTTGTCCAGAAAGAGAATAGGAAATACAGATTAGTATAAGGAAAAGTATATTTCTCATAATGTATATTACACTTACATAGACCTGCTGTAATTCAAAAGGTTTAATTGCCTTTTAGAAAATCGACTAAATTTTCTAAAGGTCTCGCCAAAACTCCTGATTCAGGACCTGTTACTATGGGTCGCTCAATCAACTTTGGATTTTCTACCTGGAGCTGTAAAATTTGATCCTCGTTAAGGTTTTTGGATGAAAAATCTTTTTTCCAAAGCAATTCATTTTTACGAAGAATCTCGGAGGGTTTGAGATTGATTTTAGACAATATTGCAGCGAGTGCTTTTGGGTCAAGTTTTTGATCCAAGTATTTGACAGTCTTAAAGCGGATTCCTTTTTCCTCCAAAAATTGAAGGGCTTCACGCGATTTTTTACATCTTGGATTGTGATAAAGGGTAAATTCCATCTAACAAAAAATCCATCTTATTAAGATGGGTTGTGGTGTATTACGTAATTATTTGATTTTATCGACAACTGCCTTAAAAGCTGTTGGGTTGTTCATGGCTAAATCTGCTAGAACTTTGCGGTTTAACTCAATGTTATTTGACTTTACTTTGCCCATAAACTGGCTGTATGACATTCCGTGCTCTCTTGCACCAGCATTGATTCTGGCGATCCATAAAGATCTGAAATTTCGTTTTTTGGTCCTACGGTCACGGTAGGCGTAAAGCATTGCTTTCTCAACGGCATTTTTGGCCACTGTCCAAACGTTTTTTCTTCTTCCGAAGTAACCTTTGGCTTGTTTGATAATTTTCTTTCGACGGGCTCTTGAAGCCACTGAGTTTACTGATCTTGGCATTTTAATTTAGTTTTTTGATACAGGCGGTTTTTCAACACTTTTGAGCCTCATATCAGGGTGATACAAATATTTAACCGTGGTTTATTTTAATCGTAATTGTTCTTTGATGTTGTTGGCGTCGCTTTCGTGAACGAGTCCAGAATGGGTCAGTTTCAACTTACGCTTTTTAGATTTTTTAGTCAGTATGTGACTTTTAAAGGCGTGTTTTCTTTTTATTTTACCCGTTCCTGTTAGCTTAAAACGCTTTTTGGCACTGGATTTTGTTTTCATTTTAGGCATATCCTAGCATCTTTATTATTTATTATTTCTTTTTTGGTGCAATGAACATTGTCATTCTTTTTCCTTCCAATCTGGGCATTTGTTCCACTTTTCCAATTTCCTCAAGGTCTTGAGCCAATCTTAAAAGTAATATTTGTCCTTGTTCTTTAAAAACAATGGATCTTCCCTTAAAAAAAACAAAGGCTTTGAGTTTGGCACCGTCATTCAAAAACTTTTCAGCGTGTTTTTTCTTAAATTCATAATCGTGTTCATCGGTTTGTGGTCCGAATCGTATTTCTTTAATAACCACCTTAGTGGCTTTAGACTTGAGCGCTTTTTCACGTTTCTTTTGTTCGTAGAGAAACTTCTTATAGTCCAAAATTTTACATACCGGCGGTGATGCTTTTGGAGAAATTTCTACTAGATCTAATTCAAGTTCTTCTGCCAGAGCAATAGCTTTTGGAAGTCTGTAAACCCCAATCTCAACGTTGTTTCCAACTAATCTAATCTCAGGGGCTGTGATTTTTTCATTGATTTTGTGAGGATTTTCTTTAATGATCCTCGCAGGTTTATTCGATCTTCTCCTTCGTATTGCTATGACTGTCTATTTTAAATTAATTTTCAAATTTAGAGATACTTTTTGATATCTCTAGTTGTATGAGTTCAATGAAGTTTTCCACTGGCATTTCACCCATATCACCTTCCCGGTGTTTTCTGACAGAAACATTTTCCATCTCTGCTTCTTTTTCTCCCAAGATCAACATGTAGGGAACTTTACTTAGTTCAGCTTCTCGGATCTTTTTTCCGATGGTCTCATTTCTGTTATCTAAGAAGGCGCGAATTTCGTTATTTTCAAGGAAATTTAAAACTTTTTGAGCGTATTTTTCGTGTTTTTCGCTCACACTCAATAAGTTCACTTGTGTAGGAGCAAGCCAAAGTGGAAAATTACCCCCTGTATGTTCTAACAAAATTGCTACAAACCTTTCCAAACTACCGAAGGGTGCCCTGTGAATCATGATGGGTCGATGAAGCTCGTTATCACTGCCTTTGTAGGTGAGATCAAACCTTTCGGGTAGGTTATAATCTACCTGAATGGTACCCAATTGCCACTTTCTACCAAGGGCATCTTTGACCATAAAGTCAAGTTTTGGACCATAGAAGGCAGCTTCCCCTTCTTCAATAACAAAATCTAAATTCTTTTCTTGTGCAGCATCGATGATGGCTTGTTCTGCTTTCCCCCAATTTTCTAATGCTCCGATGTATTTTTCTGATTTTTGGGTATCTCGAATCGATACTTGAGCTTGAAAATTATCAAAACCCAAAGATCCAAATACATAGAGTACTAAATCTATGACGTTTTTAAACTCTTGATCCAATTGATCGGGGGTACAAAAAATATGGGCATCGTCTTGGGTAAAACCTCTTACCCTTGTGAGTCCGTGGAGTTCACCACTTTGTTCATAACGATATACTGTACCAAATTCTGCATACCTTCTAGGTAATTCTTTATAACTCCAAGGCCTAGTATTGTAGATTTCACAGTGGTGGGGGCAGTTCATGGGTTT
>JABGSU010000110.1 GCA_018647605.1 Flavobacteriaceae bacterium | reverse complement strand
TTTTAACTAGAAGTAAACTCATTAGTCTATTGTCAATTTGTTCAAAATCAGGGCCCATGATGGAGAACATATCAATCTGAAAGCGATCTTGGTCTAAATTATCCGCCAAGGCCAAAATAATTTTTTCAGGATTGTCATAACTAAAGCATGCATGAACTAAATTTACGCCCAGCATACCTAGAAGAAGTTGTTGCCACTGGGCATCTTTATCTAGTAACTGAACATGAATAATACAATTGTTAGGAGGGGCTAAGGGTTGCTTTTGGAAGCGTAATCCAATCCAGCCATGACCATCATTAGTCTTGCCAAAGTTTAAAGTTTCAACTGTATTTGCGAAGGCAAAAAAATTCGAGTGAGGGGCTCGTTCCGTCAAACGCTCAGCCAAGAGATTGTATTCTCTACTGAGCATTTTATCGAGTTTGTCTTCACAAACATATTTTTTAGATTTCCCATAAATGGCATCACTAAAAGTCATATCATAAGCTGACATGGTCTTGGCGATGGTACCTGAGGCAGCACCTGCCTTGAAAAAATGACTGGCGACCTCTTGTCCACCACCTATTTCGGCAATGGTTCCATATATTTCAGCATTTAAATTAAGTTTGAGGGCTTTTTCTTTAGTCGTTAATGTTTTGAATGCTTCCATATATAAAAGTATTCCATAAAAGTAGGGGCTTTACTCCATTTAAAAATATTTAGCTGGGTAATTTATGAACAGATGAAAAATATCTTTTGCTAAATTAAGGATAGAGTGTGTAAGGAAATTTATTTTGCAGAATCATCTCATCTGCAATATCCCGAGAAAGCCTACTTGTATTCAAATGATTATAGGCGGTTAATAGATCCATGACTTTCAATAATGAGCTCAAATGAGCCTCATCACCTATCATGCAAGCCAAGGCTTCATAACCTGCATTTTTGGACTTTCTGACCGCATCATATAGGTATAGTTTGGTGAGATTTATGAATAATTCGGCTGAATTTGCTCCAGATTGATCAATCAACTTTAAGGTTCTGAGTAAAGTAGATTCGGCAACGTAAGTTTCAATAACCATCTCTGAAATATTTATGAGGACCTCCTGTTCTTCATTGATTTTGGCGCCATAAATTTCGAGCGCTTTGCTCGTTATCATTAAGGTTGTTTTTTTGAGATTCTTAATCGCTTTGTATTCCTTCGAAAGCGGGGCAGCATCAAAAGTATCCTTATGGATCATCCCTGTATTGAAGAAATCAAGTTCGTCCTTTAAATTAAATTCACCTGTTGTAATTTTTTTAACAATCATTCCTACCAAAAGCATTCTATTTATTTCATTGGTACCCTCGTAAATCTTAGCAATCCGAGCATCCCTGTAAGCCCGAGCCATGGGAGCTTCTTCTGAAAATCCCATACCGCCATACACCTGAACGCCTTGGTCAGCAATTTGATTCAAAACATCAGATCCATGTACTTTTATGATGGCTGCTTCAATAGCGAATTGTTCAACGCCTTGCAGTTTGGCTTCATGCTCTGGGCGTCCTTGTGCTATTAAAACATCAACTTGATCATCGATGTTTTGACCCGCACGATAAGAAGCGGATTCGATACCAAAGGTTTTGGCGGCCATTTGAGACAATTTTTGCTTGATAGCACCAAATGAAGAAATGGATACACCAAATTGCTTTCTATCATTGGCATATTGGGTTGATTGATTTGCAATTTGTTTACAAGCGTTAATCACTCCACAGCCCAATTTAATCCTACCTATGTTTAAAATATTTACGGCAATTTTAAAGCCGTTTTGACGATTTGAAAGCATATTTTCAACAGGCACTTTTGTCTCGTTAAAAAATACCTGACGGGTAGAAGACCCTTTTATTCCCATTTTTCGTTCTTCATCATTCATGGTGATTCCTCCAAAGGATTTTTCTACTATAAATGCGGTAAGATTCTTATCGTGTTCAATTTTAGCAAAAACGATAAATAAATCAGCAAATCCAGCATTTGAAATCCACATTTTTTGACCAGATATAAAATAATGCTGCTTGTCCTCAGACAACACAGCTTTTGTTTTTGCAGCATTTGCATCAGATCCCGAATCAGGTTCCGTGAGACAATAACAAGCTTTCCATTTACCAGATGAGAGATTGGGCAAATATTTTTCCTTTTGAGCGTCATCACCGTAATATAAAATAGGTAAAGTTCCGATTCCCGTATGGGCTCCAAATGCAGTAGTAAATGATCCAGTGGATGCGACGATATCAGCAATTAACATACCCGTATTAAAACTCATACCTAA
>JABGSU010000109.1 GCA_018647605.1 Flavobacteriaceae bacterium | reverse complement strand
AAGGAGTCGAGGTAAAGATATTGATGCGGCCTGTGGACAGTTGGCCAATAAAAATTAATTTTATCTTTTACTGGCGTTGAAAAGTTTTTGTTTTTCCTCTTTGGTCAGACTCTCATAACCCTTTTGTGAAATCTTATCCAAAATGGCATCTATTTCATCTTGTTCGGAAGTATGGGTGGACAGGGGTGATGTCGATTGATTTGCTTCAGTAGCTGCTTTGGCCTTTTTTCTAGGCTTGCTTCTGTGGGTGACTTTAATTTTTGAGGATTGTCTGAAAAAACTTTTGAAAAAATCAATAACTTGAAGAATCCAACCACCGAGATCTTGACCTTTTTGTATTTGCTTGATGTAGACATAACCCATAGCAGCCCCCGCTAAATGCGCCCATTCGCCTCCTGCATTTGCACCTATGGTTTGTGAAAAAGAAAGAATGATATAAAAAAAGGCAATATATTTAATCTTTACGGGTCCAATCAAAAGCAAATGGAATGTATAATTAGGTAGTAAAGTGGCTGCCGCTGTAATGATGGCATACACTCCAGCTGAAGCGCCAAGCATTCTGGAAATCTGCTTACTTTCATAAAAGGGGAGTGTGTTATAAATAATTAAATAGAGCAGTCCGCCTGCAAGACCCCCTAGTACATAAAGTGAAATCACTTTGTCGCTACCTAAATATTCTACAATGAGTTTTCCAAACCAATAAAGGACCAACATATTGAACAGGATATGGAACAAGTCAGCATGTAAAAAAAAGTAGGTGATGATAGACCATGGTTGAAATAAAAATAAACTGAGATCCGAGGGAAGCATCAATAACTCCTCTATAGATCTATAGATTTCTGCTTCACCACTCACTTTTAGAAATATGCTCAAGGTCAGCATTACCAAGAAAACAATAACATTGATGATTATGATCTGCGCAATGGCATTGTTGGGCTTGTTCCAAGCATTTTTGAATTCATCAAGTAGATTTTCACTTGTATTCATGATTAGTAAGGTTTAATCGTTTTGTTGTTAGTCCAAATCCGAATAAGGATGAAGGCGATCAGCATGCCGCTTAAATGCGCCAGATGCGCTACATTATCACCTTCCGAACGATTTAATTCGGAGTAAAGTTCTATAGCCCCGTAAATAAAAACCAAATATTTTGCTCGAATGGGAATAGGTGGAAATAAAAGCATGAGCTGTAAGTTAGGGAATAGCATGGCAAAAGCCATCAATATGCCATAAACTGCCCCTGAGGCACCGACCATTGGAATATTCGTTTTGAGATTAAATATCTGTGTGACGGCACTCATCGTTTGTTTTATGTAATCTGGATCTTGTGGATTCTCATAATACCCATCTGAGAGCTCGGCCAACCCTTGCAAATTGAATCGACGCGACTTGTGTTCAGAAATGAATAAACTAAAGTCATCGGGATTTGGATTAGAGAGATAGGTTTCCGTATCTGCTTTCAATTGATATTGCTCCATAAAATTAGCACCGCCAAAAAGCATACCCGCTCCAATACCACAGGCCAAATAGAAGATGAGGAATTTTTTTTGTCCGAAGGTTTGCTCTAACAAGGGCCCAAAAACAAAGACGGCAAACATATTTCCCAATAGATGGCTGAAGTTGGCATGAATCCACATATATGTGATGAACTGATGTAGCGCGAATTGATCAGAAAAAACCACACGCAATCCCAACCAAGAGGATAAGGGCAAATTCAATAAAGATTGTAAAACAAAGATCCCCACATTCGCAATTAAAATGTACTTGACCGTAGGGGTTAATCTTCCAAACATATTTATTAATTGAAAAGTGAAATCATTTTATCTAAACTCAAAACTACAAAAGTTGCCTGACCATCCGGCGTATAATTGGGTTGTTTGCAGGCAAATAATAAGTCAAATATTTTTGAAATTTCTTCATCGGCCAATTTTTCGCTGATTTTTATGGCCATACGTTTTGCCATAGAACGTGCTAAATTTTCGGTTTTATTGAGCGAAATTTCCGATTGATTCATCTTAAATTGTTCGATCAAATCTTCAAAAAGGTCTTTTTCAGACAGTTTACCAATTTCTGGAGGTGTGCCATTGATGACGATACAGTTTTTACCAAATGGTTCAAATTCAAAACCGAGCATTTGAATTTCATTCTTTAGCGATAGGACCAAATTAAAATCTGCAAGATTGAGAGGGAGTTGACTAGGAAATAAGCAGGACTGTGAAACACCTTGATTTTGACGATAATGTTCAAGATATCGTTCATAAAGAATCCTCTCATGTGCCGCTCTTTGATCAATTAGTACCATACCGCTCTTTACTTGACGCAAGAGGAAGCGGTTATGTATACACAGGGTTTGAGGATTGGGCGAACTATTTTGATGACCCGAATGAGGATCACTGTTTAGTAGCATCCGATCTTGCTGTTGAAGTTCATGTTTCGCTCGTTCCCTACTGATTAGTTCTTCATCATGTGCATTTTCGTACAATAATTCCCAATTTTTTGATGAACTATTGGAGTTTGGGATATTTTTGAATTGCGTATATTTTTTATCTGATTCAGATACCTGATCAGCCCCCTTTGGTGGAGAAAATAAGGCAAAATTAACGTCTATATCGAAGTCTATAGAGGGCGCTACATTTGAAGTGGCCAAAGCTTGGCGTACGGCGGCCACAATTACGCCATACAGTAAACGATCATCGGTGAATTTAACCTCTGTTTTGGTAGGGTGAACATTTACATCGACGTCTTTGGGATCAATTTCGATAAACAATACATAAAAGGGATGAGCCTCTGGTTTTAAAAGCCCTTCAAAAGCTTTTAAAACGGCATGATTGAGATAATGATTTTTGATGAAACGATGGTTTACAAAAAAGAATTGTTCCCCTCTGGTTTTTTTTGCAAATGTGGGCTTACCTACATAGCCTGAGATCCTAACTGTAGGCGTTTCTTCTTGGCAAGGGATGAGTTGCTGCTGATAATTATTTCCGAAAATTTGGACAATACGTTTGCTGAGTTTGCTGGGCTCTAAGTTGTAAACTTCCTCATTATTGTGGTGTAATGAGAATTTTATATCTGCATGAGCGATTGAAATCCTTTGAAATTCATCATGAATGTGTCGAAATTCTACTGGATTACTTTTTAAAAAATTTCTACGTGCAGGAAGGTTGAAGAAAAGATTTTTAATGGACAAGCTCGTGCCATTTTGCATGGCTATGGGTTCTTGTT
>JABGSU010000108.1 GCA_018647605.1 Flavobacteriaceae bacterium | reverse complement strand
CCTTGAGCGAGCTTCTAAAGTCTATACTGATGTAGATTGGATTCATCACGATGATGTGGCTTATATACTTCCCAATTCCATTGATGTTTCGATACAAAACGACGTTTCGAGTGGATCCTGGTGGAATATTAGCAAACAGATTGGTTCTTCAAAAGAAACCATTTCTAAAGATATTTTTAAAGCTTGGATTGATCATGGAGAGAAGCCTGATAATGCCTCCTACGAATACATTGTTTGGCCCAAAATAAAATTGGATCAATTGAATTCGAATAAGCTTCTTGAACCGATTGAAATACTATCCAATACCCCATATTTACAAGCGGTTCGTCATAAAAAACTCGGACTATTACAAGCAGTATTTTACAAGGCTGGAAAATTAGCAGTGGGTAAGGAGAATGTCTTAGAAGCGAGCGCTCCCTGTATCGTAATGATTCAGATGGAGGAGGAAGATAAAATCAAAAAAATCACCGTTAGTGATCCCAATCGTGAACTGAGTACATTGTATTTAAAAGTTTCTAAAAAGTTCGAAGGATCTAGTGTGAACCATAAATCCTTTTGGAATCCTAAACAACACAGGTCTGAAATTCTTATTGATTTGCCCCAAGGAGGATTTGCTGGTCAATCAGTAGTCATTCCCTATAATGGATTAAATTGATCAATTCATTTTACCTAACATCAAACTCTCAAATTGATTATTGCTAAATCAAATTCGAAATTGATTCTACAAGTTTTTTTTGTTTTTTATCAGCTTTGTCTCACTTAATCAGACAAAATAAAACTAATTTAGCTGCCTGAAAATTTCAATGTAATTGCACTCAATTTTTTTTCGATTCAAATTCTGATTTTTCAAAATGACATATTCATCCTTTATGTTATTTTTTATATTTAAAATGATTAATCACTTTCCCAACCACAAATGAAGAAGTATTTAAACGTATTTGATTTCAAACAAAAAGTAGATTATAAAATTGAAGTTTTATCGGGCCTGACGGTTGCTATGGCATTGGTGCCTGAGGCCGTTGCTTTTGCAATAATTGCAGGATTGTCTCCCTTGACAGGGCTATATGCAGCTTTTGTAATGGGCTTGGTAACCTCTGTTTTGGGAGGAAGACCAGGAATGATCTCTGGTGCTACTGGTGCAGTTGCAATTGTAATTGTGAGCCTAGCCATTTCTCATGGTCCTGAATATGTTTTTGCTACAGTTATTTTGGCAGGAATAATTCAATTGTTAGCGGGTGTATTGAAATTGGGAAAGCTTATGCGATTGGTTCCTCACCCTGTCATTTTTGGATTTGTCAATGGCTTAGCCATCATTATATTCATTTCTCAACTAGAACAGTTTAAGGATTCCCAAGGTGCATGGCTGACAGGTTCGTCTTTATATATTTTACTTGCCCTGGTTTTTTTAACCATGCTAATCATTTGGGGATTACCCAAGTTAACCAAAGTATTCCCCGCTTCTTTAATTGCTATTCTAACTATTTTTGCGATAGTTTATTTTTTTGGAATCGATACCAAAACGGTACGTGATATGGCCTCTATTCAAGGAGGATTTCCTCCATTTCATCTGCCTAGTGTTCCACTGAATTTAGAAACCTTTTCCCTTATATTTCCCTATGCACTCATTGTGGCAGGTGTGGGGCTAATAGAGAGTTTATTGACTTTGAATATCATTGATGAAATTACTGGCACCCGAGGCAGTGGGAATAAAGAAGCCGTAGCACAAGGATTTGCCAATGTATTGTCTGGGATGTTTTCTGGAATGGGAGGATGCGCCATGATTGGTCAAAGCCTAATCAATATATCTAATGGTGCAAGAGCCCGACTTTCGGGTGTTGTAGCTGCCGTGGTATTGCTGTTTTTTGTGATGTTTGGAGCGAATTTGATAGAACAAGTGCCCATGGCAGCGCTCACAGGGTTGATGATCATGGTTGCCATTGGAACCTTTGAGTGGTCGAGTCTAAGGGCATTTAATAAAATGCCAAAGTCAGATGTTTTTGTAATGGTTACGGTAACCTTGGTAACTGTTTTATTGCACAATCTGGCTTTAGCCGTTATCCTAGGGGTCATTATTGCTGCTTTGGTTTTTGCTTGGGATAATGCCAAGAGAATCCGAGCAAGGAAATCCATTGATGAAAAAGGGGTCAAACATTATGAAATTTACGGCCCATTATTCTTTGGATCGATCGCTGCCTTCAATGAAAAATTTGATCCAGTAAATGACCCTCGGGAAGTAATCATTGACTTTAGAGAAAGCAGGGTTGTAGACATGTCAGCTATCGAGGCATTAAATAAAATAACAGAGCGCTACCTTAAATTGGGTAAAAAACTTCATTTACGCCACTTAAGCCAAGATTGCCAGGTGTTGCTTAAAAATGCGGATAAAATTATTGATGTAAATGTTTTGGAAGATCCAAATTACAAGGTTCTTGTCGATGAACTTTAACCTTAATTATAACTGAGGACTTTTTTAATGAGGTGTTTTTTCATTGAGAAAGAGCTTCTTGATTTCTTCAGTTACTTTAAGGGGTTTTCTGCTTTCCAATTCTACCCAACACCACTGGGTTTTACAACGAACCAAAAGCTGATCCGTTTTGTCGTTGTAAAAGGCTACTACTCGGAGAGATAGTGGACCTCTGACTTCCTCAATATAGGTCTCTATTCGTATATAGTCTCCTAAGAAAGCACCCAATCGGTAGTTGACTTGGTGACTCCTTACCATCCAAACGGCGTTTGTATTGGATGTCATCCCTTTGATTTTCTCCCAATGAATTTTGGCTACCTCTTGTGCCCAAAGTAAGTATTGTACATTATTGACGTGATTAAGGTCGTCCAAATGTTCTTTAGACACTTTTTTTAAGGTAATATATTGATGACTCACTCTTTGAGGTTTATTTTGACCTCAAACAATTTGCTCCAGTTTTTTCCTGTCACAAAAAAAGTTTTTCTTTCGGGGTGATAGGCGATACCATTGAGAACATCCAGGTTCTCGACTTGCTCTACTTTACTTTTCAATCCAGAAAAATCAATTACCCCCTCAACTGCTCCACTAATGGGGTTGATGATAATCCCTACTTCTTTGTTGAATTGATAAGTATTGGCATAAATTTTCCCACCTACCCATTCTAATTCGTTGATTTTAGTGATGGCTTTTTTATCGGTCATCACTTGTATTTTATTTTGTTCTTTTTGAGTTTTAGCGTCCAAAATCCATATTTGATGGGTGCCATCAGATTTGTATAATTTTTCCCCATCATTACACAATCCCCAGCCTTCTTTACTGTTTTGATAGGCAAATGATCGCTCCATGGTAAGTTGGGTAGTGTTGTATTGAAAACCCATATCGCCTTGCCACGTCAATTGAAATAGTTTGTCGTTTAAAATTGAAATACCTTCTCCAAAATAGACCTTGTCCAAAGCGATTTGCTTAAAAAGTTGACCTGTTTTAAAATCTATTTTCCGTAAACTGGATTTACCTCGAATCCCTGTACTCTCATATAGAGTATCCTGAAAAAATTCTAATCCTTGCGTATAAGCAGTTTTATCATGAGGAAATTCGTTGAGAATGGTATAGGTATACAGTTTTGGTTTTGATGCAGAAACAATATTGAGTTGTTCTTTGAATTCAACTTTTTTACCAGAAACATAAACCGAGGCCGATAGTGAATATATTCCCAATTGCATGTCCGAAAGTGGTTGGGGGTTGTTTATTTTTTGATCATTCAATCGGTAAACGATGGAGTCGATGAGATGTTTTTTTTTGTTTTTGATATTCAACTTGAGGGTATCATTGGGAGTGAATTTTTTATTTTTTTCGGTCACACTCAGTTTAAAATCCTTTGAGAGATCTGAATGACACTTGAGAAATAGAAGTGAAAAGAGCAAAATCCAAATTTTCATCTGATATGGTTCTATATAATGTCTAAAATTAAGAATTTAAAATAATTGTTGAACGCTTGAAACCTATTATATTTGTGGAGGGCAAGTCCTGCACAACCAGCTCCTGCCGAATCCCCCCAGGGCGGGAACGCAGCAAGGGTAGGCGGTCGTAGCGGTGTGATGTAGATCGCTTGCCCATTTTTATTTTACATGACTAAAGTAATTTTAATCACGGGTGCTTCTTCTGGCCTTGGCAAAGCAACAGCTTCTTATTTATTGGCTCAGCAATACCGTGTAATAGGTACTTGTAGAAACCCAAAAAAATACAAATTTGACCAAGGTTTTGAACTCCTCCCTCTTGACTTAAATCAACCCAAAACAGCTCAGCAATTGGTGGATGAAGTAATGAAAAAAGAAGGAAGAATTGACGTACTGATTAATAATGCTGGTGCAGGAATTACAGGTCCTGTTGAGGAAACGGAGGTTTCCGATATCACATCACATTTTATGACTAACTTTTTTGGTCCTGTGGCGTTGAGCCAAGAAGTACTTCCAGTGATGCGTAAACAGAAATCAGGTTTGATCATCAACGTAACTTCAATTGGAGGGTATATGGGTTTACCTTACAGGGGTTTTTACTCTGCCTCAAAAAGTGCTTTAGGTATCGTATCGGAGGCCCTAAGAATGGAGGTAAAGCGATTTGGAGTGGATGTGGTTACGCTAGCTCCTGGAGATTATGCTACCGATATTGCCACCCGACGTTTGTATACCCCACTCAAAAAAGACTCTCCCTATCACGATCTGTACAAGTATTCTCTCGATACCATAGATGAACATGTAGACAAGGGAGGCAATCCCAATAATTTAGCTCAAATTGTTCACAAAATAATTAGGAGTAAGAAAAGAAAGGTACATTACAAATCAGGCACTTTCCTTCAAAAAATATCTCTACTTTTAAAAAAGATATTGCCAGATACTATTTTTGAAAAAATAATCATGAATCACTATAAAGTATAACCTTAAACCCTATTAAATGAAATTTTTTATTGATACAGCCAACTTAAACCAAATTAAAGAAGCCCAGGATTTAGGAGTTCTGGATGGTGTCACCACCAATCCTTCCTTGATGGCCAAAGAAGGGATAACGGGAGCGGATAAAATCCTTAAGCACTATGTAGACATTTGTGAAGCAGTGGAAGGCGATGTCTCTGCGGAGGTCATTGCAGTTGATTTTGAAGGGATGATTAAGGAAGGGGAGCAGTTGGCGGCTTTACATCCACAAATTGTGGTAAAGATTCCCATGATCAAAGACGGAATTAAAGCCCTAAAATACTTTTCAGATCGCAATATAAAAACTAACTGTACTTTGATTTTTTCTGCAGGACAAGCACTTTTGGCAGCCAAGGCGGGGGCGACGTATGTTTCTCCTTTTATTGGTAGATTGGACGATATTTCTACTGATGGACTGTCCTTGATCAATGAGATTAGAGAGATCTATGATAATTATGCTTTTGAAACTGAAATATTAGCGGCTTCTATTCGCCATACCATGCACATTATCGATTGTGCTAAGATCGGAGCAGATGTAATGACAGGACCCCTTAATGCTATCATGGGCTTGTTGAATCACCCTTTAACAGACAGTGGGCTACAAAAGTTTTTGGAGGATTACAAAAAAGGGAATTAATTTTCTCGAAGTAAGTCTGCAAAATCTGGAGCACTAAAATTACCAAACCCCTCTATGATTCTTCCGTTGGCATCGACCACTATGGATCGGTTCAATAAGGATAGCACCCACTTTTTACTGTCTTTATCGAAATCGGTAAAAGCAAGTTGTGTTTGAGGGTCTATCTCCATCATGCGGTATACCTCAAAAACAATTTCGTTAAATGGTTGTAAACAGACTCCTTTAAACTTATACTTTGGGAACTGTTTTTCGAGTTTTTTTGCTTTTAAAATAGTGTTGCGGTAATGACTCATCTGGGTTTGTGACCAAAAATAAAAGACTGTGGGCTGGTCAATTACATCTTTTGTGCTCACAATTTTTAATTGATGATTCTGCAATTTTAATTCTGGTAATATTTTGCCTGCAGACATGTCCTCAATTTCGTTATGCAAGTCCAATACTTCAGTGAGGTAGGATTTTGAATTGTTAATCAATATAAATTGTTGTAAGAATTTTTCATGATTTTTATGATTTCCCATTTTCATCAATTCCTCAAAAGCCACGGCACGAGCCAAATTATTTTTCAAAACACTCCCACCGATATGGGACTCAATCAATCGCAGGCGCTTGATGTTAAAATCAGTACTCTGTCTGTTTTGGAAATAGTTTTGGCTACTGTCCAAGGCTTTTTCACTGAGGTAATTCAATAAATAATTTATGTAGGGATCGAAAAATGCCAAATCGGTCTCAGAAAAGCTTAAGTATTTTCTGAAGTCAAAATATAGAGAGTCTTTTTTTTTATCCCAATAAGTGCCTCTGAGCAGTGCGTAACGTTCTTTCCGAGTAGCATAGGGGTAAATATAGGCAGCTTGGGTAATTTTTTGGGCTATAGGAGATAGTTGATTAATGGAATCCATAAGAATCCACCTATTTTTTTTCTCCAATAGCAAGGAGTCGATGAGATTTGTAAAGGTTTCACTGTCACTGGAATACTTTGAAGATAAAAAACTATTCTCTTCCTCAAAACGAAGTAATAAATCCATTATGAAGTTATTTTTGGCAGCCCCTCGACCAGAGTAAACAATGGACTGGCTAAAAGAAGAAGCGTTGATCCGTGCCCATATGCTGTCACCTTTTTCTAAAAAAACAGATTTGTACTCAGGAATGTGTTCGATTTTGTAAATCCCTGTTTCAAGCGAGTCGTAGTATTTAAAAAAACGATAGTTGAGATTTAGTGATAAAGAATCAATAGTTTTATTGTCTTTATAAAGGGTTACATAGGTTGAGGAGGGGTTGACAATCTGTCCCCCAAAGAAAATCCTGTCGGAGTTTTTAAATTCTTCGCAGGAGATGATTAGCATTCCCAAAAAAAACAAAACGCTCAGAAAACATTGATGTTTAGTTGTTACCATACACTAGTGCAATTTACAGCAACTAAACTTTAAAAAAAAGTAAACACTGTGGGAGAAATATTTACTTTTGCCAAAGCAAAGTTAAACTTATGTTATCGATCATTAATTTATCGGTTCAATTTGGCAAAAGAGTTCTTTTTGATGAAGTCAATGTGACTTTTACCCCTGGTAATTGCTATGGAATTATAGGAGCAAATGGAGCGGGAAAATCCACTTTTTTAAAGATCATCTGTGGTTTGCAGGAAGCCAATTCGGGCTCCGTATTTTTGGAACCAGGAAAACGCTTGTCTGTGTTAGAACAAAATCACAATGCCTATGACGAGCATCCCGTGCTAGAAACCGTATTGAGAGGGAACAAACCTCTTTTTAATATCAAACAAGCTATTGAAGATTTGTATGCTAAACCTGATTTTTCTGATGCTGATGGTGAAAGGGTAGGGGAGCTACAAATTGAGTTTGAAGAAATGGATGGATGGAATGCTGAAAGCAGTGCTGCTTCTTTTTTATCCAATCTTGAAATCTCTGAACATCTTCACCATACTGCTATGGTAGATCTTGACGGAAAACAAAAAGTAAGGGTATTGTTGGCGCAGGCACTTTTTGGAAATCCAGACGTATTGATTATGGATGAACCTACCAATGATCTGGATTATGATACCATTATGTGGTTGGAAAACTTTTTGGCAAATTACGACAATACTGTTATAGTGGTTTCTCACGACCGTCACTTTTTAGATGCGGTTTGTACACACATATCCGATATCGATTTTGGAAAGATTAATCACTATTCTGGAAATTACACCTTCTGGTATGAATCCAGTCAGTTGGCTGCACGCCAGAGAGCGCAACAAAATAAAAAAGCTGAAGAGAAAAAGAAGGAGTTGCAAGAGTTTATTGCTAGATTTTCAGCCAATGTAGCCAAATCCAAACAGGCTACTTCTCGAAAAAAGATGATCGAGAAATTAAATATCGAAGAAATTCGTCCTTCCAGTCGACGCTATCCCGGTATTATATTTGAGCAGGACAGGGAGGCAGGAGATCAGATATTGAATGTCGATGGCTTGTCCTTCAGTTTGGAGGGACAAAAACTTTTTGACCAAGTTCATTTCAACATGGCTCGAGGGGATAAGGCCATTGTCTATTCAAAGGATTCAAGGGCTGTAAGTGCATTTTACAAAATAATTCATGGCAATTTAAAAGCTGAAAGCGGTAAATACGAATGGGGAATTACCACTTCTCAAGCTTATTTACCTCTGGATAATGAATCCTTTTTTAGTTCGGATCTTTCACTGGTAGATTGGCTCCGTCAATGGTCACAAACAGAGGAAGAGCGAGAAGAGGTTTATATTCGAGGTTTTTTGGGTAAAATGTTGTTTAGTGGGGACGAGGCATTAAAAGCTTCTAATGTCCTATCTGGAGGTGAAAAAGTGCGTTGTATGCTCTCAAAAATGATGATGTCTAGGGCCAATGTCTTACTGTTAGATGAACCCACCAATCATTTGGATTTAGAATCTATTACAGCGATTAATAATGCATTGAAAAACTTTAAGGGCACAGTCCTTTGCACCACCCACGACCATGCTTTTGCTCAGACTGTTGGTAACCGTATACTGGAACTGACGCCCAATGGGATCATAGATAGGTACAGTACATTTGATGATTACATGAGTGATGCTAAAATCAAAGAGTTGAGAAATAAAATGTATTCTTGATCTGACAGTCTAAAAGGTTTGGTGTAAACTTAATTGCAGTTGGTTTTTTCCAAAGCTGTTATTGGTTTGTCTCATCATCCCACACTGCATTTTCAAACCTTTTCTAAAGACATAACCCAAGGCACCATACAACCGGTTTCGATCAAAAAAAGTAACGGATTTGCCATTGCCTATTTTCCGTTGACCATTAATGAATATTTCATTGTAAAGAGATAAGTAAAGTGTCTTAGGTTCAATGATCTGTTTATTTAAAGGGATATTTATAAATAAATTGTAACGATATCGGGTTCTAAAATCCTGATTTTTCATTTCACGCATCTCATAGCGAAAACGATGATTGGAGTATATGCCTTTACCTAATTTAATAGGAAAAAAAGCTTCCTGATAAAAACGGTGTTCGATTGAACTATCTCTGCTGTCCCCAGGGGTACCATTACTAATGTAGGCATATCCAAAAGTTAACTTTAAAGGACTTTCTTTAGGCATATAAGTGATTCCCCCTCTGATGAGCAACTGTTGTAAATCTCCAATTACGTTAAAATTTCGATGCTGAATGTCTCCTTGAATTCCCCAAAGACTGTCTTTTTTAAACTGAGTACTGAAAATATACATATACCAAGCCCCCATTTCATCAGGATCTGTTTGGGATTGAATGGTATTTGAAAAGCAAAATAATAAGGTAAGCGCAAGGAAATAAAATCGTTTTTTCATAGCGGCTAAGATAAAAATTATTCAAATATTACAATTCAAGAGACTTGAGCACCTCAATGGCTTTCCTTTTTTCGTCTGAATGAATCCAAATACTTTGTTCAGAAGTCATGGAACCAAAGCCAGCCAATCGTGCAGACTCTGCGGGATTCTTGACAATGGGGACGATTCCAACCTTGTCAAGGGAACCTATTACTGCCATGACAGTTATGGGATTTCCTTTAAATAGTTTTATAAAATCTTGGGACATGGTGATGATTAGGTTTTATCGTAGCGGTTGTTCCAGATCGCAGGGTTAAAGTTTTTACCAAGGGCAAAACCATAAAACAATACGATGGAAGCAATTGCTTTGAACATAAAAAAGTACAGCATCCAAAAAGTAGTAGCAGTGGGCGATTTGGTAAAAATTTGATAAGGTGTTACTAGTGTAGCAAAAAAGCTAACGACCAATACCGCAATTAACAGGTTCCAGATATTTTTAAAAGGCCAAGCCCATGCCTTTCGTAAAAAAGACAAATCGTCACCCCATTTGTGTATGAGATAGAAATAGTCATTTCCTAAAGGAACAAATAGAAGTGGGTCATCGGTTTTTTTAAGCCTGAAAAGTACCGAGGGCGCCATTACTTTAAAACCATCGAGAGTGGTTTGATGTTCTTTTTCCATTTCGGAAATTTTCTCAATACCTTCCTTTGGAACGTTTCCTTTAAAATATTTAAGGTCTAAAAACCGCAAACGATAATCAATACAGACGGTTTTTATCTGATTTATATGAAAAATCCTGTGGCTATCCAATTGATCAAAATCAAAATTGTTGGTACTTTCATTGAGTTTTGAACCGTTTACCAAAGCCTTAATATCTATAGGATTATCTTGTTGGGCTTCTTTTTCAAGAATACGGTCAATTTGTGTGGGAGGGAAGAACTTCATCATCATCTATCATTTTTCTATATGTAAAATTAGGAATAAAAATAGATTTTAACAACAGAGAAAAAGGAAAAGCCCTTATTTTTATAATTAACGCAGTTGTGCTCCTAACTCCGTCTCGAATTGTTGCTGTAGTTTCCCCATAACTTTATCTACGTATTTGTCCGTCAGTGTCTTTCTAGGATCCTGAAAGTAAAAACTAACCCCATAAGACTTTTTTCCCTTGGCGAGCTTATTGCCTTCATAAACATCGAAAAGTTGGACTTGACGGAGGATGTTTTTGTCGGTTTTGAACGCGATTTTTTTCAGTGTATCGAAGGAAACAGATTGGTCGAGTAACAAAGCAAAATCCCTTCTTACTTTGGGATATTTTGGAATTTCTTGGTACTGAATATCGTTATTTTTAATCCTATTGGCTAAAAGGTCAAAATCAATCTCAGCATATAACACTTCCTGATTAATGTTAAATGATTTTAGATTTTCCTTTTTTACAAATCCAAAATGCAACAAAAATTGGCCTTGTAAAGAATAGCTGAGTGCTTCGGAAAAAATACCATTTTCACAACTGCTTTCTTCCCAATCCAGTGAAGTACTTTTTTGGAGTAATTGCTTTATAACCCCTTTCAGATAATAGAAGCTAGTAGGCTGTTCGGTTACATTCCAATTTTCCTTATAAACTTCACCCGAGATCGCTATAGAAAGATATTTTTTCTCTTTATATCCTTTTTCATCTTGATGGTAAGTTTTGCCGAGTTCAAATAATTTTAATGATTTGGACTGACGATTCAGATTGAAAGTTACCACTTCCAATGCTCCGGGAAGGAGGGAAGTCCGCATTTGAGAGAGGTCTTGACCAAACGGGTTAATTATATTAACACTTTTTTGAGCTTTGATACTTTCGGAAAGGGCCTCATAATCAGGATTGGTAATAGAATTGTTCATCATTTCATTAAAACCCAAGCTCACCAATTGGTTGGACAACTGTTCTGCTATTTGATGATTGTCTAGGCTAACAAAATCAGGGATATTACTTTGTAAAACTTCAGAAATGGCTACATTATTATATCCATAAACCCTAAGGATTTCTTCGATAACATCGGCTGGTCGAGTAACATCCACCCTGTAAGGAGGAATTTCAATCAACATGCCTTCTTCGTTGGAATGTTCAATTTTAATTTCAAGTCCTGTTAGTATATTGGAAACATCATCTTTTGAAATTTTTTGACCTGTGGTCTTGTTGATTTGATCAAAACTCAACATGAACTTGGATGCTTCAGGTAATTCTTGCTTGATTTCATACAAATCACCCTCTATGGTTCCACCTGCCAGCTCTGTAATCAGCTTGGCGGCATGTTTTAAGGCATATAGTGTTATTTCTGGATCAATACCACGTTCAAACCTAAAAGAAGCATCTGTATTTAAGCCATGTCTTTTGGCTGATTTTCGAATGCTCACGGGGTCAAAATAGGCACTTTCCAAAAATATACTACTTGTTTTTTCAGTTACACCAGAATCTTGCCCTCCAAGTACTCCAGCGATACAAAGTGGTTTTTGATGGTCACAGATCATTAGGTCATCGGCATCAAGTTTACGTTCAACTCCGTCAAGAGTTATAAATGGAGTGTTTTGCGCTACTGTTTTCACAATGATCCCTCCATTTATTTTATCCAAGTCAAAAGCATGCAGCGGCTG
>JABGSU010000107.1 GCA_018647605.1 Flavobacteriaceae bacterium | reverse complement strand
AATAAGCAATAATCAATACCAGTATGGAAATAATAAATGATACCATATTTTTTATTGAATTTTATGTTTGTTTCTATAGGCTTTTAAAAGTCTAACTAAAGATTCATCATCCGTTTGGATTTTGATCAAAAAATTATAGACCTTTTTTGAGATATATTTGTTATTGTTTTCAAAGACTATAGCCAATGCTTTAAACGTTTTAAGGTCGTTTACACTGTGTTTTTCATAAATTTTTAACAGGCTACTGATCTCTTGGGTTGACATTGTTGGGATGCTTAGTCTTGATTTTGTAATCAAGTTTTGACTGAGCCAAGGGGCGTCTTCCAACTTTCTGACCATTATATTTTTGGTGCTGGCATCGGCAGTGTTCAGATAACTTGAAAAAAGGATTTCCAAAAAATCGCTGTCGTTCAAATATGCCTTTGGAACTGCATGAACGGCATTATAGGATAGGTAGTTATCATCGCTTTGAATTAGGGATACCAATCGGTTTTTCAACGGCACGGAAAAAGAAAGGGTGTCCTTCATGTGCGTGAGACCCCAAATGATGTCGTAGCGATCCTGACTGTTGAGAATGGTCATTAAATTTGAGGTATTGAGGTGTTTTTGAGTGTACTTCTCAATGAATTTCTGACTCTCACCATAAACCAGTTTCCAAAGTTTATAGGTGGTATAGGCCGCATTTTTCACCACAATGTCTTTGATCCGCTCTGAAGTAGCACCAGATATGGCATCTGCAGATTCCATATAGCTTTCTGGTTGATTCATCAGTTCATGGTACTGGATGTCCTTAAAAGAAAGATCGTCATCGGAGAGGATTTCGGTGAGTTGAAGGTATTCTTTTCTGCTAAATGGATCGTGATCTGTTTTACTCAAAAACTCCCCCCTGGGCATTTCAAAACCCAAATACCTTCCGCTAATGCTCCAATGCAATATGATATCCAGCGGACGACATTGATTGTCAAAACAAACTCCTGTACTAAAATGCTGGTAAAAACTTTTGGGCGTTCCATCAAAAGTTTCCCTTAAAAAAAGACTATCACCAAATGAAGTGTAATATTCGTTATTTAATTCAACGGACCACTCATCACTTCCTTTTACATAATACTGGACTTTGGGTTTCAGCAAATAACAGGAACCCAAGGCCAAAGAACAAAGTATCAAGACATATTTAGAAACAGAAGAGGACATCAAATATCATTTACTTCATAAAATCAACTGGGTACAATTGCCCCGTAATCTTTAAGTGTTTCTTTAACCAAGTTGGGGTCGATTTTGGCAGGTGTCATCCCCTCCTGTATGGACAAGGAAGCTGCTACAGCAGCGGCTTGAGCCATGCCCATACAGGAAGCCTGTACACGAAGTGCCGAGTTGGCCAAGCGATCACTGCTCAAACAACGACCGGCAACCAAAAAGTTTTCGCTGTTTTTGGGAATCAATGCCCTTATCGGGATGGTGGCCACCACATTGGGTTTTAGGAATTCTTGATAAATGGATTTCCCATCACGGTGAAGATCGACGGGGTAAAAACTGTAGGATACTGCATCCTCGTGCAAACGCCCAGACACATAATCTTCTTTTGTAATTTTATACAAACCATCAATTCTGAAGGTTTCTCTTACTGCTGTCTCTGTTTTCATGGAGGTTATCCTGATGTTTTCACAACCGGGAAGCTCTCGTAATTCTCGTATCAACTGCAGCAGATTCTGACGCCCTTTTTGGTTGGCCGTGGTATGGGTCTCCGATGTTGTAGAGTCGGCGCCATAGACATAAACATATCCATAAGGAACAAAGGTGTTCTCACCGGTTTTTCTGATTTTAGAGGTCATCATGTTCTGGTGCAAGGCCCTGTGGTATCGCTTGGGAATTTTGGACAAGTCCAACTGGTCAAAATCGTAACCTCCCATACTGTAAACTAGGGAGCCCGGTTGGGTTTCTTTTTCTCTAAGTACTTTGTATCCTGCCATAGAAGCGATTAATGCATTGCCAGTGCAATCGATCAATTGCTTGGACGATATAATGGTTTTGACCCCTTTGCCAATGCTCTCCACCAGCCACCTTCCATTTTCAAATTTAACCGATGTGGGGGTTTCATAATACCGTATGTCCACGCCTGCCTCAAGACATTTTTCTTCAGCCAACATCACATAGAGTGCTGGATTGACCGCTACTTGATGTTTCCAATGTGATTTGGGTATTTTTGAAAAGTCGGGCAATTGGTCTCCATTGAGTTCTACAGCATCCAAAACCAATTCCCAACCGATTCCACCGATGATTTGTTCGCCCCAAGCGTGGAAAATCCCTGGAAAAGATACTCCCCCAGTGGTGGTGCATCCCCCCAATTGGCTTCCGCTTTCAATCAAGGTCGTATGAGAACCTGTTCGTCCCGCTTGAATTGCCGCAATGGTTCCTGCTGTACCTCCTCCAACAACCAAAATATCTGTTTCTGAAAAACTTTCTTTGACCCAATAGGGTTTTACCAATGTTTCTGCATAGACAGTACCCGGAAATCCTGCCGCAACAGAAAAGGCACCTATTGATTTGAGCCAATCTCTTCTTTTAACTTTACTCATGTTCTTAGTTTATTTTTCTTTTTTAACTAAAATATTAAATCGCTTTTGAAACCTCAATAATTTTCTAAATAAATCATAATATAATGAGTTTTGATCACTATAAAAATTAAACTCTTAACTTCGTTATAGGAAGAACAGATTAATCAGTTGATAACACCTTTAATTTAACAATTACATTTAAGATGAAAAACCTACTAATATTTTTACTTTTATCAGTTGGGCTTAATGCCCAGTTTAACTATCAGGCTATTGTGAAGCATTCAAGTGGTGGGGTAATTTCTAATAATCAGGTTAAGATTAAATTTTCATTAATGTATCAGTCTTCTAATGCTACACCCACATTTATTGAAGAACATGAAATTACAGTCCCTGATGATGGAGTGGTAAACTTATCTGTTGGTGGTGGTACTGTTCTAGTTGGAACATTCTCAGATTTAGATTGGAGTAAGAGTATATTTATTAAAGAAGAGTTAGATACAGGAAGTGGATATCAGAATATGGGAACAAGAAAGATTGCAAGTGTTCCTCTTGCTGAATATTCTAAAGCTACAAATATATCGTCTCAAACCTTCGTTACTGGTGATTCAAACATCCAAATTGGTACAACAATTGGTCAGACTAATGGAGGCCATAACAATATTGCAATTGGAAAAAATTCTCTATTAAATGCAAATGGAACCTCAAGAAATATATCTATTGGCGAAAACTCTATGAAAGATAATGCTGGAGGAGTAACAAATGTTTCAATAGGAAGTTTAAGTCTATCCAATAATACTTCGGGTAATTCAAATGTTTCAATTGGTTATGCGAATTCAATTTTTAACAAAACTGGTAGTGGGAATGTTAATATTGGTGAATATTCCGGTTATAACAATGAATCAGGTTCACGTAATGTAAATATTGGTTACAGAGCTAATTATCAAAATCAGGGTAGCTCTTCGGTTAATCATTCAAGCATAACTACACTTGGAGCAAATACCTTGATAAGTGGACCCTCAATTTCAAACTCAACAGCTATTGGAACTGATGCAATTGTTACATCGTCAAACACAATACAATTAGGAAATACAGATGTAACCCTTGTAAACACCTCAGGTGACGTATCTGCAAACGACTATCTTATCAATGGAGGTGAATCATTAGTAGATATTGTTTCTCAACTACCAAGCAGTGATGATTATGCTGCCTTGACCATGGAGGTAGCTGAAATAGATATTCAGACAGATTCCTTGTCATCAACCCAATCAGATATTGCCAGCTTGATTGCAAGTATTGAAGCTTTAAATGTTGCACAGTCAGCCCTTTTGGCGTCAGTTGATGAACTAATACAATCTAATAAATCTGAAATTAAATCAGCTCAAGTCGGAGTAAACTCAAATGACGTTGTTTTATTTGAACTAGGAGTTTTAAGATTCTCATGGAATAATACATATAATACCATTCAGGTAAAACAATCTTCATCTTCTGAAATCGTTGATAACTGGTACATATCTGGGATTATAAACTCTGGTACTGAAACATATATTCAAAAATCTAATATGACATATGGACTTGGAGATGATGGTAGTTATAATGATCGTTTTACACCTATTTGGAGTAATGGCTTTACATCGCTGATGGATGGGAGTATAGCACTTGGGTCAGCTTACAGTAATTTCGAATTTTACATTACTCCAATGGGAAGTGGATCTACTCCATATGATCCTGTTCCAACATGGCAATTAAGAGGCCATGTAGATGGATATAATCAATTAACTGTTACTTGTGTTCATGTAAAATTTGACGGTACTTCAGGATGGTAATTTTTCTAACTTATTGACTAATTTTTAAGAATATTTATTTACAAAATAAAAACTAATGAGCTAATATTTAGAGTTTTACCCCCAAAGTTGGTTTAAAAAACCCTCCACTTGGGAGGGTAAATAAATTAAAGGCTTATCATTATTTTGTCGATGCCACGACCTGAAAAATCACTATACCATCTATGTTGAGCAAATGAATAGTTTGAAAGATAAGCAAAGGCGATAAATAAAAGAATTAGCTTTTTCATAACACATATATAAAATAAATCAGAACGCTACCCATTAGTGATTGGCAACTGACTTAATACTAAGTATAGCGGTTACGCTTGCTCCCACTATTATTCAAACTTGCAGTACAATTAAAACTATTAGTGGATTTTACTTCTTGTATAAATTATTTTATTGATTTAAATTAACATCATGAAAAAAAAAATACCCATATCACTTATCTTGTTTTTTTCCATTTCAGTGACCGGTCAGGTTCAACTAATAAGTGAAACAAAAATTACAGATATGGCACTACATTTTGATGGCTCCAAGATTAGTGGCACTCGGTCTTCTAATTCAATATTAAGTTCATCATACGATTATAAGTTCGGTCAACAGATATCTGCCCATGGCGATTGTGTCGCAACATACAAACATTATGTCTTGATGACTTGGTATAAGGGTGGTAAAGGGGTTCGTAACATGATGCTTACCCGCTACGATACAAAAACAGGCGCTATGGCAACAATTGAGTTTCCACATCGTCATACTGGATTTCAAAATCAATGGTGGATAGGCGAATCACATAATACCATTGGGATTGGTGTAAGTCCGTTGGATGGCACTATTCATCTTTTGTTTGATATGCATGCTTATGGAACGAATAGACCATCAGATCGCAGTTTAAGCCAAGACTACTTTAGATATGCATACTCCAAAAAAAATGCTGCTGATGTATCAGATGCAGATTTTACACTGAGTCAATTTGTCGAAGACAAGCTGGGAGATTATACACATTTGAGTTTGAATGGTAAAGAGAATTACAGTGTGTTTTCAGAGTTTACCTATCCTAAGTTTTTTAAAAACAACAAAGGAGATTTATTTTTTTCCATGCGTAAGGGTGGAAGTAGTAATGGTGGATATCATTTTGCAAAATACGATGCCAATACTTCATCGTGGTCAAATTTTATAAAGTTTGCTGATGAAAATGCGAAGAATTATGAGCAAGCATACAATTGGGGGATGTACGGTAGATTGAAATATGTAGGGAATAAGATTAGAATAGGCTTTCAAAGGAGGCTGTTAAATACTGGTGATAAATACCTTTATCAGAATGGCTTTTACTATGCCTATTCTGATGATCAAAGTGGTGAGACGAGTTGGAAGAATCATCAAGGAACACCAATTTCATTACCACTCAGAGATACCCAAGAAATTTTTGTTTTCGAACCCGGTGATTTAGTTCAAACAATCCAAAAGGACAAGGTGTTTATGGTGCGTGGTTTTGACTGGACAGTTACCGATAGAGGAGATGTACATATCATAGGTTTGGTAAAGGATAATCAGTATAATGTCACAAAAAAGGTTCATACGTATAAACCTGCAGGCGCAAAAGAATTTATTACTACAACAGATTTTAGTGGAGCTTCAACTTTGTATACTTTTGGCAACAATATATATATCATTGGATTAAATAGATCCGGAAGGGTATTTATTGAGAAATCGGAGGGTGGAACCAATAATTTTATCAAAATATATGAAGCAAAAAGCGGAATAAGATTTAGACATGGTAAAGCTCATATTAATGAAGGAAAGTTGTATTACTATATGATGGAACAAACCGTTACCGGAGACCAGCGCCCTCTTTTTTTGCATATTATTGATTTAGATATAGCACAATAATCCTTATGACTCTCATTAATGGTTAAAATCTGACGATATTAAAAAACAATTTCTATGAAAGTGTCATTTAACACTATGTTTTACTGCTCCTTGTGGTTATGTTTCTTAAATGGTGTACAGTGTCAAACGTCACCTGAGAAGATAAAATTCACACGTCAAGGGGTGCAAAGAATAATCTTTGACGAAAAACAGTCGATCACGATGGCAAAATTAGATCCCAAATCCATTATTGGAATGGCTTCAATGCACCCCCAAAAACACTACTTGAGGGGACAGGCCATAACCGAGGTGGTTCAGGATCAATTAATTGTTAGATCCCAAGGTAAAAGTGAAACAAATATTTGGTTTGGGGGTTTTAATCCTTTTGTGGGCTATACCATTGACGTGGCATCGACTATCGGGCAAGGAGCCATTGGCTATGAATTTTCAGATGCTGAAAGAAATGAGAGGGTGGTCATCAAAATATTATTTAAAGATAGTTTGATAGTGGGTGTTCAATTTGATTTTATCAAAAACGATAGCCCAGTCATTCAAGAAAAAATTGGATTAAACTTAGGAAATCAACTGAACATTAAAGGAAAAATTATACTCCAAATGTTGGGAAGTGGATTTACACTTTTTCACCAAGGCAAAGGAATTCCTGTGGTTATCGGTCAGTTTGATTTCAATAAGCACATCGATTTACGTAAGAAAAAGTACCTGAATTCATTCCAGTCCCACCTCAATGTGGCCTTAAATCAAGGAGCGGTTCATGTCAATGACATCCATATGGCGGTCAACACAGGGATTGGGATGGCAGATATCAGAGCCATTACCTTCGAGGATGGTACTCCTTTTTTAGAAAACGGCAGATTGTGGTACACCCTCTCCATCAGAGGCCGCGCCTTACCACACCACATTCAAGGAGTATTTAGCTTAAACCCAAGTGTTTTTGATCTTAAGTTGGAGGGAATTATTGTTTTCGACAGAGAAGATGGATTACTCAGGAATGAAATTGCCTCCCATCTGTTCTTCGATCGAAATGAAAAACTCTGGCGAGGATTAACTACAGGATTCAGTGCTTTTGCCAATCCCGAAAAAGAAAAAAAACAGCTTTTGGCCATAGAGAGTAAAACAGACCCAAGATTTGGTTTTTCTGTGATGAAAGCCACTCCTTTTGGAATGGTAGGGGACATAGAAGACCCCCATTTATTGTTTGATCGCTTGGCAAATAAATGGAGGATGCTTACCTGTGAAAACATTAATGGTTATAAAGCAGTGGTTTTAGAATCTGACCACTGGAATAAAGCGTTTAAAAGGATTGCAGGTCCTGTAGCTCATAATTCAACGGGGACTTCGATTCAAAAAATTGGAGGTAAGCGGTACTGCTTTTCAGGCAGTTCAGAACGAAAAATATTTATATACAGCTACCCCGATTTAAAGGAATTGGGCACTTTAAATATGGATTT
>JABGSU010000106.1 GCA_018647605.1 Flavobacteriaceae bacterium | reverse complement strand
ATTATATAAAGTTCCCGTCGCTTTCAATAAATCAATTTTAGATAAAATAGATTTATACAATGTGGCTAAATAATTGGTTTGAGCTGCCTTATACTCATTATCGGCATTGGTTAATTCTAAATTTGAACCAATGCCTTCTTGAAATTTAATTTTTGTGATTCGGAAGATATTGGCTGCCAGTTCTTGATTTTGACGTTGTACCTCCAAGATTTTGAGATTACTCTCCAAGCTGATCTTCTGTTGAGCAATTTCAATATCAATGTTTTTTTGTAAAAAACTTTTCTGGTAATCCAATTGTTCAATTTTTATTATGGCTTGTTGAATTTTAGTTTTTTTAGAAAATCCTTCAAACAAAGGGATAGAAATGGTCGCCCCCACAGTTCCGAAATTATACCAGTCGTTACCAAATAAATCACTACTTAGGCCCGTCGCATTGTTATATCCATAATTAAAGTTGCCATAAATTTTTGGTAGGTATTTGGATAGATAATTTTTTTTGTCCAACAAGGCTAAACTTCTATTGGTTTCTAGCAAAGAATACTCAATTCGATCATTGTAGTCAAAATCGACAGCTAGTTCCGGTATCTCAAGGTTGACATCCATCAAGGAAGTGGTAAGCGCTATCGGGGCATCCAATGGCATACCCATTTGGAACTTCAACAACTTTTGACTGATTCCTGACAATTGGATTTGTGTTTCTAAATTGACTTTAATATTGTTGTAACTTACCTTAATCCTATCCACATCGATCTGTTCGGCAAATCCATTTTGGTACATCTGGGTAGTTTCTCGAAGTAAAGTATCCAAACGGCTAAAATTTTGACTAAGTAAATAAAGTTGTGCTTGATTGATCAGTACATTATAATAGGCTTTGGTCACCGCTGCTACTACTTCAATTTTAGTTCGCTCATTTTCTTTCCTGGATAATTCCATAAAGGTTTTGGACGCTTGAATACCTACAAAATAGGCCCCATCAAAAATAAGTTGACTCACACCCAAACTTAAATTTCCATCGTAGGGTAAACCAAATTGAATTTCGGTCAGCGTCCCTGGAGCAAGGGTCTGATCAAAATTACTGGCGTCTACTAGACTGGTTTGAACTTCATAGTTATAGTTTACCCCCCCTCTCAGCGTTGCTTGAGGCAGACCCAAAGCAACAATACCTCGAATTTCAGCTTCTGCATCCTTGATACTGAGCTCAGAAATTTGAATAGATTCATTGTTGCCAAGAGCAAATTCTAGACATTGCTCAATGGTCATTTCTTGAACTTCTTGAGCAAAAGCAGGTGAAGTACAGATTAGAAATACACCAAAAAAGCAAAAATATATTTTTTTCATCCCTGTTAATTTATAAACTTTTATTTCTGGCTGAGTAGGCTGGATTCTTGATGGAATTGCTCATATAATTCTCGACCTTTATCCGTTAAAAGTCCATGAATAAAATGATCCAGCACCTGTAACTGAACTTGTTTGAAATCAAAATCAGCGCTTGAAAACACACTGGGCTTAAACATCAGGCTTACCTGCTCAACCCGCAATCTTGCCATGATATTGGCATCGATTTCAGGTCTGTAATAACCCTCATTGACTCCACGAACAATATTATCTGCAGTGTGCCCTTGAATACATTTATCTTTGAAATCTAAGAAGGTCTCCCAGGCGTGAGAATGAAATCTTTGGATATCAAACAGCGTCGAAGGATTTAATTGTCCCAAGTTTTTCCGCATGATTTCAGCCAATCCATGGATTTCTTCTATGGCATTACCCGAAGCTTCGTGAATTCTTTTAAAAGCGTCTTCCTCGCGCTCGATGTGCGCGATCATTGTAGCAGACACCAACTGGTCTTTATTTTCAAAGCATTGGTACAAGGTTTTTTTTGACATCGACAATGTGCGCGCTACCTCATCCATGGTGATGCTTCTTACCCCCAGACGCATAAAAAGATCTTCAGCAACGGAAATGACCTTGGCCTTCATTATATGTGATATTTGATTGATCATCTACCACAAAAATGATTGAAAAAACTTTAAAAACTATTATTATACTAAAAGTTTCTGTGGTTTTTAAGAAAAACTTATCCTATTTTGTCTTCTAAACGTGAATTCTGATCTAAATGTCTACAGAAACCAAAAAAATAATCTTTGAAAAATACAGTTTGGCCTATACCGTATCAGGTAACAGTGAACTAAAATTATTGCTTTTTCATGGTTTTGGTCAAGATCGAACTGCATTTGATCTCTATCATGAGAAATTGTTGGGATTTGAAATCTATTCTTTTGATCTCATCTTCCATGGTGAAAGTACAGGACCAGAAAAAAAATTAAGCCCAAACGATTGGTTTACCCTCATGTCAATGTTTATCGAAAAAGAGCAAATCAAAAACTTCTATGTGGCAGGGTTCAGCTTAGGGGGAAAATTTGCCCTCTTTTTAGCCATCTATTTTCCAACACATATCTCCCAATTAATCTTAATCGCCCCAGACGGTTTTTATAAATCTCCTTGGTATCTGATCAGTACCACTTGGCCTACCCGGCTTCTATTTCATTATCTGACTCAAAATTTTAAGCAATTCCATTTTCTTATGGGCATCCTCAAATATGTGGGGTTGATAGATGCCTCAATGAACCGATTCATTCAAAAGGAACTTTCCACTCAAGCAGCTCTCGAAAGAGTGTATCGCTCATGGACCTATTTTAGAGATATCTCATTTTCAGGTAACCTACTAAAACTTTTCTTAAGGAAGTCTTCCCATGTCCATGCCTTTTTAGGTGCAGAAGATCCCCTCATTGACGTAAATAAAATTACTCCTCTATTGGCCCTTGGGGCTTATACAGTCCTGAAAGAAAAACACCATAAAATACCTGTTCATCCAACCGTTTTAGCCTATATTCAAAGTCTTGAAACGAAACCTCATAAAAAGGAATAGCAAAGCCCAAATTTTAACCTATTTTTACCCCTTTTTATAAGCTACATGATCTACTTTTTT
>JABGSU010000105.1 GCA_018647605.1 Flavobacteriaceae bacterium | reverse complement strand
GGAGGCGAGAAAATTGAACCCTAGCTTGCAATTTTGCCAAGATCAAAGCATGGTATTATTTCCAGTGAGTAGAGCAGATTATCGTCTCAAAAATGAACCCGAATTTATTGCCAGTCTCCAAAAAAAGTGGGGTAATTTTTATCTCCTGCCCGAGGGTGGTACCAATACTTTGGCCCTAGAGGGGTGTAGGGAAATACTTACAACAGCCGACAAAGATTTTGAAGTTATCTGTTGTAGCGTAGGGACTGGAGGGACATGGGCTGGTTTAGTTGAAAGCGCATTACCCCATCAGGAAGTAATCGGCTTTACTGCTTTGAAAAATCATAACCTGGAAAATGAATTGAGAAAACTTACTACAAACAAAAACGGATTACTCAACCACGACTATACCTTTGGAGGTTATGCCAAAGTTTCCCCTGAATTAATCGATTTCATCAATATCTTTAATAAAAATTTTAAAACTCCTTTGGATCCTGTTTACACAGGAAAGCTCCTTTTTGGTATTTTTGATCTAATAAAAAACAAACTATGGCTTTGGGGGAAAAAGATATTGATCATTCATACGGGAGGATTGCAAGGTATCGAGGGGATGAACCAAAAACTATCCAAAAAAAAATGGCCCATAATCAATATTTAATCATTGTTTTTTTGTCTTTTGCCCTTCTACTTAACAGTTGTGGAAGTGCTAAAAAGGTCAAAATCAATAAGGCCTCAAAGGCAGTCAAATCGACTGAAAACATAACAGCCAAACCCCTTGAAACGGAATTCAAGCCCTTAATAACTTCAAAGAAATTATCGGTAGCCGAAAGAGTCGATCGCTATGTAAAAACCTTTGCCGAAGTAGCGCAGCAAGAAATGAAATCCTATGATATTCCTGCAAGTATTACCCTTGCACAAGGCATACTAGAATCGGGTATGGGAGACAGCCAACTGGCCACTCAAGCCAACAATCATTTTGGAATCAAGTGCCATAAAGAATGGCGCGGCAAAAGGATTTATCACGACGACGATAAAAAGGGAGAATGTTTTAGGGTTTATAAAGATCCACGGACCTCCTACCGAGACCACTCCCTATTTTTGACCACACGTTCCCGCTACGATTTTCTTTTCGATTACAAAAAGCACGATTATAAATCTTGGGCCAAGGGTCTAAAAAAAGCAGGCTACGCTACCGACCCAAAATATCCAGATAAACTCATCAGCCTGATCGAGCGCTACCGCTTGGATCGTTATGACCTTAAAAAAAGAAAGACCAAAAAAGTTCAGGAAAAAACGGTCACTCTTGCTGACAATAAAGTACATCAGGTACAAAAAGGGGACACCCTTTATTCCATCTCCAAAAAGTACCAAGTCGATTTACAACTCATTGTTCAGGAAAACAAAATTGAAGACAATAACATATTTTTAGGACAGAATTTAATCATTCCCCAAGCCCAATAACGATGCGATACCAAAGAAGCAGTACCCTATTCCAATCCGCCCAAAACGTAATCCCCGGTGGGGTCAATTCTCCAGTGAGGGCTTTTAAAGCAGTGGGAGGAACCCCTGTATTTGTCGAAAAAGCAAAAGGCGCCTACCTCTATGACGAAGACGGCAATACACTGATCGATTATATTTCGAGCTGGGGTCCGATGATTTTGGGTCATGCCTTTGAGCCTGTCATCGAGGCGGTCAAAGAAAGAGCAGACAAAGGGACTTCCTATGGAATGCCTACCGAGTTGGAAACACAAATTGCTGAATTGGTAGTGGAAATGGTTCCCAATATTGATAAAATCAGAATGGTCAATTCAGGAACAGAGGCTTGCATGAGTGCTGTTCGATTGGCCCGAGGCTATACCCAACGGGAAAAAATCATCAAGTTTGCGGGTTGTTACCACGGGCATTCCGATGCCTTTTTGATTCAAGCGGGGAGCGGAGCCGTTACCTTTGGGGCACCCAACAGTCCTGGGGTTACACAAGGTACTGCCAAAGACTCACTCTTGGCCCAGTACAATGATTTGGAGAGTGTTCGAAATCATTTCGAACAACACCCCGAACAAATTGCGGCCATCATTGTTGAACCTGTCGCGGGAAATATGGGTTGTATTCCACCACAAGCCGGCTTTATGGAAGGATTGCGAAAAATGTGTGATGCCCATCAAACCCTTTTGATCTTTGATGAGGTCATGACGGGTTTTCGTTTGGCCAAAGGGGGAGCTCAAGAAAGTTTGGGTGTGACTGCCGACCTTATGACTTATGGTAAAGTTTTGGGAGGGGGGCTACCCGTAGGGGCTTTTGCGGCAAGAGAAGAAATAATGAACCATTTGGCACCCGAGGGTCCCGTCTATCAAGCTGGAACCCTCAGTGGTAATCCACTTGCCATGGCCGCTGGTTATGCCATGCTTACCCATCTAAATGAAAACCCTCAAGTGTTTTCGAGCTTAGAAAATAAAGCCAAAGTGCTAGAGCAGGGTATGATCGCCCTATTGGACAAAAAAAGTAAGCCCTACCAAATCAATCGTTATGGTTCTATGATGTCTTTGCATTTTACAGATCAAGCGGTGGTAGATTTTAAAACCGCTGCTTTGGGCAATAACGATCATTTTAAAACCTATTTCCACGCCATGTTGGATCGAGGGGTGTACCTGCCTCCCAGCGCTTTTGAAAGCTACTTCCTAAACGATGCCCTATCCGAAAAGGACATCGATTTTACCCTCAACGCTTTTCAAGAATATCTGGAAAGCTTTTAAATAATTTTCTAATGACAACCCTTATATCAATCCAAGGGGATAAAAAGAGAGAAGGAATTACCGTTTTTTTCTAGAACCGCCACCGTCATAACTTTGGCCACACCCTCCTCAACATAAATAAAAGGGCGTTCTAATCTGTTAGCCAATATTTCAGTCCCATCCCCTTTTTTTATGGCTTTGTCCAATACTTTATAATGCTTTGCTTTTTCCCAATTAATCCCATCGGTGGAGGTGATCATACCTATATAGCCAAAGGCGTGATATACCCCATAATATCGCTTTCTTTTTACATCATACCAAATGGCAGGATCTTCTGAATTTAAATTCCCCACAGCGGCTTTGGGTTGGATTTCCCAGGACCCAACTGGTGAATCCGATAAGGCGATTGCCTGACTTCTGATGAGTTCATTGGGACCTGGCCATTTCCCATTGGCGTATTTTACATTGGGTTTATCTCCCCTAACAATCATGATGTATCCACCATCTGGTCTTTGAGCCACCGCTGGATTACAGGTGATTTGAGCAATAGGTCCCGAAGGTTCCACTATCGGTTGTTTAAATCTTTTCCATGGCCCATTGACACTTTCGGAAACGGCAACCCCAATGCGTTGATTCATTCGTACAATGGATCGGAATTCATTGGGAATTCCTTGAGTTCTTGCCTGTTCAAATTCTTCTTCTGAAAGTGTTCTATTTCTATGATTGGTTGACATATAGTATAAGTAGTATTTCCCATCAAAGAATTTGATTCTTGGGTTATGGGCTGTATAGGCGTCCCAATAAGCTGGTCCTCGTCCTTCTAACACCACCTCTTGGTGAACATATGGACCCGCTACCGAGTCGGCTATTGCATGAGAGACAATGCCATCGGTAAGCCAGGATTTAAACCCCTTTTTTTTTGACATTTGAGCATAGAAAAGATGGTATTTTCCATCATCACCTTTGATAATGGATGAACCCCAATTGTAATACTCTGGATTGCGTAAAATATTTTCCTCACTAACTTCTAATATCTTATGGGCTAAATCGAGGTCGTCTGTATTGATTTGTGCAAGTATATAGAGTGGCAAACAGAATAAAACGCCATAAATTATTTTTTTCATAAACTCTTTTTTTTACGTCATATAGTCTGTCCAAGGTAATGGTAGTTTGGTAATAATCAAAATACCAAAAGTGTGCTAGCCATTTGCAATAAAATAAGGTTTTGAGTATTCATAATTATACTTTTATTTGGTTTTCCTACTCGTAAAGTTTTTCGGTTTCACTCCGTTTTTTTAGTGGGTTCTGGGCTCCACTTTTTTTCTATAAATAAGATTGTCATGAACTGTCAAAGTATTCCTTATCGTGGCACTTGATTCTAATCGTTCTGTCGTTTTACTAGGCGGATGTCCTAACAAAACTTCGCAATGGTGCAAGCCATTAAGTTGAGCTGACGGATTTTTAAAAAAATAAGAGTGTGATGAAATTGAATTGCCCTTTTTGAGAGCATAATGGGGCATGGGTGTTGTTCTTTTATGGGCTAAAGTCCTCATCAACTCCCGATCAAAAGCGAGGGCTACTTTGACAATCGTTTGTTGTCGATATGTATAGGGAATAAACCGTAGGTTTTTCATCTCGGGCACAAAATTTTGGATACCTTAATTTATAAAAATTATTTTATGTGGAGGAGGATATCTAAATTCTGAAGGACACTGAGAGCAAATAAAATATAACTTTTTTACTATATTTATTAATATTGATCCAAAAAACCATTACCGTTTGGCAACAGTAATGGTTCATTAAAAAGGCTGAGGTTTTCCACTTTTTTTGTGACTGTCCCTCTTTTTTCACAGCAATATTCTTCCCTTTTTTCGACCTCTATGATCAAAGGCCATGTATTTTTTTCGTTCCTGATGAGACTTCCACTTATCGAACTGTTCCTTTGTTAAGACCGATTTCATTTTCTCTTGGAGAGACAACTGCTGTTCCAAATGGTGGAGTTTTTTGTTATAGCCCGAAAGCTTTTCTGTTTTGGCTTTTTCTCGGTGGGCTTTGATCGCCTGTATTTGGTTTTGGAGTAGCTCTTTGATTTGCTCCTCTTGGGCAGTGGTCAAGTCCAGATGCAATCGCATGGCTTTGGCTTTAAGTACCGCATGTTGTTCTGGAGTCATTTTTTCTCCAATTTGATGAGGTGGTTGGGCCATCAGTCCTAGGGGCAGGGCCAATAATAATGTAAAGATTGATTTTTTCATAGCGTATGATTTTAAGATTTAACCTTTGGATACGCTAATTTTTAAAGGGTTTAATCCTTTAAGAAAATTTTTAATATTTCAGAAAATATCAAGACAAAGACTCCACCCAGAGTCCCTCTTCGTTTTTGGTGACTTTGGCCAATTTGTTTTGGGTCAATCCTTTGAGGGACTTGTCCCATTTTTTGTTGCTCAGTCCTGTTTTTTCTTTTAGGGAGGCTAGGTCAATGGGACTTTCTTTTTTGAGCAATTCCAAAATCAACTTTTCCTCCTCAGAGAGCGGAACCGTTTTTTGTTCGGGTTTCATCTGTGGGAAGAAAAGGACTTCCTGTATGGAACTGTTGTCGGTCATCAGCATTACCAATCGGTCAATGCCTATTCCAATTCCCGAAGTGGGGGGCATACCGTATTCCAAGGCACGGAGGAAATCTTGATCGATAAACATGGCTTCGTCATCGCCTTTTTCGCTGAGGGCCAATTGGGCTTCAAACCGTTCCCTTTGGTCGATGGGGTCGTTTAATTCCGAATAGGCGTTGGCCAGCTCTTTCCCGTTGACCATCAATTCAAACCGTTCCGTGAGTTTGGGATTAGAGCGGTGTTCTTTGGTCAGTGGACTCATGGATTTGGGATAGTCCGTGATAAAGGTGGGTTGGTCATAGTGGTGTTCACATTTTTCACCAAAAATCTCATCGATCAGTTTTCCTTCACCCATGGTGTCGTCCACTTCAATACCCAAACCTTTGGCAGCGGTTCTGAGTTGGTTTTCGTCCATTTCAGAGACATCAATACCCGTATGGGTGTGTATGGCTTCCAAAATGGGAACTCGAGGATAGGGAGCTTTAAAGTCAATGGTGTTTTCCCCAACCGTCAGTGCCGTGGTACCCTGAGCGTCTAATGCTACTTTTTCCAGCAGGCTTTCCGTCATTTCCATCATCCAGAAATAATCTTTGTAGGCCACATACAATTCCATGACGGTAAACTCTGGATTGTGGGTGCGGTCCATGCCTTCGTTACGGAAATCTTTTGAAAACTCATAGACTCCGTCAAATCCCCCAACGATCAATCGCTTGAGGTACAATTCGTTGGCAATTCTCAAGTAGAGGGGAATGTTCAGTGCGTTATGGTGGGTCAAAAAAGGTCGTGCCGCTGCCCCTCCAGGAATGGGTTGAAGGATGGGGGTTTCAACTTCCAAATAGTCTTTTTCGTTAAAAAAGCTGCGGATGCTGTTGGTGATTTTGGTTCTTTTGACAAAAGTGTCTTTGACTTTGGGATTGACGATCAGGTCAACATAGCGCTGGCGATAACGCAGTTCGGGATCGTTAAATTCATCATAGACTTTTCCATCGGCATCGGTTTTGGGCAAGGGCAGCGGACGTAGGGTTTTATTTAACAGGTGTAAGGATTTGACCATTACGGTTTTTTCCCCCACCTGGGTGGTAAAAAGGGTTCCTTCAATACCAATGATGTCGCCGATGTCGAGTAGTTTTTTGTACACTTCATTGTAGCGTGTCTTGTCCTCTCCTGGACAAATTTCATCACGGTTAAAATAAACCTGTATCCTGCCGTGGCTGTCCTGTATTTCAGCAAAACTGGCTTTTCCCTGTATTCTTCGTGACATCAAGCGCCCAGCGATACAAACCGCCTTGCCTTCGCTGTAGTCATTTTTGATGGATTT
>JABGSU010000104.1 GCA_018647605.1 Flavobacteriaceae bacterium | reverse complement strand
GATACCTTAAAGAATTATGGACAGTTGATCTCCCAAAAAGTGGTCGAAAATACCCAAAACATTATTGCTTTATCCGATCGAGACACATACGGTAAAGCATTTTTACAAATCTTTAACCTTTGGCGAGAGGATAAGGATATTAAAAAATTTATTTTCTCCAAGCGATTGGCAAAAATAGCAACCCAATTAATGGAGGTAAAAGGAGTAAGAATGTATCACGACCAAGCCCTCTTTAAAGAGAGTAATGGTGGATATACCCCTTGGCATGCAGATCAATACTATTGGCCATTGAGTAGTGATAAGACCATTACTGCATGGATCCCATTGCAAAAAATAGAACCAAAAATGGGCCCTTTAGAATTCAGTGCTGGAAGTCAGGTAATTAGTGATGGCAGGGCATTGGCCATCAGTGATGAAAGTGAAAAACGAATTAAAAAACGCCTCAGGGTCTCTGATTTTAAAAAAATCTCTGAGCCTTTTGATTGGGGAGAGGTTAGCTTTCATTCCGGTTGGGTATTTCATAGGGCAGGACCCAATACTACCAATCAAACCCGAAAAGTGATGACTATCATTTACATGGATAAAGAAATGCAACTCAAAACACCAACCAATGATGGGCAACGCAATGATTGGGATACTTGGTGTCCCGGCGCCAAAGTAGGAGAAATAATCGACACTCCGTTCAATCCAATTTTATATTAAAGTATTTATTTAAATGTTATATCATAAATTGTTAAAAATAAAACATTTTATATGGAGTAAAATGATTCAGCACTATACCCTTAATAAAATGAGTCGATTAGGGGAGGAAGGAAACCATATTGTCCAAGCTTTTTTAAAAACCTTAAAGCTTCAAAACACAGCAAATGAGAATCAAACCTTTGAAGTTTTACAACAATTCAGACAGGATTTGTCTGTCAATAAGCGAAGCATCAGCTTTGTAGAAATTGGATCAGATTCCGAAATGACTGTGGCCGAGGTAGCCGAACGTGCAGCATCTCCAGAAATTTGGGCCCAATTTTTTTACCATTTGTCCAAAGAAGAACCCACAGAAAACATACTCGAAATAGGAACCAATTTGGGTGTTTCTGGTCAATATTTTATCAAAGCATTGGAGGGAAAGAAAAACGGAAAATTCATCACACTAGAAGGGGTAAAAGGACTATGTGAGATCGCTGAAAACCAATTTGAATCCCTAGCAAACCCCAGTAGATTTGAAGTGCTTCATGGTTTGTATGATCAAACATTAATAAATATAATAAATAGAGGTATACTTTTCAATTTGGTCTTTATTGATGGAAACCATCAATATAATGCAACTTTGAGGTATTTTGAAATGTTGAAAAACAATCTGGCTGATAAAGCCGTAGTAATTTTTGATGATATTCATTGGAGTAAGGGAATGCGGAAAGCTTGGCGAGAGATTTGTAAACAAAAAGGGGTTATTTTATCTGTCAATTTTTTCAAATTGGGAGTGATCATTTTCGATTCAAAATCGACTCAGCTAACATCAGATCATTATCAAATATTTCTTTCACTGTAATAGGGGATAGGGGCTTTTCCCTCTGGTCTAATCAAAACTTTCCCATTATATTTGTATTTTAAAATAATTATGTCAGGAAATAAATTTGGAAACCTGTTTCAGCTAACCTCGTTTGGTGAGTCCCACGGACCTGCTATCGGAGGAGTAATAGAAGGCTGTCCCTCAGGAATAGTAATAGATATAGAGGCCATACAAAGAGATTTAGATCGCAGAAAACCCGGTCAATCGGCCATAGTAACGCAAAGAAAGGAAGCTGACGAAGTACAGTTTTTTTCTGGAATATTCGACAGGAAGACCACAGGGGTGCCCATTGGATTTGCTATTTTCAATACCAATCAAAAATCAAGAGATTACGACCACATCAAAGATCAATACCGACCTTCTCACGCAGACAAGGTATATGACGACAAATACGGAGTAAGGGATTATCGTGGAGGAGGAAGAAGTTCGGCTCGAGAAACTGCCAGTAGGGTTGTGGCAGGTGCTATTGCCAAGCAGTTCCTCAGTGATATAAAATTCACAGCCTATGTTTCGGCTGTAGGGGAAATTGAATTGGACAAACCCTATCAATCATTTGATTTTAATACCATCGAACAAAACCCAGTACGTTGTCCTGACCCCCAAAAGGCAATTGAAATGGAAGAATACATCAAACAAATCCGAAAAGAGGGGGATACTGTGGGAGGAATCATCAGTTGTGTCATCCAAAACGTTCCAGTAGGATTGGGAGAGCCTGTATTTAATAAATTACATGCCGAATTGGGTAAAGCAATGCTTTCCATCAATGCAGTAAAAGGATTTGAGTATGGTAGTGGTTTTGCCGGCGCTAAAGATCGAGGCAGCAATCACAACGATTTGTACAATACCGATGGAACTACCCAAACCAACCAATCGGGAGGAATACAAGGAGGTATTTCCAACGGTATGGATATTTATTTTAAGGTGGCTTTTAAACCTGTAGCCACCATTATGCAATCACAGACGACTATTAACAACAAAGGAGAGTCTGTGGAGATGCAAGGAAAAGGAAGACACGATCCCTGTGTTGTCCCAAGAGCAGTTCCCATCGTTGAGGCCATGGCTGCTTTGGTTTTGGCAGACCTTACCCTTTTGAATCGTGCTGTTAAAAAATAATTATGAAAAAAATACCACTGCACTGGAGCATTATGTTGGGCATGGTCCTTGGTGTATTGGTGGGTGTGATTTTTACGCAATTTGAATCAGGACCACAGTTGATTTCCAATTGGGTAAAACCTTTTGGAACCATCTTTATCAACGCCCTCAAACTTATTGCCATGCCCCTTATCCTGGCTTCCCTAATCAAAGGTGTTTCTGATCTTAAAGACATCTCCAAACTTTCTCTAATGGGTGGACGTACCATAGGCATCTACATCATCACGACTGTGGCTGCCGTAATGATTGGTTTGATTATGGTCAATACGATAAAACCCGGAACCAGCATCAGCGAAAAAACACGTCAGGAACTGGTAGTTGCCTATCAGTCCGATGCTGCAGAAAAACAAGCCGTTGCCCAAAAACAAAAAGATGCAGGGCCTTTACAAGCCCTTGTAGACATCGTTCCCAGTAATATTTTTAAAGCGACCACTGATAATGGCAATATGCTGCAAGTGATCTTTTTCGCATTGTTTTTTGGAATTGGATTGATTCTAATACCTGCCGAAAAAGCGAAAGCTGTCAAGGATTTTTTTGATGCCTTTAATGAAGTTATCTTGAAATTAATCGATTTGATCATGTTGGTCGCTCCCTATGGTGTTTTTGCCTTGTTGGCCGCTTTGGTGGTCGAATCCCCCAGTTTAGATTTATTCCGAGCCTTGGGCATGTATGCCTTGACATTACTTATCGGCCTCTTTTTGATGGGCTTGTTCTACCTTTTGCTCGTAAGGGTATTTGTCAAATTCAATCCCAAAAAATTCCTTGAGGGTATTGCTCCCGCTCAATTACTGGCATTTTCCACCAGCTCCAGTGCTGCTACTCTTCCGGTTACCATGGAGCGTGTAGAAGAACATTTGGGAGTTGATGAAGAAGTGGCCAGTTTTGTATTACCCGTCGGTGCAACCATCAATATGGACGGTACCAGCCTTTATCAGGCGGTAGCTGCAGTATTTATCGCACAGGCTTTTGGAATGGACCTGAGTTTCGTTACCCAATTGGGAATCATTATGACCGCAACATTGGCTTCTATTGGAGCTGCAGCCGTTCCCGGTGCTGGGATGGTAATGCTCGTTATTGTATTGGGACAAGCGGGAATTCCCGAAGCAGGCTTGGCCTTGATTTTTGCCATAGACCGACCTTTGGACATGTGCCGAACCGTAGTCAACATAACTGGTGACGCGTCTGTGTCCATGATGGTTGCCAAATCGGTTGGTAAACTCCACCTACGTCCCAAAAAAGAAAAAATGGGATGACCATTATCCTGAGAAGTAGAAATAAATCTAAAAATCGCTTTTTATACTCTGGTTTTGGTGAAAAATAACTTTTGTAAGGCTTCCCAAAAACAAAACGATTATTGGCCACCCGATAGTAAAGTAAATCTGTAAAACGAAGGGGAAGCCATTGGAAAAACAAACCCAAACGAAAAAAACCATTTAAATTTTATATATTTCGAACACCGCTTGAGAGGCCAATAAATGAGTATTATTTTCCATTAATACAATAATATCTGGGATTTCAATGCCCTTGCTATTAAAATAGGAGGTCGCTGTTTTTCCACTGAGGTGCGCAAAATGAAAAACTTTATTTCGGTCGTACTTTGGGAGAGTACGAACCCAAAAATTACAGAAAGGAAAATGCCCATCATAGAAAACTACAGGAGCCATTAGTTGGCAATTTCCAATTGATCCAAACTTACCTGAGTAGTAAATAATCCATAATTAACGATGGCCTTTTGTTTTTCGATGGAATCAATACTGCCCACTGACTTTCCATCCAGCATTCTTACTTTATCTCCCACTTTAAGCACAACCAGAGCTTTAGGGGGTGGAAGAGGGCTTGTCGTTTTCTTTTTCTTTTTTTCTTTGCGGATATTGACCAATTTCTGACTTACATCCTTGGCGACTTCTTTTTTGACTTTACGGTCTTTTTTTGCTTGGGCTAAGGTTTTGCGCTTCCTTTTGGCATTCTCCGATTCCACGAGACGTAATATCTCGGCAATTAAAGGTCTTTTTTTGTTGTTTTGAAAAAAACGTTCAGCCAAGTCGTTTAGTTTATTACCCAAAACAATCATCCGTTGGTTATGGTCAAACAACTCTTGGTAATTCACCAATTTGGATTTTAGTTTTTCATTGAGTTTTTCCAATCGCTCGGATTCATTTTCGAACTTATTCTCTTTTTCCTTAAGCGATTTACCTGTTTTTGCCATCTTATGGCGCTCCTTCTGCATTCTTGCAATGGTGGCATCAAAGCGCACTTTTCCCCTTTCTATTTTCTTTTTCGCCCGGTTGATCAGACTAAATGGAATCCCATTTTTTTGGGCTACCTCAAAAGTAAATGAACTCCCTGCTTCGCCCAATATCAATTTAAAAACAGGTTCTAAAGTTTTATCGTCAAACTGCATGTTGGCATTCACCATGGCGGGTTGTTCGTCGGCCAAAAGCTTTAGGTTGGCGTAGTGTGTGGTAATTAGTCCAAAAGATTTTCGCTCGTAAAAATCTTCTAAAATTACTTCTGCCAAAGCACCTCCCAATTCTGGATCAGAACCTGTACCAAATTCATCGATTAGAAAAAGGGTTTTATCATCACATTTCCTGAGAAAGGACTTCATGTTTTTTAGACGATAGGAATAGGTACTCAAATGATTTTCTATGGACTGGTTGTCTCCTATGTCCGTCAATATACTATCAAACCAGCAGACCCTACTTTTTTCGTGTACAGGAATTAATATACCACTTTGAAGCATCAATTGTAATAAACCTACCGTTTTGAGAGTTATGCTTTTACCTCCAGCGTTGGGACCTGATATGACAACAATTCTGCTTTTGGGGTGCAAATGAATATCTTGAGGAAAAGTTTTCTTATCCTCCAACTTGTGGGTGCGATAGAGTAGGGGATGATAGGCGTTTTTTAATTCCAACTCCTGATGATCCGAAAAGATGGGAAGCAGACCATTGATCACCTGGGCGTAGCGTGCACGAGCAAAAATGGTATCTATATGAATTAAATAACGCTGGTAACTTTTGATCAAACCCAAAAGGGGGCGGAGGAAATCAGTCAATTGACTGAGTATTTTTTTAATTTCCTCCATTTCCTCAAACACAAGATTTTGTAGCTCTCTCGAAAAATTTAAAGTTGCTTCAGGCTCAATAAAAACAATACTTCCTGTTTTGGAACTGCCCATGATACCTCCTTTAACTTTACGACGGTGCATTGCTTTGACTGCTAAAACCCGCTTATTTTCTACAACCGATTCGCGTATATCGTCCAAATAATCGAGGTTTTGATAATGGGAGAGCGCCTTGTTAAAACTTTGGGCTATTTTTCCTTTAAGACCTTGAATTTGCTTTCTCAATATATAAAGAGAATCTGAGGCATTATCGCGAATTTCTCCAAAGCGATCGATGACATTGTCAATTTCCTTTTTGATTTCTTTGTTTACCTCCACCTGACTTCCCAGTTGATAGAGGGAAGGGTAGTAGGTTTTAAATTTATAGAGAAACTTGAGAAGGGTATTGACTGTTAGCGAGGCTGTGGCGATGTTTCTAAAAGCAGTGATTTCCAATACACTGTTTTCAATTTTTAAGAGTTGGAAAGCGGGTGAAAGGTCTTCGAAACCGTGATTGGGAATCCTGTTGTCATTGGCAAAAGAGGCCAAATATTCAGAAACAGCGTGCAACTCCTTAAAAAGTGTTTCTTGATCGGGTAGAGGAACCAAAGTCTGACAAGCAGATTTGCCCATAGGGGTGATAGCAAAATCAGTTATTTGATCAGTGACCCTGAAAAATTCTAAATCCTCTAAGGTTTTTTTTGGGAGGTGCCCCATCTATTTTTTTAAATTAGTGGTACAAAATTAAGAAATCATGGCAGTAAACATACATTCCCATTGGGAAAATATATTACAAGACACTTTCGAAGCACCCTATTTTAAAGCCTTGATTGATTTTGTTAAATCCGATTACAGCAGCACACAATGTTTTCCTCCAAAAAAATTGATCTTTAATGCTTTTGATTTATGTCCTCCTGAGAAAACAAAAGTGGTGATTTTAGGACAGGATCCCTATCACCGCCCGGGGCAGGCACATGGTTTGTGTTTTTCTGTACCCGAGGGGATTCCTCACCCGCCTTCATTGAAAAATATATTTAAAGAACTAGAAAATGACTTGCAAATGGCTTATCCTATAAGCGGTAACCTTACGTCTTGGGCCAAACAGGGGGTTTTATTGCTTAATGCCACTTTGACAGTACAAGCCCATCGGGCGGGGAGTCATCAAGCCAAGGGTTGGGAAACATTTACTGATCGTTTGATAAAGCTGCTTTCTGAACAATATGAGGGACTTGTTTTCTTACTTTGGGGAGGCTATGCCAAACAAAAAATAAAATTGATCGATGCTGACAAACATTGTGTTTTATCGTCGGGACACCCCTCTCCTTTAAGTGCCAACAGGGGGTATTGGTTTGGCAACCAACACTTCAGTAAATGCAATGCATATCTGGATTACAAAGGTAAAACGCCTATCAACTGGCAACTTTAACCTCCCACGCGTTTTACGTCGTGTCCCATTTCTTGTAATAGGTTCATTATCTTGTCACGAAAATTCCCTTGGATGATGATTTCTCCGTTTTTCACCGTTCCTCCAACACCTACCGCATTTTTTAGTGTTTTGGCTAAGGCCTTAAGATCTTGACTGCTTCCCTGAAAACCTTTTATGAGTGTAACGATTTTTCCCGCACGTCCTTTGTTACTATAATGGGCTTCCAAGAACTGTTTCTCCATTAAAAGCTCAGAAGGAGAAGTCTCCTCTGGATCTGGAGCCAAAGAATCAAACTTTAATTTCGCCAGATCTGAAAAGCTGTTTATTTTTTTGGTCAATTGAAAATAATTTCAACAAAAATAATTAATGTTTAAATAAGTTGTGTTAGACCATGTTTTAAATTTTAAATTATACTACATGTTTCAAAAAAGAAATGTTGCTTCAATTTTTGTAATAGAACATGAATAATGCTTTACGAGTTACTTATGATGATACTGAAGTTGCAATCTAAACAACTGAATATGAAACAGCAACAGGAAGTGCAGCAGTTGTCGATGCTTTTAGACCTAACATTGAAGCCTATTGAGCACAAACCAACTTTGCTGATGTATCATTATTCATTTCAATCGACACTGATAAAAAACTGGAGCAGATTTTGTTTGAGGATATTCCAATTATAAATCTAATGGAGGAGTTATTAATGCCACAGCAGAATTAGATATTTTTTAATTCAAACTAATTTTATATTACAATAAATACCCAAATTGCGAGGGGGGGGAAAAGTTGTTATATTAATTTAATTCTATTTTACATAATATTAATTATAGAAAATTATTTATAAGTAATTAATCACTAATGAGCCCTTTATAAGTCATATTTACTAAGCAAGGTTTCAAAAATTACAAATGCATTATCAGGATTATTTAACAGAATATAAACCATAGCACCATCCCATATCATCATAAAAGTTTCAGACTCTGAATTAGGGTCAGAAAAATCAAGAGATTTAAAGGCAGATTTTACCTTAATTTTTAATTTATCAAGGAAATTACCTTTCTCTATATCCATATACCACCTAAGACTATAAAATACTTTCCAAAATTCTTTTTGATCTTTTGCCATATTGAAAGGAAGGCTTATCACATGTTTAAGTATTACTTTAGGGTGAGTTAGGCTTTCAATGGGTTCAATTAACTTTTCAAGCTTTTCATGTCCTCTTTCAAGTAAATATTTCAATAAACCCTCTTTGTTTTGGAAATGACGGAAAATTAGACCTTCAGAAACTCCTGCCTCTTGAGCAATGGATCGTGTTGATGTGGCTTCATATCCTACTTTTGAGAACAGCTTTAGGGCACTTTCAAGTATATGCTGTTTTTTTTCTGTCATAAGTGAGTAATTGCTACTAATTTAAAAAAAAATCATTTAAAACTCAAACAAATTATTTATGCTTCTCAAATATTTTATAATTTTACATATAATAAAACCTGCTTTTTATGGTAGAATTTGTAAAGAAGTACCTGATGTCAATAATGGATTCTATCAGACAGGAGTTTTTTCAAAATTTTGGGTTACAAAGATTGGAAAACAACTCGACCCAGGTTATGCCTACTATAGAGATAACATTTCTAAAGCTCCCTATGCTTACAATAAGGAGAAAGGATATTTTTAATTTCTTACGACACACTTTCGGTGGTCCAAAAAACATTATTCGTAAAAAATAAAAGACTTAAGGGAATTATGTTTTGTCAATTGATGAATGACAAACCTCAAAACGGTTTATTGGATGCCATAGTTAAAAACGTAAAGTCTCAATAGTAATAGGGTTTGATGCTTTACTACTGTTAATAAAAACAGGAAAAACATCCTCCCCTTCCCTGCTAATCTTATTCATTGGTTTGTAAATTTAAAGTGTAGTGTTATGAACGATCGACCTAATGACATAAAACGTATTCGACCAGAAATTGGCAGTACTCAATCCTTTAGACAAATGGGATTGGAAGAAAAATTTCAAAACAATACCCTTCGCCCTATTTTAAAACTTCAGAATCCCCTACTAATTGCTGTTTTTCATAACTATATCGTAAAACACAAAGGTGTCTTTTATGACCTTTCCATTGAAAAGCGCTTGGCCTATATCGAAAATGCCTTGTACAAAGACCCAAAATTTAGAAATGCACTGAAGGGAATGATCATTGGTCATTTCACCGTGGATGAATACAAAGACTATATAGCCTATTCTTCCTCATTGAACAAACGTATGATGAATATGGCAGTGGAGCGCTTAAAAAATCAAGTTGAGTATTTCCAACCTCTTGAAGAAAAAAAAGTTTTATAATTAAATATATTGTAATTATTTGATAAATAGAATCTATTGTTTCTGGCGTTCACATTATTAGCAACGTATCATTAATAGATTATAGATCATTAGAAAAGTCAATTAAAAACGGCATGACCATCTTTGATGTATACTCTAATAAATTTAATCCCAGTCTGCCGCAAGCACAAAATGGAGAATTGAAACAATAGCTTGTTTTTTGGTGGCCCCAACAATACTAATTCATTATTCAGATTGATGGGGCCGCTTCATTTTAGTCACTTTTTTTAAATATTAAGTCAGTAAGCTCTCTCCATTGAGATCGGTAGTAAGTAAACTACTCATATAGTCAAAATAAGGACGAACATTTATAAAATGCTCGTGCACAAGAGTGGAAAAATCTTTGGATATGAGCTGTTGGTTAGTCAGTTTTTTGTGGAAAGTGTATTGTTTCTTTTTGATCAGATCAATATTGGCATGAGTCTTATCGAAACCTTTGGGAGCGGTTTTTACCTCGTCTCCTTGTAAACTCCCCCAGTGCTTCTGAAATGTAGGATCAGCGATAATTCCCCTTAGTTCATCGGCATCGACCTCCAGCTCTTTTCGAATTCGAAACAAATCCTCTGGAGTAGGACCCCAAAAACCAACCCCTAAAAAACTGTTTTCAGGTTCTAAATGAATATAATATCCCCCTCTTAAGGCTGGTTTTTCTCGATGAAGAGCCATACCAAAATGGGTTTTATAGGGTGTTTTATTTTTTGAAAACCGAACATCACGATAGATACGAAACAATTTGGCCTTCTCGATTTTATCATGGCCTTGCAAATCTCCCTCAACCTCTTTCATAAAAGCTTTAACCTCTGATTCCAAGGCTTTAAACTCAGGTTTATGGGTTTCAAACCATTCTCTATTGTTGTTTTCGGAAAGGGTTTTAAAAAAACTTAATACCTGTGGATTAATGCCTGACATTATTAATTATTTTTAGGAATGAATTTGAATCCAATGGTTGATCTTTTCTTCCAAGATCGAGAGGGGTACTGCTCCAGATTCCAATATTTTTTGGTGAAAAATACGAATATCAAATTGGTTACCCATAGCTTCTTCCGCTCTTTTTCGGAGGGCTCTTATTTTAAGCTGTCCGATTTTATAGGAAAGCGCTTGACCGGGATTGGCCATGTGTCGCTCGATTTCTGAGGTAATCCCGGCCAAAGATTCGGCTTCATTATCCAGAGAATGTTGTATGGCTTGTTCCCTCGTCCATCCTTTGGCATGCAATCCAGTATCAACCACCAATCTTATAGCACGGTGCATTTCTGCCCCTAACATTCCAAAATACTGATAGGGATCTTCGTAAAGACTCAATTCTTTTCCCAGTGACTCAGTGTACAACGCCCAACCTTCCGAAAAAGCACTATAAAAGAGATTTTTTCTAAAATCAGGTAAATCTTCATTTTCTTGTTGCAATGATATCTGAAAGTGATGCCCGGGTATGGCTTCGTGTAAAAATAGATCTTCATCAGAATAGACATTGTATTCCTTAATATTTGGAATTGGAACGTAAAATATACCTGGACGCGTTCCATCCAGAGAACCTGGATTATAGTGAGCTGCAGCTGATGCTTCGCGGAAAGTCTCGACCCTTCTAATTTCAAAAGGAGTCTTGGGTTGAAATGAAAAAAGTCGATCTACATTTGGTTTTATTTTTTCGTAGATAGCATTAAAATTATCAATTACTTGTTGGGGATTCTTATAAGGCATGAGTTCTGGATTGGAACGAACATGTTCAAAGAAAGCACTAAGGTCTCCTTCAAAAGCTACCTGATCTTTTACTTTTTCCATTTCCTTTCGGATTCTCGCCACCTCACTCAATCCCAATTGGTGAATGCTATCGGCATCCATATTGGTTGTTGTATAGACTCTTATGGCATAATCGTAATAAGCAGCCCCGTCAGGAAATGCATTAAAACGACTGCTCTCTCTTCCTGCGGACAGATATTCTGAGGACATAAAATCATGTAATCGTTCATAAGCAGGAATGATCCTATTTTCAATTATTTCAGCATAGGCTTTTTCCAATTCCTTTTGATCCTCTTCAGTAAAATCTACTGGCATTTGCTTAATAGGTCTGTAAAAAAGATATTCGATTGTTTCTTTTTGGGTCATGGCCTACAATTGAGGCAAAACTTTAATAATTAATGACTTGGGAAGAACATAGCCTTTTTTAATTCCCAATTTCATCATATTTTTGGCCGAAAGCATCCAATTCAAACACCCCTGTAAACGAATCAGCCAATTGCGATAATCCTGAACGGTATTAAAAGGTTGTGCTCCTTTCCCTGAAGCCAACTGACCCATGGTCAACTGAAAAGTCCACATCTGATTGATCGGCATTAAATGGGTATTGAATGTCTTACCTTCCAATTCCAAATCCAATTCTCTGAGCAAAATATTTTTACTCAGTAACTGGATATGACTCAATTGATCAGCATCAAAAGTCTCCAAACGCTCTTTGTAGTGGACTAGAAAATCCTTTTCCTTGTTTTAAAAGCGGGAGATAGATAGTTGGGAAGGGTGTCATTGTATCTGGTGTCCCCTAAAAAGGTGGCGTTGATTCGATAGAGTTCCAAAGTTCCATCAAAATAATCATCCAAAAGGCCTTCAAAATCTGGGTTGTGTTGATTTTTTGTGGATATATTGCAAGCTAAGAAAGGGATTAATAAAAATAATTTGAGGAAATTTTTCATGATATAATTTATTTAATTCATAACAAATTACAAATTCCTCCTAAATAGTTTTTCTAGCCCTTTCGCTTTTC
>JABGSU010000103.1 GCA_018647605.1 Flavobacteriaceae bacterium | reverse complement strand
TCCTCTATCTCAAGTCCCTGATTTTTTGCCTGTCCTGTAGGGGGTGTGTACTTTCCTTTACCGAAAGGGTAGGTGTCCTTGATGTCAATATTAGCGTTCCAGACTGCTCTTATATTACGAGTATCAATTCCGACAGTTGACGCACTAACATTATTACGCCGTGTTCTATCAAAATCCTTTAGCCATTGAGTGGTTATATATCTGAGATATTTTAAACCAGGGTCAAAGTTCTTAATGTTGTTATATGTAGTCCTGTAGCTTGTGGCAGTTTTAAACCTAGACCTCCGCTCCAGCTCATTAATGTAGTTTTCAAAAGCAAGGTCTACAGAAATAAAGTCTGTATTTTTTTTCTTTGCAGGGGAGTAGTTGGCTAAAGCCTTTTTTACATCCAAATAAGTGTGAACGTCATTCCTTTCAACAACATCAATCAGCCTGTCGTAAACGACCTTTAGTTTCGTTCTTAGTTCTAGCTTAGAACCTAGTACAGTTGTTTCACCAGAGACATCCCCGAAACTGTCATATTTAAACCTGTTTGTCCAGATGTCCTTAAAATCTCTCTCTGAGCAGTTGAATTTTTGATGCCTTGTGCTTAAACTGAAGTCTCTATTCGTATTTAAGCTAACCGTATGGATGTTTACCTTAATTGGATAAGTTCCGTCATCAAGTTTTCTTCGCTTGTCTAACCTGAATTTAAATTTAAACCTTGATTCCATTTACATACAAATTTACATATTTACATATTATAAATATACATACGTATACAGGAATCTGACTATACATCTTTCAAAACCCTATAAATAATGGGATGTGGGTGTTAAAAAAAATGGAAACGGTCAGGAATGAATGATAATGAATCTGATTAACAGTCAGATGCTCTAACCAACTGAGCTAAGGAGGAAATTGGATGCAAATATAAAACTATCCTCTGTAAATATTGAAGTTTTTTTAGATATAAATTATTTGATTTTTTTGAGGAAAGTCCAGTTTGAACAATAGTCCTAAAGTCGAACAATAGTTGATGAACACATTTTGTTGTGGATTCAACAACAATTGATATATTCGTCTTATGGAATGGTACATGAAAAACCGTTGGTGGGTATGGGCAATAACAGGAGTTTATCTCGCCTACAGGATCTATCTTTCAGTCGCTTACTAAACTATTGTAAAATGAGATTCAGGAGTGCCATTGTTTTTTTAATCATTGGAGTTCAACTCCAGGTTTATTCACAGTCTTATTCAATTCAGGAGGGAGTGAAACGAATAGTATTTATAGGTAACAGTATTACTTACGCTGGGACTTACGTTAGCTATGTCGATGCTTATTTTTCGTTAATCAATCCAGAAAAAAAATATAAAATTTTGAATTTGGGTTTGCCAAGCGAGACCGCATCAGGACTTTCAGAATTGGGTCATGCCAATGGGGCATTTCCTCGTCCTGTTCTTGAGGAGCGATTGGAAAGTCTTTTGACCAAAACCAAACCCGATTTGGTATTGGCTTGTTATGGAATGAATGATGGGATTTATTTGCCATTCGATGAACATCGCTTTGAGCAATTCAAAAAAGGAATCAATGCACTACGCGATGAAGTTAAAAAGCGGGGAGTTCAAATCATACACCTTACCCCTCCTGTCTATGATGGTCCTTCAGACAACTCCTATGCCGAGGTCCTTGAGGTTTATTCCGATTGGCTGGTTAGCAAACGAAATACCTCTCAATGGAAGGTCATTGACATTCATCGACCCATGAAAAAAGAACTTCAAATCCAACGCCTTTTAGATCCTAACTTTAGCTTTACAAAAGATGGAATTCATCCCAATAAGGCAGGACATTTTTTGATGGCAAAAGAAATCTTATTGTTTTTGGGTGCTAAAGAAATTAACCTAGTTAAAGACATGAAAAGCTTACTTTCTAAATATCCTAACGGGCCACAAATAGCAGCCTATATCAAAAAGCGACAACAAATTATCAAAGATGCTTGGTTGACTTATGTGGGCCACAAACGCCCCCGAATGAATCCTGGTTTTGCCCTTCCAGAAGCACAACGTTTGGCAAAAGAGTTGTCTGTTCAAATTGAAAATTTGTTAGAGGCATCAAAGTAGTCTCCCCTCTATAATAACAAAAATCCTGAGCAATGTATGCCCTCTCTTTTAACGACAGTATGTTAATTGCTTGATTTCCCTACACACTAAAGATTGGTTGGGTTTTAAGGCCATAAAACTGAAAAAATCTTCCTATTTTCGAATCAAATAGTGTTTTCTTTTATAAAGATGGATGCAAAAAATCAGGAATGAGTAGAAAAACATACCGTCTTTTTGTTGGAATAATATGGGTTGTATTGGCATCGGCTTGTAGTTACCAAACTGATAAAAAACCAGAATTTCTTTTTAAGGCCAGTATGTTGGTCAAAGAGAATCATACATGGTACCGTGCATTTGTACATTTTGGTAAACTGATAGAACACCGTTCTGGTGGTCGCATGAAACTGGAGGTTTATCCCTCAGAGCAATTGGCCAAGGAACTGGAAGCCATACGACTGATCCGCGCTGGGGTAATCGATATGACCATTTCTGCGGGTTCGTTGACCAATTTTGCCGAAATCCTTACCTTTTCAGACATGCCTTTTTTACTTCGCGATACCTTGGCCATGCAGAAACTGATCAACAGCTCCATCGGGAAGCGAATTGAAAGAGAGATGATCGAAAAAATAGGGCTTCGACCTATCGGCTATTTTCAGCGAGGGGAACGTCATCTGACCTCCAACCGCCCCATCCTCCATCCCGATGATTTGAATGAACTGATTATTAGGGTTCCCAATGCCCCTTCCTATGTAGTGGCTTGGAACGCTTTAGGAGCCAAACCCACACCCATGGCTTTTTCGGAGGTATTTTCCTCCCTACAACAGGGCACCATCGAGGCACAAGAAAATCCTTTTGCCATGATCAAAAATGCAGGATTTAGCGAAGTTCAAAAATACCTAAACCTAACGGGACATTTGATCACTTGGGGTTATCCCATCATTGGAGAAAAACAATTCCAAAGATTACCTCAGGACCTCAAAACCATCTTCCTAGAGGCAGCTGAGGAAATGCAAGTCTATGAGCATCGTTTATTTCTTGAAAACGAAACCAAGGTTCAACAAGAACTTAAAAATGATGGGATGACCTTTGTGGAGGTTGATAAAACTGCTTTTATGAAAAATGGTGAAAAAGCAGTCTATGAAAGCTTATCCCCTGAGATGCAAGAAGTTTATCAATCCATCAAAAAAATCACCCAATGAGGTTTGCCATTTTACTTACCCAATTTTTAAAATACGGAACACTATTGACCAGCACTGGATTTGTATTTACCGTATCCCTTCAGATATTCGCTCGATTTTTTCTCAGCGATGTACCCCCATGGACGGAGGAGGCATCAAGGATATTGTTCATTTATGCCATTGCATTCGCCAGTGGCTTGGCCTATCGGGGGAATTACTTTGTTTTTTTGGAAGCCTTTTATGCAGGCTTTTCTGATAAAATGAAAAAAATCATAGACTTAATATCCCCCTTGATGACCCTTTTCTTATTTGGAATAACAGCTTTTTATTCACTGTATATGGTGGAAATGGGAGGTAGTGAACTTTCACCCAGTCTTCAAATCATCATGGTCATTCCATTTTTGAGTATACTTATTTTGTGTATCTCCATCAGCTATTTCAGTTGTCTAAGCCTTTTAAAAAAAATTAAATATTGGAAATCATGATAATACTCTTGCTTGCTGTTTTTGTTGTTTGTTTGTATTTTCGATTTCCAATCGCTTTCTCTTTGGGGCTGTCCTGTTTGGTCTATTTTATATTTAAAGGAACCCCTTTGGTGGTTGTTCCTCTGAAAATGTATGCTGGGATTGACGTTTTTATACTTCTCAGTATTCCAGGGTTTATCATGGCTGGAAATTTGATGAATCAAGGTGGGTTAACCGATAGAATCATAGATTTTTGTAACCATCTTTTGGGGCATGTTCGCGGCGGACTTTCCTATGTCAATATCAGTGCTTCCATGCTTTTTGCAGGTATTTCGGGAACC
>JABGSU010000102.1 GCA_018647605.1 Flavobacteriaceae bacterium | reverse complement strand
GGAATTAGTGCCCACACCGATAACGATTTCATCAAAAAGAGGAACACTTCGTTCAATGATATCTATATGACCCAGTGTTATGGGATCAAAGGAACCAGGAAATAAAGCACGTTTCATCTGTTAATATTTATTGTTTTTTTCAATAGTCAGATGGAACATCCAAATTATCATATCGGTGTTTGATTAAAACTTAATCTTGGATGTTTCATACCACTAAATTAAGAGTTTTTTTTCATTGCTTCCGAGAGCAGGGATTCAAAAAAGTCTGTCAATTCTATTCCTGCGGCTTTCACTTGCTGAGGAATAAGACTGGCGGCAGTTAGTCCAGGTATTGTATTGACCTCTAGTAGGTGAGGTATTCCACCAACAATGATAAATTCACTTCTACAAACTCCTTTGAGTTTCAATTTTTCGTAAAGTTTTTCAACGATGGTATTTACCTTATTGGTAAGGACTTCATCCAGTCTGGCGGGCGTGATTTCCTCCGATTTACCATTGTATTTGGCGTCGTAATCAAAAAAATCATTTTCTGAAATGATTTCAGTAATAGGAAGAACCTTTACCTCACCCTCCACAGCATAGGCGCCAACAGATATCTCCATTCCAACCAATTCAGATTCTATGATCAACTGATCATCCTCCTTTAGGGCAGTATGAATGGCATCTTCTAAGTCCTTTTTTTTGTATGCTTTTACTATTCCATAGCTACTACCAGAACTATTCGGCTTAACAAAACAAGGCAAACCTACCTTTTTTTCTATGGCATCGATATTTATAACATCTCCCTTGTCAAAAAGAAATGATTTTGCTACTGGAACCCCCAAATCTTTAACTTTTTTTAGACACTCTCTTTTATCAAAAGTTAGTTCAGCAATAGACTGATTGCAACTAGTATGTGGAATTTTTTGCAAGGCTAATTTTTTCGCCAATTCTCCATCTTCACCAGGAGCTCCGTGTATTGCATTGAAGATTACATCAAAATGCACAGTTTTACCTTCCATTTGGAAAGTGAAATTCTTAAGATTGAGGGAGTAGGTGTTTTCCTGAGTGTCAACAACAGTCCATTGGTCGAAGTCAACCACTATTTTGAAGCACTTCCATTTGGCGGAGGGTAGAAACTGAAAAACGGTACTGCCACTTTCAAGGGAAATTTCTCTCTCTGAAGAATGGCCGCCCATGGCGACACCCACTACTTTTTTGCCCATAAATAAGCTTTTAACAAAGGTATTGCATTTAAAATTAATCCTAAAGCCCATTGATTTATTATCTTTGGAAGGTTAAACCGATGATGAATTTCTTTAGATTTCTTATTAGTAAAACTTTGGCCCTCCAACTACTACTCGCTCTTTTGGTTGGAATTCTTTTTGTATATCTCAGTTTGGGATTTTTAAAATATATCACTTTTCACGATGAATATCAAAAAGTGCCAGATCTCAAGGGCATTCCACTAATCAACTTATCTCAAATTGTTGCAGACAAAAAATTGAGATACGAAATTATCGATTCTTCAAAATTCACTCCCAATTTACCACCCCTTAGTGTTATAGAACACTTACCAGGCCCTGGCGACTTGGTAAAGAAAAATCGAAATATTTATATTACACTAAACCCTTCAGGTTACCGAAGAATCAGTGTCCCCGATGTAGTTCAAATAACTCGTAGGAATGCAGAAGTCACATTAATGTCTGTTGGGTTTTCAATAGGGGAGATTAGTTTTAGAAACGACATTGGGAAGAATATGGTTTTGGAAATGCGCTACAAAGGAGCGCCTCTTAAGCCAGGAACACTACTACAAAAAACAGCCGAGATAGATTTGGTTTTGGGCAATGGAAGAAGAAAATAGAGTTACTCCAGTGACAGCACTTTCCGATGAGCAGGAGTATGAACATTATGCTTTTGATGCCGATTCTGGGCAAGAGCCCTTACGGATTGATAAATTTTTGATGAATCGCATCGAGAATGCCACACGTAATAAAATCCAGCAAGGTGCGAAGTCAGGAGCTATTCAAGTCAATGGAAGCCCAGTCAAATCCAACTACAAGGTAAAAGGAGGTGATCAAATCAGGGTGGTGTTTTCGCATCCTCCACACGAAAATTTATTGGTTCCTGAGGATCTCAGTATAGACATTGTTTATGAAGACGATGATCTTATTGTGGTCAATAAACAGGCAGGTATGGTGGTACATCCTGGACATGGAAATTACACCGGAACATTGATCAATGGTTTGTTGCATCATTTTGAGCAATTACCAATGAATTCAAGCAACCGACCTGGTTTGGTTCATCGCATTGACAAAGATACCAGTGGGCTTTTGGTGGTGGCCAAGACCGAATTGGCTATGACCGAATTGGCCAAACAATTTCATGATAAAACCTCTTCAAGGAAATACATCGCATTGGTTTGGGGAGACGTAAAAGAAGAAGAAGGAACTGTGGAGGGGCATATTGGTCGTCATCCCAAAAACAGACTTCAAATGACAGTTTTTCCAGACGGAAGTTCCGGAAAAATAGGCATCACCCATTACAAGATTATTGAAAGATTGGGTTATGTCACCTTGATTGAATGTCGATTGGAGACGGGCAGGACGCATCAAATCCGCGCACACATGAAGTCCATTGGTCACACCTTGTTCAATGACGCCCGCTATGGTGGAGACGCCATTCTTAAAGGCACTACCTTTACTAAATACAAACAATTCGTTCAAAACTGTTTTAGCCTTTTGCCTCGTCAAGCCCTTCACGCCAAAACATTGGGATTTGACCACCCCACCCAAAAAAAATGGATGGATTTTGAAACCCCACTCCCACATGACATGATGACGGCCATCGATAAATGGCGAAGTTATGCCCAGCATAAGCATTTCTAATCCTTTTATCAGCGTAGACAATCCTTTAGAATTGGTTTTCAGATGAATTCCTTATAACTTTGAAAAAAAGTTGTTTATGAAAATGGTCATTTCTCCAGCAAAATCTCTCAATTTTGAGTCAAAATTGCCTACCGAACAAAATTCAAATCCCTGTTTTTTAGCAGAGGCGGATCGGATCAACGAATTGCTCAAGGACAAAAGCCCAGCTGAACTATCGCAATTGATGAAAATTTCCGATAAACTTGGGAAACTCAATTGGGAAAGAAATCAAAACTTCAAAACTCCTTTTGATAAAAATAATGCCCGACCTGCTGTTTATACTTTTGATGGAGATGTCTATTCTGGATTGGATATCTATAGCCTCCCCACAGAAAAAATTAAATTACTTCAGAACAGCCTAAGGATTCTATCGGGTTTATATGGAGTTCTAAAGCCTTTGGATTTAATTCAGCCCTATCGATTGGAAATGGGGACAAAGTTTCCAGTTGAAAAAAATAAAAACCTTTACGATTTTTGGAAGCAAAAAATTACTGGATTCCTCAATGATGAATTGGAGGAAAACGAACTTTTTATCAATTTGGCCAGCAATGAATATTTTTCTACCATAGACACCAAAGTACTGAAGACCCAGGTAATCACCCCCCAGTTTAAGGATTATAAAAACGGAACTCTAAAAATGATCTCTTTTTATGCCAAAAAAGCCAGAGGCATGATGGTACGCTACCTCCTAGATGTGGAGAATGTAACGTCCGATACTTTATTGGATTTCAACTATGGAGGCTATGCCTATAGTGAAGATCATACCGAGTCCAAGCTGGCTCCTGTTTTTATTAGATAATTTACAAAAGTGATGGGTTGATTCCCATCACATGGCTTCTGATATAGTTTTTTAAAAATTCGTATCCTAATAAATCACTTCCTTTAAGATCATCGGACAAGATCAATTTGACATGATCCAGTTCGAGATAATCTTTTAGCATTGGTTTTGAAAGGGTTGCAAAACTATAATGCCAAGGCTCGTATTTAAAACCAGTTCTTTTTTTGTCCTGCGTGTAAGGGAGAAAAAAACCATAATCGTTCGCGTAGGTTTCCATCCAAGCCCTTAAAGCGTCATAAGGTCCTTGGTCATGAAACTTCTGGGAGACCAATACATCTCCCTCCGCTGGAGGCCCTGCATCTATAATATCTATTTCCGTTCCCCAATGATGTCTTGAAGTGCCAGGCAACGTTGAGTATTCAATAATTTTGGCTATCGCTTTTTCATTGGTCATTCCCTGACTTTTGAATTTAGAAAACTTACTGTTCCAAATACTTTTTTGCCGTTCGAACGAACGATAAGAAGAGACGATTTTGATTTTGATCCCCTGTTTTTGAGCAGCGGCAGACATTTCGCGGAATGCCTCGTACGCCTCTGGGAGTAAAGCGTAATTTTTTCCTACAAGCTTGGGGTTACCTTTGCCAATCAGTAAATTGGGGTCATTATTCATATTCTTATTCGATTGAAAACGGCTCAAGCCCAGAAGAACAAGAGCGGTATTGATAAATTCGATTCTATTCATAATCTATAAATCATTGATTTTTACTGACTCTAACGTCTCAATTCTAAACACCTTGATTTATGAATTTAGAATCCCTTAAATTACGTTAATTTGTTGAAGACTAAAAAAACCTTTAAGCTTCGGTTAATTTTAACAAGTTTTAAAATCATTAAAATAAATTAGCATATTATCTTTAGATGATGAAAAATTTATATTTCTTATTTCTTCTTTTACCCATTTTGGTGACGGGACAAGAGCGTAAATCCATTAGAGGCCGATTGATCTATCGAAACGTCAATGTAGTGGCAGCCAATGTGGTAAATAATACTGCTCAACTCAATACGATTACTGATGGAGAGGGAGCTTTTGAAATCCCAGTTGCATTGGGTGATGAGGTCATCTTTTCGTCCGTCCAATATTTGATTAGAACGGTTAAAATAACATCTGAAATCCTCCAAAAAAACAGATTGGTTATTACGGTCAATGAAAAAATTAATGCCCTCGAAGAGGTTGTTGTTACTCCAGAAAACACCCAGAAATTTTTGGATCTCAAAGAAGAAGAATTTAAAGGCTATGACTACAACAGGGACAAATCAACGGCATTAGAAAACACCATAGTCACCCAAGGGCAACTCAAAAATGGCTTGAACATTATCAATATAGCCAAACTGATTGCCAAAGCAGTTAGTAATAAAACAGAGGCGGAAAAGCAGAATATTAAACCTAGCGAAATTTTGACTTATGTCTTTAGTGATGCGTTTTTTACTGATGACCTTGCCCTAAAAAATGACCAAGTCATTGGTTTTTTAGAACATATTGATAAAAATCTACCCTCACAGCAATTACTCAAAACGGGACAACAATTTCAGTTAATAGATTATCTGATTTCTGAGAGTACAAACTATCGTAATCAATTGAAATCCAAATGACCAAACTGCTATTCGCATTTTTCTTATTGTTTTTAGGAATCATTCCCACTCATAATTTTTACGTTTCGACCACTTCTATTCGCTATGTTCCCGAGGAAAAAGTCTTACAAATCACTATTCAGGTTTTTTTGGATGATTTTGAGGCAGTTCTTCAACAGTCGGGCAATAAAAACATCAAACTCAATCCAGCCGATTCACAAGATGAAATTGATCAAGAGGTGGCAGATTATTTTCAAAAAAAACTCCTTTTCAAGGCTCTTGGAGAAACCATCAATTTTGATTTTTTGGGGAAAGTTTATAAAAATGACCTACTAGTAGCCTATCTGGAACTCAAAGTGGACAGTCCACTTACCCAACTCCATATCAAAAACAACTTCTTTTATGAGTATTTACCTGATCAGAAAAATATTATTCACTTAAAAGTAGCTTCTAAAAGAAAAAGTTTTCTGGCAATTTCTAATAAATCTGAATTTGAAGTGCCCGATGATTTTTTCGATTTTAAGGATTAACAGATTAAATTATAAATTGCAATTTATTACCCCATTCGCAAAACTAAAACTATGGATATTATTAAATTAAAATTTCTTTTCGTTTCGGTATTAATTTTACCTCTATCAATTAATGCCCAAGTGAGTGTTGACTCTCTTTCAACCAGAGGCCACACCAACAATAATAGGTTTAAGCAATTGAAGGATGAGTTGGCTACCCCCAATGGTTTTAGAACAGCTTCTGGTGCGCCAGGTCGAGACTATTATCAGCAAAAGGTGGACTATATAATGGACATTGAATTGGACGACGAGAACCAAAAAATATTCGGTAAGGAGGAAATTACTTACACTAATAATTCTCCTGATGAGTTAGCTTATTTATGGATTCAGTTGGATCAAAATATCCGAAAAAAAGATGCACCTGCCTTGGAAAAAAATGGAGAAGGTGCCGAACCCATTTTAAGAGTGGAAACTTTTGTTAACACTTATTTTAAAGAACCATTTGATGGTGGATTTAATATTGATTGGGTAAAGGACTCCAATGGGATCCCTCTGAGGCATACCATCAATATGACCATGATGCGTGTGGACTTGCCACAACCCCTAAAAAGTGGGGACCAATTTAAATTTTCGATTAAATGGTGGTATAAAGTCAACAATCATATTGAAAATCGTGCCCGTTCGGGATATGAATATTTTCCAAAGGATGACAATCGTGCTTATGTAATTGCGCAATTTTTTCCCAGATTAGCAGTCTATAATGATGTAGAAGGTTGGCAAAACCATCAGTTTTGGGGCAATGGAGAGTTTGCACTCAACTTTGGAGATTACACCGTAAGATTGACCGTTCCAGCCGATCATATTGTAGAAGCAACAGGACAATTACAAAATCCAAAGGAAGTACTATCACGTCAGGAATACAAAAGGTATCGCGAAGCCCAAACCTCTTTTGATAAACCAGTAATCATAGTGACTCAAGAGGAGGCTGAGGAGCGAGAAAAAACCTTTTCCAAGAACAAAAAAACTTGGGAATTCAAAGCCAAAAATGTTAGGGACTTTGGCTTTGCCAGTTCCAGAAAATTTATCTGGGAGATGATGGCAGTCAAATTGGGTGGAAAAAATGTAATGGCGGTATCCCTCTATCCAAAGGAAGGGAATCCTTTGTGGGAGGAATATTCTACCAAAGCCGTTGTCCAAACCCTAAAAACCTATTCTCATCACACCTTCGATTATCCTTACCCCAAAGCCGTATCAGTTCACGCCAAAAACCAAGGGATGGAATATCCTATGATTTGTTGGAACTATGGTCGACCTGATGAGGATGGTTCCTATCCCGACTCCGTAAAATTTGGAATGATTAGTGTTATCATTCATGAAATTGGACATAATTTCTTTCCTATGATTGTCAATTCTGATGAACGACAATGGGGTTGGATGGACGAGGGGCTGGATACTTTTATGCAGTATCTCGCAGAACAAGAGTTTGGTAAAACCCACCCTATTTCAATAGAAGGATTGGAAAAATATCCTTCTAGAAGAGGAGAGCCCAAAGCTATTGTAAACTATATGTCGGGTGATCAAAGCTTCTTGGCGCCCATAATGTCCAATCCTGAAAATGTGTATCAATTGGGTCCCAATGCCTATGGAAAACCGGCAACAGCGCTCAATATCCTTAGGGAAACAGTAATGGGGCATGATTTGTTTGACCATGCTTTTAAAACCTATTCACAAAGGTGGATGTTTAAACACCCTACCCCAGCCGACTTTTTCCGAACAATGGAAGATGCTTCTGCTGTCGATTTGGATTGGTTTTGGAGAGGTTGGTTTTATACTACCGATTTTGTCGATATTGGTGTTAAAGGAATCAAGCAATTTTTTGTTTCTGACGAACCCAGTAATGAAGTAATAGAAATGTTGAAAAATTATGGTATGACGCGTGCAGACTTGCCACCAGTTGTTTTTACTATGGTTGAGGATAATGAAGAATTTAAATCCGAATACAAGCAGGGAAGTCCTGTCGATCACTCTCAAGAGCTGAAGTCCTACATGGATCAAAACAGTAGTGCCACCAATTCACCCATCAAAATTCCAAAATATTTTTATGAAATTTCTTTTGAGAAACCAGGGGGATTGGTAATGCCAATCATCGTTGATTATACCTATTCCAATGGATCAACAGAGCGAGTAGAATATCCCGTTCAGGTGTGGAGAAAAAATGATGACGAAGTAAAAAAGGTAGTGGCCTCTGACAAAGAAATTGTTGGGATCAAAATTGATCCCGATCAAGTGACCGCCGATGTTGACCTTTCCAACAACAGTTGGCCAAAAACAGAAGAATTGTCCGAATTTAACCAGTTTAAAGCTAATTTGAAGAATTAATTACCCCTGTTTTTAATCTTAATTTAGGTTTTAATTTTAGGTTTTCTAATACCAACGGTTGTTTGCATTTCATATATTTGTCAAAAAATAACCCATGTTTCTTTTTATCAGCGGAGCTGAAATTGTTTTTATTTTTTTTATCGTACTACTCATTTTTGGTGCTGATAAAATTCCCTCCATAGCCAAAACCTTGGCCAAGGGGGTAACGCAGGTAAGAAATGCCACCAACGAAATTAAAACTGAGATTCAAAAATCGGTGGATACTAAAAATCCGACCGCTGGGGTAGGTAAGGAGTTAAAAAGTCAAGTAGACAAAGTCAAGGAAGATTTTGAGGAGTTGACCGACTCTATCAAAAGGGATCTCTAGGTTTTTCTACAAATCATTAGTCCGTCTCTGATGGGTAGTAATAATGTTTTGACTTTCTTTTCGGCCATTACTTTTTCATTGAAGTTTTTTAGACCCAAAGTCTCTGCGTCTTTTTTTGGTAGATTGTCATGAAGTACTTTACCACTCCAAAGAACATTGTCGGCAATGAGTAGCCCTCCCGGATTTAATTTGGGAAGGATAAGATCAAAATAAAAACTATAGTTGGCTTTGTCGGCATCTATAAAAACCAGGTCGAATCCTAAGTCGAGTTTAGGGATGATCTTTTTTGCATCTCCTTGGTGACAAATGATTTGATTTTTATAAGCACTTTTATCAAAATATTTTTTGCAAAAATCAATAAGTTCTTCGTTGATTTCTATGGTATGGATTTCACCTTTTTCAACCAATCCCTCTGCCAAACAAAGGGTTGCATAACCAGTATAGGTTCCTAGTTCCAATATTATTTTAGGCTGAATCAATTGGGATAAAAAACTTAGTAATCGGCCTTGTAGATGACCACTAATCATTCTAGATTGAAGAACTTTTTGATGGGTTTCTTTGTGAAGCTCTTTGAGTAACTTGGATTCCTCTTGAGAGTGCCTCTCCGCATATTGCATGATGTTCTCGTCGATGAATTCCATTGTTGATTTAGTTGTTCTTGTTTATTTCCTTGGGGCGAGCATATTCTAGTCTTTGCTTTAATTCGGGCAAGGTGTAACCATCAAGTCCGTTAATAGCGACCACTTTCCCAGATTCTAATTTAACCCAACCATCATCCTGTAATAGTTTGTGCTCTATAAAAATGTGTTCGATGGCAGCTATGATCAGTACACAGCCGTTTTCTTCAATGTCATATTCATTCAAATACCTGCATCCCAGTGCAACAGGCGAACCTTTGACAAAGGGAGCATACCAATCGATTTTATATTCAGCTTCCAAGTGGGTTTGATCGAATTCTGAAATAGCCTCGTCATATTTGGCACTGGTATGGTGTGCCTCCTCTATTTGATCGAGAGACACATGGTTCACTGTGAAAACGTTATTCTCTTTGATGTTTTTGTATGTGTCGCGAGGAACCGTATTGGGACGAAGTGTGAAGTGCAATAGTGCAGGATTGCTCCCTAAATGGGTAATGGAGCTGAAGATAGCAACATTCTCCTTTCCTGAGTCTGATCGTGTACCGATCATATTGGCTGATTTGTAGCCTGTAATACTATTGATCATGTTGAGCCGGTAAAGCTTAGAAAACCCATTGATGTCTTCTGTATTGAAATATTCCATATATATTATGAGTTGGAGTTTTGGTCAAAATATAAAACAGCAACCAACAGGCCGATAACGATGACGACTAAGCCTGCAATAAAAAGATAATGATCTGCAATTGCATTGGTTGATAAAAACCCATCTTGGGTTACTTTTTGATCAACAAATCGAATTACAATTCCCAAGGGAATCAACAAAAGAATGAATTTGTATTTCTTTATTTTTTCTTTCATAATCTATATTAGATGAATCTTAGGGGTCTAAAATAAAAAAACCAAGGCATTAAATCATATTGATTTTAAAGAATCCCTTTTAATTTCTGGAGGATCAAATTCAATGGTTTGAATGCACCTAAGGTGTGCATTTTCAAAATCTTCAAAAGAATTAATACATTTTTTAACCGATGGCATTTTATTTTTGTTGTCGAGAAATTTTTTATTATTTAAAATTTCTGTACACAAACAGGCATCGGTTTCTTTGATGGTTTTGTCTGTTTTAATCAAAAAAGTCAACGATACTATTAATGTAATTATGCCAAGTAATATTATTTTTTTAATCATTTTCATTTTATCTCGCCTTGTAAAGTTAATTATTGAATTTAAAATAGGTTAAAAAAATTGGGCGGGTTAAAGAAACTCGCCCAATTCACGAAATAATAAAAAAACCAAACAAATAAATTAATTAAATTAAAAAAATGCTTTTATGAAACTCTGTCATTTAATTGCAATGCAAATTTAAAGCCGTACATCGGATCCCAATATTAATAAATATCTAATTTTTGACTTTTTATGATTTCACTAAAATAGGACTCACGATTTTTCCAATTCATCAATGTGAAAGTTTGAAAAAGAGATATTATCAAAGAATTTCCTGTTTCGGTCACTATTTCGCACATAAATGTTGTTGATTAGTCTATTTGGTATTAAAAATTTAATAAAAAAACCGTATTTGAGTTTATAACCCCTCAATTATACATAAAAGTTTTTATTGTGCTACAGTATGAGATTACGAATAATCCAAAAAGGGAAGGGGCATTTGGAAAAAAACTATTTGAGTAAGTTTTTATATTTTTGTTTTATAGAAATAATATATAATCCAAATCTGTTTTATCATTTATTGAAATTATATACATTTCATTTAATTTGGCTTTTATCATAGCATCATTTGTTGCTATATTATTAAATCTAATCCCAGCAATATTGTAAAAATTAAGCAATTTAGTTTCCTGAAAAGCCTTGGTTCTAATTTCAGAGCGCTTTTTATTAGATTTTTCTTTTTCACCATCTTCTTTTATTATTGTAGTTGCCTCCCTGTAGTTTACAGTTTGAGTCCCTGATATCATTCTTGACCGACCTAAACCATTTTGAATAAGAGACTCTACAACAGTAACTGTCTCAAACTCATAAATATTTTTAGGTTCAGGTTGATTGGTAAAAGCAGTAATAATCGCTACCAAACCGATAACTGCAAAGATTGAGATTGTAATGTCTTTAATGTTTCTCATCGTTTAAATTTTAATTAATAAAACCTAAAGTATAAAAAATGAGACAAGGTGGGAATTAAGGAAGTAATAAGTTTATATATTTGTCTGCCCAAGCGATTTATATGGTCACTATAATGGTCACTATTTAATTGTTGATATCTTAAAAGTATTACGGGTGTTTAGCTCAGTTGGTTTAGAGCGCTACCTTGACAGGGTAGAGGTCGGGGGTTCGAATCCCTCAACACCCACATCTTTTTCTAGTTTCTTAAATAATTATAAGAATTTAATACCCCTATCCATTCCTTCTTTAGACGTTTTTCTTCCTCAGTCAAATCACCTGTACGAATATTATTTTTTTCTTCAGGATCTTTTTTAAGATTGTAGAACCTATTCCCTACATAGAGTTTATAAGTGTCGTTTCTCACCCATTCACTTGTTGGAGAAAGTGGATTTGATCCACCATCACGATTGTACCAAGTGTGGATCCATTTTCTTTTAGGCCCATTTTTACCTACCAATTGGGGGTAAAAACTGATACCGTCCAGATCCAAATCAGCATCTAATGTAATTCCTGCTGCTTCACATAGGGTGGGGAAGAAGTCACCAAAGTCTACCAAGGTATCGGCGCGAGTATTGGGCGCTATGACCCCTTTCCAATTTACAATCAGTGGGACATGAGTGCCCTGATCAATTGTTTTCCCTTTGCCTCCTGCTACTGCCAAATTATCCATCATAGAAACGACGGGACTATCTGTTCCATTGTCTCCTGTGAAGAGGATGATCGTGTTTTCTCTCAATCCCAATTCATCCAATTTTTTTACAATTCGACCAACAGAGAAATCCATATAGGAAACCATGTCACCAAAATATTTTGCATTTCCTTTATAAGTTTTAGACCCCATGTCATTGGGATTCCAATCCTTGGAATTGGGAGTGGGATCAAATGGACAATGGGTAAGGATCATAGGATAATAAACCATAAAGGGTTGGTCTTTTTTTCGTTCCATAAAATCGTTGATGTAATCCACCACCATCTCAGTAGCATATTTCCCTTCGTTTTTCTTGTAGAGAGTTCCATTCATTTCTAAAACGGGATTGACATAGCGCTTATCTCTTCCCGTTGAGTCTCTTCCCGATGTGGTCAATTGCCATAGTATATACTCATCAAATCCGAAATGCTTGGGTAGTGAAGCATCTTTCCCCAATTGCCATTTCCCACCAATCATGGTGGCATAACCTCTCTTCTTAAACAATTGACTGAATGTTTTTTCTTTGGGGTTGAGGTACCCAAATTTGATATGGTTTTTTTTATTTGATCTTCCAGTCATCAATTTCACCCTAGAGGGGGTGCATATAGGTTGGGAATGACAATTGTCGAATTGCATTCCTGTTTGTGCCAATTCTGATAAATAAGGAGTGCTGTAGGAAGTTCCGCCATAGGAATTAATGCACTCATATCCCAAGTCATCAGCCATGATGAATACGATATTTGGCGGAGGTATTTTTTTTTGAGCGCTACAATTTATTACGGCTACACCACAAATGAATAGGAAAAGTTTTTTCATTTGAACTTCAATTATTGATAATGCAAAATAAGCAAAATCTTCATAAAAGAATAAATAAAAAGTCCCCCGAAGTAGAATTAAGAAGTACTTTTAATTTTGAACCAAAGATTTTATCCTATAACTTTTGCTAGAGTAAAGCCAATTGCCAAACCTAGTAACAACATGATAAATCCTTTTCCTGAGAAAAACCAACTGTATTTTTCTTCCCAAGCATCTGGGATAAAGTTTTGATTTTCATCTTTTGCAAAACCGGAACGGGTAGAATATCCAGCCCACCAATATACCCCTCCAAAGAGGATTGCTAGAAAAACCAAAACAACTAGTATGTTTTGCATAATATTCAAATTTAATTAAATATAGTAAATAATTAAATAACTTTTAAAAAATCAATAAAAAACACGACATTTTCTTATCAAATCTGTATTTATTTTTAGCGATTACTATGGTAAAAAGATTTTTTGAATTAAAATTTATTTTGAGCACTTCACTTTAAAGCTTAAGTTTACTACAAATTGAATGTTCATGAATAATAAAATACAAAGCTTAAAAGACTACACTAACGATTACCACAATAGTATCGAAACTCCTGAAAAATTTTGGAGTGAAATTGCTGATCGTTTTGATTGGAAGAAAAAGTGGGATAAGGTTTTGGATTGGGATTTTGAAACTCCAAAAGTTACTTGGTTTGAAAATGCCAAACTGAATTTGACTGAAAATATTTTTGAAAGACTACTTCCCACACACGAAAATAAAACCGCTATTATTTGGGAACCGAATGATCCTGAAGCAGATCCTGTTAATATGACCTATGGGGAGCTGTTTAAAGCCACTTGTAAATTTGCCAATGCGATGAAATCTCAGGGGATAAATAAGGGAGACCGTGTGATTATTTATATGCCTATGGTTCCTGAGGCTGCCGTTGCCATGCTTGCATGTGCACGAATAGGAGCGGTGCACTCTGTTGTATTTGCTGGATTTTCTGCCTCTGCATTGGCTGACAGAATTAATGATTGTGAGGCCAAAATGGTACTTACCTCCGATGGAAATTTTAGAGGTAAAAAAAAGATTCCTGTTAAGGCAGTAGTAGACGAAGCACTTGAAAACACAAACTTTGTAGAAAAAGTAATCGTACTGAACAGAACTGGAGAAGAGGTTGTAATGAAACCTGGACGAGACTTGTGGTGGGAGGAAGCCTTGGAAGGACAATCTGAGCAAATTGAGGCTGAGGTCTTGGATGCCGAAGATTTGTTATTTATACTCTATACCTCTGGATCAACGGGAAAACCTAAAGGTGTCGTTCATACCACTGCAGGTTATATGGTTTACACCTATTATTCCTTTCTCAATGTCTTTCAATATAATGCCGATGATGTTTATTGGTGTACTGCCGATATTGGATGGATTACCGGACATTCCTATATTGTTTATGGCCCACTTTTGGCTGGAGCCACTACCCTTATGTTTGAGGGGGTTCCTACCTATCCACACCCAGGAAGGTTTTGGGAAATTGTAGAAAAATACAAAGTCAATCAATTTTATACTGCGCCAACTGCGATTAGGGCTTTACAAGTTCACGGAACAGCACCCGTCGAAAAGTTTGATTTGAGTTCTCTAAAAGTGATTGGTTCAGTTGGAGAACCCATTAATGAAGAAGCTTGGCACTGGTACCATGAAAATATAGGGAAAGGCAATTGTCCCCTGGTAGATACTTGGTGGCAAACCGAAACAGGTGGGATTATGATTTCTCCTTTGGCAGGGATCACACCCAATAAACCAGCACATGCCTCACTGCCACTTCCTGGGGTGCAACCCGTCATTCTTGATGCCGAGGGCAATGAGCTTGAAGGTAATAATGTTGAAGGTAATTTGTGTATTAGATATCCTTGGCCCTCTATGATCCGAACTACCTACGGGGATCACCAACGGTGCAAAGACACCTATTTTTCAACCTATAAAGGCATGTATTTCACAGGAGATGGTGTCAAAAGAGATCATGACGGTTATCTGAGGATATTAGGAAGAGTAGACGATGTAATCAATGTTTCTGGACATAGAATGGGAACTGCAGAAGTTGAAAATGCCATAGATGAACATCCCGAGGTTGTTGAGTCTGCGGTAGTAGGATATCCACATGAAATTAAAGGACAGGGAATTTATGCTTTTGCTATTTGTGACAGTTCAGATAAATCTCCTAAGGAATTGGAAGAAGAGATTAAACAGTTGGTCAGGAAAATTATAGGCCCTATAGCCAAACCAGAACATGTTCAAATCGTATCGGGTTTACCCAAAACCCGCTCGGGTAAAATTATGAGAAGAATTTTGAGAAAAGTCGCCAGTCGTGACCTCTCAAATCTCGGTGATATTTCCACATTACTGAATCCCGAAGTACTAAAGGACATCGTTAAAGGAGCAGGGTTGGACTAGCTTTAAAGCTGTTCCAATAATGTTTCCAAAGTCATTCTTCTTGATCCTTTAATCAATATATCTGATTTATCAAATGGATTTTGGATCAGGAAATTTTTGATTTCCTCCAGCGTTGAGAAATATTGTACTCTTGGGTCTTGCGTTTGTGTTTTAAAAAAATATTTTCCTACCACTAGGATGTCCTCCACATTAGTCTCCACCACTAAGTTGAGTATTTCTTGATGAGCAGAGGCGGTCTGTGTTCCCAGTTCAAACATATCTCCCAAAATAACAACTCCTTTTTTTTCTCGGTTATTTACAAAGGATGTAATTGATGCTTTCATACTACTGGGGTTGGCATTGTATGCATCCAATGTAATCTTGTTGGTTCCTTTATGTATAATTTGTGAACGATTGTTCGTTGGCCTATAGCCAGAGATACCCTCCTCTATTTGTTCAAGGTTTAAATCAAAAAACTTACCTAAGGCAACTGCAACGGCAATATTGGAGTAATTATACTCCCCAAAAAGTTGACTTTCGATGGTCTTACCTTCAGTGCTGATGGCAAGAGGTTGAGATTTTCTTTTCAAATATTCTAAACGGCAATAAGCCTTTGCATCTTCACCAAAAGTATAATGAGGACTGTAAGATTCCCATTTACTTTGTATTGAGTCATCAATATTTAAAATAATAGTTCCTTTTATTTGAGACAGATACTTATACAATTCGGACTTACCTTTGATGACTCCTTCAACCCCCCCAAATCCTTCCAAATGAGCTTCACCAAAATTAGTTATCAAACCAATGTCGGGTTGTGCAAGCTGACACAAAAAATCAATTTCTTTTTGGTGATTGGCTCCCATTTCAACAATACCGATTTCTGTATTTTGATCAAAGTCAAGCAGGGTAAGAGGCACCCCGATATGATTGTTTAAATTCCCCTTGGTAGCTTTGGTGTCGAATTTCTTCCCCAAGACACTCATAATCAGCTCTTTGGTTGTAGTTTTACCATTACTCCCTGTCAGGGCAATGATTTTTGCTTTTAGTTTGTTTCGGTGGTATTGCGCGAGTTCTTGAAGTGATTCCAGTGTATTATCGACCAATAACAGTCGGTCACTTTTTTCAGCTATTTCCGGACGATCAACCAAAGCGTATTTGGCTCCTTGGGCGATAGCGGTTTCGGCAAATTGATTCCCATCAAAATTTTCACCTCTTAGGGCGATGAAAAAACAGTTTTGGATAAGCTTACGACTGTCCGTGACTACACCTGAAGTCTCTTTATAGTAATCATGGAGTTGTGTTAAATTCATAAAAAAAAGGCATCAATAGATGCCTTATAATGATTATCTACCGCGTTTGTGTCTTGCGGTCTTTTTGATTCTGCTTTTCTGTCCTAATCTGGACATGGCGCACCTAAAGCCGATATGGTCTGTAGCAATATACTGTGGTAAAAACCTGCGTTGGGCAGGGTCTAACCAGTAGGCACGGTCTTTCCATGAACCTCCTTTGTACACTCTTACTTCATCTGTTATAAGGGAGGTTCTACGATCGGATTTATCAATACTTCTGACAATGTTTCCATCATCATCTAGAGCTACTTTTGGATGGATGGGCGCGTCATACATTCCTGCAGTCTCAGGTCTTTTGTTATCATCATCATCAGAATCGTTATAACTGGCAAAGAGTCGTGTAGATTCTTTGTCTCCATCTCTGAAGTTTCTATTATCACTTTCAGAGAAATTTTGTCTCAAGAAGGTTTCTTCCTCATCAATGGGAACCTTGGCCAATTGTCCAGGAAGTCGTTTAAGCATCACTTTTCCATTGGGTAGGGTATCATATACAAGCTCATCTGGCGACAATATGGTAGCTTTTCCATCTTCACCAATGGCATTTTTCAAGTAGATATTTCCCCTGTAGTAATTGAAATCGTTGGCTTCATCATCGACTATAGGACGGTAAACGTCAGCAACCCATTCTGCTACATTCCCAGCCATGTCATAAACTCCAAAATCATTGGGGGGATAACTTTTTACTTGAACTGTAATATCTCCTCCATCGTCAGACCAACCTGCAATTCCGCCATAATCTCCTTTTCCAAACTTAAAATTCGCCAATTGGTCTCCTTCACTTCTTCTCTCATCCGATCGGGTGTATTCGCCAGACCATGGATATTTTTTCTTTCCTCTGTAGGTATTGTATTCTCTATCTCCTACAAGTGCAAGTGCTGCATACTCCCATTCCGCTTCTGTTGGAAGTCGGTAGGAAGGAAGCAATACTCCTTTATCAATTCCTGCATACACATTGACGGTAGCAGTATCTTTTTTCATGATCCCACTTTTGCCCATGAGGCTGTCAGAGGCCATAAGCCCACCATAAGAAGTTTCGGGTCTCTTTAAATAGGCATCGGAATTAAAGGTGCTGTTTGAATTAACTACTCCGCCATCGTTTTCACTGTACCTGATGTCTTTCTGGACGTAGGACTCTCTTTCAAGAATATATTCGTTAACCCTATTCGTTCTCCATTCTGCAAATTGCACTGCTTGCAACCAGTTGATCCCTACGACAGGATATTCGGCGTAGGCCGGATGTCTAAGGTAGTTGGTGGTTAGTTCTTCCATGTATCCAAGCGTGTTTCTCCAAACTAGGGTGTCTGGTAGGGCTCCTTCGTAAATTTGTCTGTATCGTGGTTCACTCAAAGGGAAAACAGTTTCTAACCAATCCAAATATTCCATGTACATTAGATTAGTGACTTCTGTTTCGTCTATGTAAAACGACATGACGTGTTGTTGGGTAGGGGTGTTGTTCCAATCGTGTAAAACATCGTCTTGTACCTGGCCTTTGGTATAAGTTCCACCTTCAATGAATACCAATCCTGGACCATTTTCTTGATCTTCAAATTCAAGATTATATTGAAACCCTCCTTCTTTGGAATTGATGCTCCATCCTGTTCCACGAGACATGTTACTTCTTCCTCCACAAGCCACAAAAAGTAGGCCTGCAAGGGCAACAAAAATAGATTTTATCAAAAAATTAATTTTCATCCGTTATCATTTAGTTTTTTCAAAGTTCAGATGCAATTCACCAATGATCATTTTGTAATGGTATTGGCTCATTTCATAGGATCAATAGGTCTAATTTTTATTGCAATATACTAATTATATAAATCTTAATTCAACCTAACAATTAATACATCCTGCATTTACAAATGAATAACGTATTAAATGAAAAATTATTATGCGTCAACACTGAAAATAAAATTCTAGACGATTGTTGATAAAATAGAGATCTGTTCAACACAACATAATGACGGATGAAGCGTTATAAGGATGAAAACGCAAAAAAAATGCCTTTTACTCCCAAATTGACGAGATTTTTAATCGCCTTCCTGTTTGTGGTTCAGGCCATTGGCCAAGATCGTGTGATTACCACTGGTGTGCCTTTTCTTTTAATTACCCCTGACGCCAGAGCTGCGGGTATGGGAGAATTGGGAGTGGCTACCTCAGCAGATGCTTATGCACAACAATGGAATCCTGCAAAATATGCTTTTTCTGAGAACAATAGTGGTCTTGGTTTGAGTTACACCCCTTATTTAAGACAACTTGTTGATGATATTTTTTTAGGGAGTTTGAACTATTTTAATAAATTGAACGAAAGAAGTGCTTGGGCCACGACTCTAAAGTATTTCAGTTATGGAAATGTTCAATTCAACGATATGATGTCTGGAACCATTATTGATCAAGGTTCGAAAAGACCTAATGAAATTACCGTTGATCTTTCCTATTCCCTCAAATTGAGTGAAAAGTTTGCTATGGCTGTAGCGGGGAGATTTTTGCGATCCGATTTGAAAATTCACACCGATATGGATGCCACGTCTGCCAACAGTTTGGGAGTTGATATTGCAGGTTTTTATCAAGGTGATACTTTTGATATGGGTAATTTAGACGGATTGATTAGAGCTGGATTTAATATATCTAATATTGGACCAAGACTGAAATACGATGAAGGCGGTCAAATGGATTTTATTCCTACCAACCTTAAATTAGGATCGGGAGTGGATTTCATTTTTGATCCTTCTAACGTTTTGGGTATATATATAGAATTCTCCAAACTTTTAGTCCCTACCCCTGTGGCTTACTATGATAATAATAATCAGCCTCAAGGATACAGACAACCCGATATAGATTTTTTTAATGGTATTTTCAAATCCTTTAATGATGCTCCGGGGGGAACTCAAGAGGAATTAAAGGAAATTACTTGGGCTTTGGGTTTGGAATATCTTTTTGCGAAAACTTTAGCCCTGAGGACAGGCTATTTCAACGAAAGCGAAGAAAAAGGATCTAGAAGATACCTGACATTTGGTACTGGATTTAAACTCATTGGTACGGAAATCGATATCTCCTATTTATCCTCAATCTCTAAAATCAGAAATCCGCTGGAAAACACTTTGAGATTTTCTCTCAGCTTTAACTTTGATGGTTCAAGTAGAGCCACTGATGAGCAAGATGTACCCGAATAAGATTAAGATTAGATTTTCTTATTCGATTTCACCAATATATTTTTAACAAAAGGACTTAATTCAGTAATTTTACATAATAATTAGAATTTGATAATTACTTCCATTTAATGAAAAAAATAACCAAGGCTACTTATCTGAAATGGTATGAGGATATGTTTTTTTGGCGCAAATTTGAGGACAAATTAGCTGCTGTATATATCCAACAAAAAGTAAGAGGATTCCTTCACCTGTATAATGGTCAAGAGGCCATACTGGCAGGGGCACTTCATGCCATGGAAATAGGTAAAGACAGAATGATAACAGCCTATAGAAATCATGTACAACCCATAGGGATGGGCGTGGACCCTAAGCGTGTAATGGCTGAATTGTTCGGAAAATCTACAGGAACTTCTATGGGATTGGGAGGATCTATGCACATTTTTTCTAAAGAGCACAAATTCCACGGAGGACATGGTATTGTGGGAGGACAAATCCCCCTCGGTGCTGGAATGGCCTTTGGAGATAAATATTTCAATAGAGATAATGTAACCCTCTGCTTCATGGGCGATGGTGCCGTTAGACAAGGTTCACTGCACGAAACACTCAATTTGGCTACCTTGTGGAAGTTGCCCGTGGTTTTTGTAGTGGAGAATAATGGTTATGCTATGGGCACATCGGTTGCCAGGACCGCCAGTCATCAAGAAATATGGAAGTTGGGATTGGGATATGAAATGCCCTGCGGACCCGTTGATGGAATGGATCCAGTTGCTGTAGCAGAAGGTTTGGACAATGCCATTAAACACGCAAGAGAAGGGAAAGGACCCTCTTTTCTAGAAATGAAAACTTATCGATATAGAGGACATTCCATGTCTGATGCTCAAAAATATAGAACTAAGGAGGAGGTTGAAGAATATCGAAAAATTGATCCGATTACGCAGGTCAAAGAGATTATCCTAAAAAATAAATACGCGACACAAAAGCAGTTGGACAAAATTGATGCCAAGGTTAAGGCTGGAGTGGCTGAATGTGAGAAATTTGCCGAAGATTCTCCTTTCCCAGACAAATCGGTTATGTATGATGCCGTCTACGAGCAAGAAGAATATCCTTTTATTAAGCATAAAATAGACTAGAATGGCAGAACTGATAAATATGCCTCGTTTGAGCGATACCATGGAAGAAGGCACAGTAGCCAAATGGTATAAGAAAGTAGGAGATACCGTAAAAGAAGGCGATATACTCGCTGAAATCGAAACTGACAAAGCCACTATGGAATTCGAATCCTTCCAAGAAGGGGAGTTGTTACATATCGGTATTGATGAGGGAGGAACAGCGCCAGTCGATTCTCTTTTGGCCATTATTGGAGAAAAAGGTGAAGACATCAAGGACATGATTGGTGGGGCTACCCCTTCATCTCCTTCGACAGCAGAATCTACAACGGTTCCTGTGGCTGTTGCTGAAAATAAGACAGAAAAAACAACCATGCCTGAGGGGGTGGAAGTCATCACCATGCCAAGGCTGAGTGATACTATGGAGGAAGGTACCGTTGCCAAGTGGAACAAAAAAGTGGGTGATCCCGTTAATGAAGGGGATATTTTGGCCGAAATTGAAACAGACAAAGCCACTATGGAGTTCGAATCTTTTTATTCTGGAACCTTGCTTTATATCGGTCTTGAAGAAGGCCAGTCGGCTGCAGTGGATTCCGTTTTGGCTGCCATAGGAAATGAAGGAACCGATCCAGAATCTGTAAAAGCAGCCATTGTCAGCAGTACTAAAGAAGCGACTAATCCGGAGGAAGTAAAGGTATCGACCCCTGCTCCCGTAGTTGAGCAAAAAGAAACACCCAAGCCTATTCCTGTTGCTGCTCAGTCACCCGTTTCAACACAGAGCGCTCACAATGGTAGACTCGTAGCCTCTCCATTGGCAAAAAAACTGGCAGAGGAAAAAGGCATTAGTCTTCAACAAGTTAAAGGCTCTGGTGATGGTGGGAGAATCATTAAACGCGATATTGAAAATTTTAAAGGATCAGCAGGAGGTTTCGCAGTATCTTCAGAACCAATTGGAGTAGAGAGCATTACTGAATTGGCCAATAGTTCCATGAGAAAAGCGATTGCCAAAAGGTTGTCTGCCTCTAAATTTTCGGCACCACACTATTACTTAGCTGTCGAGCTGGACATGGATCATGCTATTGCGTTCAGACAACAATTCAATACCTTGCCCGACATCAAAATATCTTTTAATGACATAGTCCTCAAAGCCGTTGCCTTGGCATTGAAGGAACATCCCCAGGTCAATTCACAATGGTTTGACGACAAAATTATCCAAAACCACCACGTTCATTTAGGAGTGGCCGTTGCGGTTGAGGATGGACTTGTGGTACCTGTTCTCAAATTTACCGATGAGCTGGATTTGAGACAGATCGGTGTCACTGTAAAAGATTACGCTTTTAGAGCTCGACATAAAAAATTAACGCCAGCAGAGATGGACGGTAGTACTTTTACTGTGTCTAACCTAGGTATGTTTGGTATACAAGAGTTTACTTCTATTATCAATCAGCCCAACTCAGCAATACTCTCGGTTGGAGCCATTGAGAAAAAACCAGTAGTTAAAGAAGGCGCTATTGTGGTGGGGAATACGATGAAGATCACATTGGCTTGTGATCACAGAACGGTTGACGGTGCTACAGGTGCACAATTTTTGCAAACCCTAAGGCTTTACATAGAAAACCCCATTCGTCTTTTGGTTTCCTAGTTGTGGAATCCAATAGGTGACTTTTGAAAACAATAGACAATAACAGATGAAAACTCTTCTTGTTACAGGTGCCAGTAGGGGTGTGGGCTTTGAGATTTGTAAGCAAGCCACTACCAATGGACATAAAGTCATTGCTCTTTCAAGGAACATAAAGCCTTTGAAGGATATGAAAAACGTTTATCCGTTTGCTGTCGATCTTTCTCAGGAAGCCGAGATAGTTGATTTCTGCCGAAAAATAAAAACCTCTTTTAAGACCATTGACGTGTTGATTAACAATGCAGGGAGCCTAGTCAATAAGCCTTTTCTTGAAATGTCTTCTTCCGAGTTTGAAGAGGTTTACAGGGTAAATGTTTTTGCTGTTGCTTCGTTGACCCGTTTGATCCTACCCCTGATGGAAGCCAAGGGACATGTATTGAATATTTCCAGTATGGGAGGTGTTCAAGGTAGTGCCAAATTTCCGGGTCTTTCGGCCTATAGTAGTAGTAAGGGAGCTTTGGTAATTCTTACAGAACTATTGGCGGAGGAATTCAAAGAAACAGGCCCCTCTTTTAACGTATTGGCTTTGGGAGCCGTACAAACCGAAATGTTAGAAGAAGCATTCCCAGGCTATCAAGCCCCTGTTAGTGCTGCACAGATGGCCCATTACATTATTGATTTTGCCTTGACATCCCATCAGTTTTACAACGGAAAGGTATTGCCCATTTCTTCCTCAACCCCATAGTTGAAATGGGAGACTCTATCAACACCATTGAGCCGTTTGTTCCACCAACCTCTGTAACCTTACTTTCAAAATATTTACGGCAATGGGAGGTTAATTTGGTCATTACCCGAAAGCGGGTCACTAAACACGGTGATTTTAGAGCGTTGCACGAGGGAGGCCATCAGATTACGGTCAATGAAATGCCCAACCCTTACCGATTTTTGATAACTACTTTACACGAAATAGCCCATCTAGTGGCATACAAGAATTTTGGTAGAACAATTAAACCCCACGGAAAAGAATGGAAAACCACCTACAAAAAAATAATGTTGCCCTTTCTTACCCCAAATATTTTTCCCGAGGCGTTATTGGAAATACTCCAAAGCCATTTTAGGAATCCTAAGGCTTCTTCCGATGCAGATTTTAAATTGGTCATGGCTCTCAATAAATTTGATCCCGTGAATAAAAAAAATTATATTTTTGAATTGGAACGAGGAGAAGTTTTTGAAATCCACAACGGCCGAAGGTTTATCAGAGGTAAAAAACGGGTCAAACGATACGAGTGTAGGGAAGTAGATACCCTAAGAATTTATCTTTTCAGTCCCCATGCCCAAGTAATTAAAATTGAATAGCATGTCTAAAAATCACTTTGCAATCATTATGGCTGGAGGTATTGGCTCTTGATTTTGGCCCTCTAGTACTCCCGTTTATCCCAAACAATTTATCGACATGACAGGCTCTGGAAGATCACTTCTTCAGATTACTTTTGATCGCTTGTAGAACTTTATTCCTTCAACTAATATTTTTATTGTTACCCAAACCCGTTATCAGAAAATTATCTTGGATCAGTTGGGAGGCAAACTTTCGGAAAATCAAGTGATTTGTGAACCCGACCGACGAAACACTGCCCCTTGTATACTTATGGCCAGTTTAAAAATTAAAAAAATCAATTCCGAAGCCAAAATAGTGGTTACTCCCAGTGATCATCTCATAGTTGACCAACTACTTTTTAGGGAAGACTTGGAATTGGCTCTTGCAGCTTCGGACAAAAAAAATCTGATCACCTTTGGAATACAACCCGATTTTCCGGCTACAGGGTTTGGCTATATATCCGTCAAAGAGGATTCAAATGGATCCCCCCTAAAGTCAGAAATGGAATTTGCCGAAAAGCCAGATGAAGCCACTGCTCAGCATTTTATTGATGCTAAAAAATACTATTGTAATTCGGGTATTTTTGTGTGTTCTGCCACGGCAGTTTTGGAGGGTTTCAAAGCCCATTCACTAGTGCTTTATGATCTATTCAACAAAGGTTTTAATCACCTAAATACCGATGCCGAAGCAGCTTTTGTGTCCCAAAACTATCCGCTAGCCGAAAAACATCTCTATTGACTATGCATTGATGGAAAAATCAGAAGATATTCTAATGCTCCCAGCCCGTTTTGATTGAGATGATTTGGGCAGTTGGAAATCTATTTATGATCGTCAACCCAAGGATGTTATAAAAAATGCTGTGGTCAAAGCATAACTGTATGCTGAAAAATCCCGTAACAATTTGATCAAAACCGACACTGATAAAAAAGTTGTGATTTCAGGTCTTGAAAACTTTATTATTGTTGACTCAGATGGGCTTTTGATGATCTGTCCTATGTACAAGAATCAAGAGGCAAAGAATCTTGCTGAAAAGGCATCAAAGCACTTTGACCAAAAGGAAGGTTAGTTTTCCTTTTGATAAACCTCCCTCACTTTTTTAAATAGGTTGGAAGAGTAAATAAAATTCCCTACAATTTCGTTTTCAGTTTTAAAAACATCTTGATTAGACCCTTCCCATCCCTTGTAACCATTTTCAAGGAATAATACCTTTTCTCCTATTTCTATGACCGAATTCATATCATGGGTATTAATTACAGTGGTGATTTCAAATTCCTTGGTGATTTCCTGAATCAAGTTATCAATCAAGGTGGAGGTCTTTGGGTCTAGGCCTGAGTTAGGTTCGTCACAAAACAAGTATTTGGGGTTCATAACAATGGCGCGTGCGATGGCCACTCTTTTTTGCATCCCCCCCGATATTTCAGAGGGTAGTTTTTTATTGGCGTTGATCAGATTGACCCTCTTAATGACTTCATTGGCTCGCGACAACATT
>JABGSU010000101.1 GCA_018647605.1 Flavobacteriaceae bacterium | reverse complement strand
TCGCTTTCGGGAGACACACTTTTAATCGAAAATTATTGGGAGGGCCATAAACACGGTGATTTTAAAAGGTTTTATGCACACAATCAATTGTTTGAAAAAAGAAGTTATAGAAAGGGGAAAAAAGAAGGAGTGCATTTGGGCTATTGGGACAATGGAAATCTGGCTTTTGAATACCATTTGAAAAACGATGTGTATCACGGAAGCCTCAGGGGTTGGAACAGTGCAGGGCAAATCATCAAATGGCTTAATTATGATCAAGGACAAGAGTCAGGACGGCAGCAACTGTGGTATGACAATGGAACGATAAGAACCAACTATGTCATCAAAAATAACCGACGGTACGGATTATTGGGAACCAAAAATTGTATCAATGTTTCGGATAGCCTTCGGTAGTTTTTTATGCTTGATTACCCTCTGGGGTTGTAATAGTTCAAATCCATTACCCTATTATAACAGTCCAAACTTTACGCCTTTATTTATCGAAAATCCCAAGGCAGTAGGGATGCAAATCGATCACAAAATTGCTGATTTTAGAGCAACGGATCAGAATGAGGATACTATCACTCTGGAACAGCTTAAAGGAAAAGTGCATGTGGCCAATTTTATGTTTACGCGTTGTACCAGCATCTGTCCGACCATGACCAATCACCTCAAAATCATTGCTGATACCTATGAAAAAGAAACGCAATTTGCCCTACTCTCTTTTTCGGTTACCCCCTGGATGGATTCTATTCCTACTTTGCGATCTTTTGCAAAAAGTTATGGTATAAAAGCAAAAAATTGGCACTTACTGACTGGGCAAAAAAGTGAAATTTATTCTCTTGCACGACGTTCTTATTTTGCAGAGAAAAATTTGGGATATACCAAAGACAGTACTGAATTTCTTCATACCGAGCACGTGCTTCTTGTAGACCCAAAGTTACGACTGAGAGGAATTTACAATGCCACCCTCAAACCGGACATGCTCCAACTGCAAAAAGATATTGCACAGTTGCTGGCAGAAAAATAGATGGAAAATAAAAAACCCCTTGTCCAAATGAGCAAGAGGTTCTTTAAATTGATTTATGATTAGTTGTTAGGGGGGAGATAATCAATGTGTGTGCAAATCCAAAAGTTCTGTCCTTATTTTTTTGTATTCATTTTGGTTGACTATTGTGACATATATTGGAGAATGATGATCGTATTCTTTAAACCATTTCACAGACAAAGGATGAAATGTGTTATCAAAATTGCGTTTTGTCCAATAGATCATCTCGAAAATAATGGGATTCAGGTCAATGCCTTTATCGGTCAAATTATAGTAGATTGCTTTTTTGTCCAATTGGCAAAAAAAGTATTCGAGAATCCCTACGCTTTCCATAAATTGTAAAGTACTGGTGAGTACACTAGTAGAAATTTTTTCAGGTGAATCTAAAAATTCACCAAATGATTTTTTTCCATTAAAAATATCTCTAACGACAACAAGAGACCATTTGTCTCCTAATATGAATAAGGTATTGACCAAAGAACAAGTTGAACAATTCTTTTTGATAATTGATGGTTTTTAAGAAATATTAAACTGATCTCTATTTATGACTTTTTTGATTTCTTAAATTGGTCTATGGTTAATGAATTCGTAGAATAAATTGTTTAAGTATTTTTTTGGATTAAAATTTATAAAACATAAGTAATTGCTTTATTCATAGGAAACGGATTCATAGGGTGCCCTAATCAAAATTAATTCAACTCTTAAACAATAAAATTACGAATTGATTTCGGTTTTCAAAAAATTTATCGCGAATTATAAGTGATTTTTTAATGCATTTTTAAGTAAAGAATAGCCTAAATGATTGAGGTGCAATCCATCTTGTAGTAAGTAGGGAGGTTCTTTTTTAATCTGGCGAACAAGGAGTTCAAAAAAATCAATTTGTTTTAGAAAAGGGGTATGCTCAGCGTGTTCTTTCATTAGTTGATTGATCTGAGTGATTTTATCCAATTGCTGTGCCCGCTCCAAAGAGGGTTTAATACTGATATTGATCAGGGAAGTGTTGGGAAACTTTTGATGGATTTTTGATATCAGGTTTTTGATATCGGCTACAATCCGCTGAGCTGTCCAGTCCAAACTCAAGTCATTACCTCCCAAATAAAGAATAATGGTTTGAGGTGACTTGAAAGTAAACAAACGATCGAATTGTTGAGATAGGGAGCCAATAAATGCTCCCCCAAAACCAAGGTTTAGGGTGTTTAAATTGGGGAAATCTTTCTCCAAACTGTTCCATAAGCGTATGGTTGAGCTTCCATAAAAAACAACCAAATTTTCTAGTGATTCTTTATTTTTTATTCGTTGCTCAAGAGTCAAAATTTCTGATTCAAAGCCCTTTTCTTCTTTCAATAAGTCATTTACCCATTTTTTATATTGCCTATTTAGCTTAGCCACCGCCTTTGGTAAAGCGGGGTTTTTTTTGTCGGTAATCCCCATATCCTTCATCCTAAAAGGAGGTTTTATTTCACATTTAAAAGTAACCTTTGAGGCCAATTGGTCAAAATTGGCCATGACCAGTGGGACGATTAGAGGTTGAGGATCCATCTTACTTGCCAATTTAAAAATTCCGTGTCTAAAAATTCCAGGAGAGTCACCTGTGGGATGAGATTTTCCCTCAGGACTGAAGACCAATCCAGATTCCTCACTTAGGTGTTTTATGGCTTTGGGATAAAACTCTTTATTGACCGATTTGATCTTGGTTGGATCAATTTCATCTGGCACAAAATTTTTGGCATAGACCCTAATATATTGTAATCGATCATAATAATTTCTGTGATTGTCTTCCTCTGGAAGGGAATGTCGCACCACCCGAACACCTGAATTTTTGTAGTATTTGTCCAGTATCATACTGCTGATAAAATGACTGTCCAAAGTGATTTGAAAACCTTCGTCCTCGGTGTAATAGGTGTGGTTACTCAGGTGATTGTATATAAAAATGGTGTTCTTCTCGTAGGGCAGATACTCCGAGCCTTTGATTTGAATATCAGTGAGTTCAAAGGCTTTACGGATGTGTTGGGTACAAATCTTTCTTGCCTCCAGTGGGTTAGAAGCTTTCGGTAATGAAGAAACCGAGCTGTAGACTGCCTTTAGGGCTGATAAAAACTTATGGTCTCGATCCTTTATCTCCATCTTCAAATTAAAATTTCAAATTTAAAAACAGAAAAAAATTAATTAAAGAAATCTCCTAATAGATAAAAAATAAATGTTTTTTTTGCAAAAAAAACTGTCATATCTTATCAATAAATTAATTAAACATCAAAACTTTGTGGAATATTATAAATTATTAAAAGGGTTTAATATTTTAGCTAATCAAACTACATTTCTTATGAAAAAAATAATTCTAACCACTTTAATGGTTTTGGCCATTGTGTCTTGTACTCCGCCACAAACAGGTGAAATAAATGGCTTGACTGGCGTTTGGAACCGCATCGGAACCGTTAACTACGAAAATGGAAAACCAAAAGATACCGTCCCCATGAATGCCAAATCCAAACAGGTTAAGTTTTACTCTGCCGAACATTTTATGTTCATCAGCAATGGAGAATGGATGGATTCACTCGGAGTGGATCAATTTATTGGATTTGGTGGCAATGGAAGCTATGAGTTCAAAAATGATTCCTTGTTTGAATACATGAGCCATGGAACCGACAATTACCTCAAGTGGATCGCAACAGGAAACAAGATTTTTACCGCCAAAATAAGCCTGTCTAAAGATCATTTTACACAATATGGCTTGGATTCCCTTGGTAAAGGTCAAGGAGAATTGTACGAACGAATGGAATAAAATTCAAATCCTTTTACCAAACAAATCTGCTTAATCAGGAGGTTGTTAGGTCTATGTCAATATTTTGGTACATTTATATAAACTTTAGCGAAATGAAAAAGTTTATATGGATACATATTTTAGGAATGGTTTGGGTTTCTGCGCAAAGCTCCTTTGAACCGCTGCTTGATGCCACCGCTTTGCTCAACAGTCTTTCGCCGGAGCAAAAGGAGGCTATTTCCTTTGCTCTCGACGACCCCGCCAAAACACGTTGGCACTACCTCCCCCATTCTTCATTTGCCCGCGAGGGAGTTCCTTTATCAGAGATGAGTCCTGAACAAGAGGAAAAGACCTACGCGCTTCTGGAGGCCTATCTCAGTGAAAGTGGTTATGACCAAATGCAGCAAATCATCGATTTGGAAAATTATCTAGCAGTAGCCGAAAATGACCCTATTAAAAGAGATGCCACAAAATATTACGTTGCCTTTTACGGTACTCCCCATCGGGATTCCCTCTGGGCTTGGTCTTTTGAAGGTCACCATATTTCTCTCAACTTTACGGTTAGTCCGAATGGGATCGCTTTTGCGCCTGCTTTTTGGGGAGCCAATCCGGGTATTGTCCCCGATGGCCCCAACAAGGGAAAGGTTGTGTTGAAAAATGATCACAATTGGGGCTTGGAGCTGGTCAATTCCCTCTCCCCAAAACAACTTGTTAAAACCTTGGTCAGCTCCCAAACCTATGGTGAGATTTTAACAAGCAATCAAGCTGCAGTGGAATTTATCGTGGACAATGGTATTGCCTACAGCCAACTGAATCTCTCTCAAAAGCAACAGCTGAAAAAAATAATTGACCTCCACCTCGAGCGAATGGAAAAACCCGTGGCACAAAAAGCCCAATCGTTACTGGATGCGGAAAATTGGAAAAAGATTTCTTTTAGTTGGGCTGGAAAAACAAAAAAATTAAACGCACACTATTACCGAATCCAAGGCCAAAGTTTCTTAATCGAATATGACAATTCCCAAAACAACGGAAATCATATCCATTCCGTTTGGAGAACATTTGATGGGGATTTTGGAAAAGACCTGATTCGGGAACATTATCAAAAAGGAAAGCATTAGGAGGACTATACAAAAGCTGTCAAACACCCACTATTTTTCGGCACAATCTGGTTTTTATTTTTTTTATGACCCGAAAAAAATCCTAAGAAAAAAAATAGTAGGTCGATGGTAGTAGAATCGATTCGGGGTAGATTTACGATACAAGATGTAAAAAATCTGATAAAGTGCCTAAGTCGTCGGAAGTGTTATTTTTTCTCTTTTCCCAAGGGTTTTGATTTCCAGTTTAAGCTGGGC
>JABGSU010000100.1 GCA_018647605.1 Flavobacteriaceae bacterium | reverse complement strand
TTATAATAAAAACTCCAAACAAATAAATTAATGTAGAAGCCAATAGTAATTTAAAAACATAAAAATTAGGTGAACCATAATTCATATATGCTGAAATCGGTATCGTTAAAACTGGCAAAATAAAAGTAATGTAAAACAATGGATTAAGGATAGCTTTATTCATTGCTTTAAAAGCTGTTAAATAACTAATGTTATTAAGCGTTCCTATTCCAGGTTTTACTGCATTTGTCCATGTAAAAAATATACCAGACATTATTCCAGTAGAAATGATGGCTACAATAATTATTATATTTTTCATATAATTACAAAAACAATAAAACGGTTAACTAAATAATAGTATAACCGTTTTATTGTTTTTAGTAGCGAGGGCTGGACTCGAACCAGCGACCTTCGGGTTATGAGCCCGACGAGCTACCTACTGCTCTACCTCGCGATGAATGGCAAATTTACAAAATTTATAGACCACCACAAAGGCTAATTCAAAGATTGTATCTTTACACCATGACCCAAACCCCTCATAAATCAGGATATGTATCCATAGTAGGAAATCCCAACGTGGGAAAATCAACATTAGTCAATGCCCTAATGGGTAGAAATTTATCGATTACCACACCCAAAGCCCAAACCACCCGTCACCGCATTTTGGGTTTGATCAATGGTGACAACCACCAATTGGTTCTCTCCGACACACCCGGTATCATCAAGCCTGCCTATGAAATGCAAAACTCCATGATGGATTTTGTTAAAGAGTCATTGGTAGATGCCGATGTATTGGTCTATATGATTTCCATTGAGGAGAAAAAAATCAAAGACGAGGCTTTGGTGGAGCGTATTAAAAATTTCAAGATGCCATTATTTGTATTGATTAATAAAATCGATACCTCTTCTCAGAAAGAATTAGAAAATACAGTCCAAGAGTGGGCTACTGTTTTCCCCAAGGCCAAGATCATTCCCATATCTGCATTGACTGGTTTTTTTGTACCAGAACTCCTACAAATGTTGATTGAATTACTTCCCGAATCGCCTCCTTATTTCCCCAAAGATCAACTCAGTGACAAACCCGAAAGGTTTTTTGTCAACGAATCCATTCGAAAAAGTATTTTGCAGCACTATGACAAGGAAATTCCTTATGCTGTCGAGGTCGTCACCGAATCTTTTAAGGAAGAAGATCAAATCATAAGAATCCGCGCGGTTATATTAGTGGAAAGAGAAACCCAAAAAGGCATTATCATTGGGCATAAAGGAGAACAGTTAAAAAAGGTAGGTATGAGTGCCAGAAAAGACTTAGCTTCATTTTTTGGCAAGAAGATACACATAGAACTCTATGTAAAAGTCGAAAAAAATTGGCGTTCCAATTCTCAGCAACTCAAACGTTTCGGTTATCAGCAATAAGCCGAGACTTTATCTGATAAATTCACTTACTTTTGCATTCAAATAAACCGTAATGGGAGGAATTGTTGCAATTGTGGGTAGACCCAATGTGGGGAAGTCAACTTTTTTTAATCGCTTGATCAAAAAAAGAGAGGCCATTGTTGATGCAGTTAGTGGTGTGACCCGTGACCGACATTATGGCCAGTCTGATTGGAACGGGATTGAATTCAGTGTTATTGACACAGGCGGTTATGTAGAGGGGAGTGATGATATTTTTCAAAAAGAAATAGACAAGCAAGTCAATTTGGCCATAGAAGAAGCCGACGCTATTTTATTTATGGTTGATGTTGCTGAAGGCCTTACAGGTATGGACCAGACCATTGCCCAGTTGCTCAGGCGATCACAAAAGCCAGTATTTCTGACGGCCAACAAAGGCGACAACGCCAAAATGGCTGAAAATAAGACAGAGTTTTATGCTTTAGGTTATGAGCATATTTATACTGTTTCCGCTATCAATGGCAGTGGATCGGGTGAGTTATTAGACGAGCTGGTCAAAGTTTTACCCAAGCAAAGCGAACCCGATGAAGCATTGCCTCGATTTGCTGTGGTGGGTCGACCCAATGCTGGAAAATCTTCTTTTATCAATGCACTCATTGGAGAGGAGCGATACATTGTCACTGATATTGCAGGAACTACCAGAGACAGTATAGATACCAAATACGATCGTTTTGGATTTGAATTCAATTTGGTAGACACGGCAGGAATCAGAAAGAAAAGCAAAGTAAAAGAAGACATAGAGTTTTATTCTGTTATGCGATCCGTAAGAGCTATTGAACATTGCGATGTATGTTTGCTATTGGTTGACGCTACTAGAGGCTTCGACGGTCAGGTTCAGAATATCTTTTGGTTGGCTCATCGAAATAATAAAGGAGTAGTTATATTGGTAAACAAGTGGGATTTGGTTGAAAAAGAAACCCAATCCTCCAAGCGTTTTGAAGAGGAAATCAACGAAAAAACTGCTCCATTTACGGATGTACCCATAGTATTTATCTCTTCACTGAACAAACAAAGAATTTTTAAGGCCATTGAGACCGCCGTAAGTATCTATAAAAATCGTTCTAATCGAATTCCTACCCGTAAACTTAACGACACCTTATTGCCGATCATGGAGAGTCAACCCCCTCCGTCCTATAAGGGGAAATTTGTCAAAATTAAGTTTTGTACACAATTGCCAACACCTCATCCACAGTTTGCTTTTTTCTGTAACCTTCCACAATACGTAAAAGATCCTTACAAAAGATTTTTGGAAAACAAACTCAGAAAACGCTTTGATTTCAATGGCATTCCCATACAATTGTTTTTTAGAAAAAAATAATCAGAGATTTTTTTTTAGACGCTCCAAATCGGATTTGAGCTGTTCTAGTTTTTGTATTACAACCAGGTTTCCGTCTTCAGAAATATTCTTTAGTTTCAGCTGTTTTTTGGCTCCTTCTATGGTCAATCCTTTCTCCTTAAGGAGATGATAAATAATTTGGATATTGGCAACATCCTCAGAAGTATATTTTCGGGCTCCTCCTTGTTTTTTTTTGGGATGAATTTCTTTGAATTCCTTTTCCCAAAACCGGAGTAAGGATTGATTCACATCGAATGCCTTGGCAATTTCTCCTATGCTGTAGTATCTTTTTTCAGGGAGATTAACATGCATCAGTCCATAGATTGGTTTTCCTGACTGGCCAAATTTAGCATAATATCAAATTCCTCGGCGGTTAAATTACCAGAGTAGTAGTTCAAAGGATTTACCCTTTTTCCGTCCTTGAAAATTTCATAGTGAAGGTGGGGGCCAACAGAACGTCCTGTACTTCCCACATAACCAATAATGTCTCCACGTTTTACCTTTTGTCTTCTTTTGACATTGTATTTATTTAAATGTGCATACAAACTGACATAACCAAAGCCGTGTTCTATTCTTATATGCTTTCCATAGCCAGCGGCTCGGTTGTCTGCTCTGCCTACCACTCCATCACCAGAGGCATAAATGGGAGTACCTCGCGGGGCGGTGAAATCCATGCCTTGATGGAACCTTCTTTTTTTAGTAAAAGGATCGGTGCGGTAGCCAAATCCCGAAGCCATTCTTTTGAGGTCACTTTTATGAATGGGCTGAATGGAAGGCATGGCTCCCAACAGGTCTTCTTTGCTTTTTGCTAAACTCTCTAATTCCTCCAATGAACGAGACTGCACCACCACCTGTTTGGTTAAAACTTCCAAACGTTTAGTTGTATTGACAATCAGCTCTGAATTGTCAAATCCTTCCAGTTCCTTGTAGCGGTTTACCCCTCCAAAACCCATCTTTCTCTGTTCTTCAGGGATAGGACTGGCTTCAAAATAGACCCGGTAAAGATTGTTGTCACGATCAGCTACATTGGCCATCACCTCTTCAATTTTTTCCAGTTTTTTATTCAACAAATCATATTGAATCTTGAAATTTTCTATTTCTCTTGCCTGAAGCAACTCATTTGGAGTATTCAGTGTATCGGTATTAAGCAAAATAAACAAGGCTAAAATTCCGAAAAAAATAGTGGATAAAAGAAATAAAACGATACCAGACAGTGCTGAAAATCTACCGGTGTTAACAGGTCGGTAGGAGAGCGACTCCTTATCGTAATAATATTTTATTTTAGGCATAAAAAGCTTTAGGGACCATAACAGGCCTTCATATGTGAAACAAATATACAAATTATATAAATTCATCATCAGTTACCCTTTTTATCAACGAAGCTCTCGATCTAAAAAACTATATTTGTAACGCTTTTAATTATCAAAGCCCGCTATGAAATCCGCTGAAATCAGAAAACAATTTCTTCAATTTTTTGAGTCCAAAGCCCATACCATTGTACCCTCAGCCCCTATGGTTATTAAGGACGATCCCACTTTGATGTTTACTAATGCGGGAATGAACCAGTTCAAACCTTATTTTTTGGGACATCAAAAACCAAAATCCACTCGGGTTGCTGATACCCAAAAGTGCCTTCGAGTTTCTGGGAAACACAACGACCTCGAGGAAGTAGGAATTGACACCTATCACCATACTTTCTTTGAAATGTTGGGCAATTGGAGTTTTGGCGATTATTTTAAAAAAGAAGCCATTGAATGGGCATGGGAACTTTTGACGGAAGTTTATAAAATCGATCCTTATAAGATTTATGTTACCATTTTTGAAGGAGATGCTAGCGAAAAGTTGGAAAAAGACACTGAAGCTTCTGACTATTGGAAAGCTATTATCCCTGAAGAAAGAATTTTACTGGGCAATAAAAAAGATAATTTTTGGGAAATGGGTGATCAAGGCCCTTGTGGTCCCTGTTCCGAAATCCATATCGACCTCCGGTCTGCCGAAGAAAAAGCAAAAACAGCAGGTGCCGATTTGGTCAACAAAGACCACCCTCAAGTCATTGAAGTATGGAACTTGGTGTTCATAGAATTCAACAGAAAAGCAGATGGTAGTCTTGAATCTTTACCCCAGAAACATATCGATACTGGTATGGGTTTTGAAAGGCTGTGTATGGCGCTGCAAGGCAAAACCTCAAACTACGATACAGACGTTTTCACCCCTTTGATCAAGGAAATAGAAACTCTTACCGCGTCAAAATATGGAGACGAAGAAAATACCGATCGTGCCATTAGGGTTATTGCCGATCACCTAAGAACAGTTTACCTTGCCATTGCCGATGGACAATTACCCTCCAATACAGGTGCGGGTTATGTCATCAGAAGAATTCTCAGAAGAGCCATTCGTTACGGTTATACATTTCTCGATCAAAAAGAACCCTTTATCTACCAATTAGTGGATACCCTGAACAATCAACTCAAATCTGTTTTCCCTGAGTTGGACAAACAAAAAAGTATCTCGGCCAATGTCATCCGAGAAGAAGAAACCTCCTTCCTAAAAACCCTCGATCAAGGACTGACCCTATTGGATACCGTCTTGGGGGCATCAAAAGACAAAATCATAAGTGGATCCAAAGCATTTGAACTATATGACACCTTTGGTTTTCCTCTCGATCTTACAGCACTCATTGCTAGAGAAAGAGGCTATAAAGTCGATGAAAAAGGATTTGACGTTCAAATGGCAAAACAAAAGGAGCGATCGCGAGCGGCAGCGGTCTCTGCTACCGACGATTGGCAAGTCATTAAGCACGATGAAGAAGAAGAATTTGTAGGCTATGACCTATTGTCTACTCCAGTAAGCATTACCAAATACCGAAAAGTAAGTTCCAAAAAAGAAGGTGAATTTTTTCAACTGGTATTCAATATTACTCCTTTCTATCCGGAGAGTGGGGGGCAAGTAGGGGACAAGGGTTACCTCGAAGTTACCAACGGTGCGGCACATTATATCGTGGATACCAAAAAAGAAAACGATCTTATATTACATTATTCCAAAACCTTACCCGCAGACCTCAATGCCAAATTCAATGCGGTAGTTGACAAAAGCCAACGTTTTAAAACATCCTGTAACCACAGTGCTACCCACCTAATGCACCAAGCTCTTCGTTCGGTTTTGGGAACGCATGTGGAGCAAAAAGGTTCCATGGTACATTCTGGTATGTTCCGTTTTGATTTTTCACATTTTGCCAAACTCACCTCCAAAGAATTACAAGCGGTAGAACAATTTGTCAATGCCCGAATCAAAGAACAAATTCCATTGGAGGAAAACAGAAATCTACCCTATGACCAAG
>JABGSU010000099.1 GCA_018647605.1 Flavobacteriaceae bacterium | reverse complement strand
GGGCCAAACAACCAACCACTGACCAATGAGATTAATTCTTTTGATCAATATGGAGGTCACCCGACAGGACAAAAGGTATATCACTATCATTTGGAACCTTATTACCTGACCACCAAACAGGGGAATAATGCCCTAATGGGATTTTTACTGGATGGCTTTCCCGTTTATGGCCCAGAAGAAAATGGTGAGCGGTTAACCAACAGCGACCTCGATGAATATCACGGGCACAATCACAAAACAGCCGATTATCCGGATGGTATTTATCATTATCACATAACCGACGCTGATCCTTACATTAACGGAAGTGGATATTTTGGAACACCCGGTACGGTTACTCAGTAATACCTTTATCATGTTTTGCTTGGTCTGCTCTTGCAAAAAGGTCAAATCACCTCAGACTAGGGTTGCCAATATTGACACTTTGAATTGGGTAAGCAAAGGGAAACTGAAATTATATGAAGGGATTCCCTATACAGGGATGGTTTATAAACAACATACCCTTTCTGGGGATACCCTTTTTATTGAAAACTATCAATTGGGACTCAAACACGGCAACTTTAAAAGGTTTTACCCCAATCAACTTTTATTTGAAGAAAGGGAATATCGAATGGGGGAAAAAGAGGGAATACACAAAGGATATTGGGACAATGGAAATTTGGCATTCGAATACCCACTAAAAAATGATGTCTATCATGGAAATCTAAGGGGATGGAACAGGGAAGGTCAAATTATAAAATCATTGCAATACAGCCATGGACAACAATTGGGACATCAACAGTTGTGGGATGACAATGGTGCGACAAGAACCAATTATGTCATCATAAACAACCGACGTTATGGAATGTTGGGAACAAAAAATTGTGTTAATGTTACGGATAGTATTCAGTAGTCTTTTGTGTTTGATTGGATTGGGCTGCGTCACAGAATCCTTCCCTCTACCCTATTACAATACTCCCGATTTTATGCCTTTGTTTATCGATAATCCCAATGCGATAGCGGAGCGAGTCCACCACCGAATCAATGACTTTGAAGCGACCAATCAGTATGGTCAAAAAATCACATTGGATGACCTTAAGGGAAAGGTACATATCGCCAATTTTATGTTTACCCGTTGTACCAGCATCTGCCCTATCATGACCAACCATCTCAAAACATTGGCCAAGGCTTATAAAAATGAAACTAGGTTTTCGATGCTTTCTTTTTCCGTTACCCCTTGGATGGATTCCATCCCCGCTTTGCGGTCTTTTGCAGAAAGTTATAGTATCAAAGCAAAGAATTGGCATTTGCTGACGGGAGAAAAAAGTGAGATTTATCGATTAGCACGCCGCTCCTACTTTGCGGAAAAAGACTTGGGGTTTACCAAAGACAGTGCCGAATTTCTACATACTGAGCACGTTGTTCTAGTTGATCCCCATCTGAGATTGAGGGGAGTATACAATGCTACTTTAAAACCAGACATACTCCAACTTCATCAGGACATCGCACAGTTGCTGAATGAAAAATAGCGAAAAGGAAAAACCCCCTACCGTCATCAGCAAGGGGTTCTTTAAATTGATTTATGAATACTTGTTAATTCAAAGTAACAAAATTGTTAAAATGCTAAAAGCTCTTCCCTCTTTTCTTTATAATTATCTTGGTTCATTGTGATGGTCTGATTATTTGTGAATGATTTATGCGTTTCAAACAAATCCTTTGCAATAGGATAAAAATCCTTAGTTAAATTTCGCATACTCCAATGAACCATCTCATATAAAACGGGAAAAAGGTCAATTCCTAGATCTGTTAAATAATATAGCTTAACTTTTTTATCAGTTGCGGACAAAACGTGTAAGGCAATCCCTTCAACTTCCATAAGCTGGAGTCTGTTAGAGAGAACGCTGGTAGAAATATTTTCAGGTGATTCCAAAAATTCACGAAATGACTTTTTACCAATAAATAAATCTCTTATAATCACAAGGGTCCATCTGTCACCAAAAAGATCTAAGTTATTAACTAAAGGGCATAAAGATCTATTTGTTTTGATAATTTTCTCTTTAATTGACTTTACTATACAAAAATAATTAAATTTTTACAACAATTGTGATGATTTCATAATTTAGAATAATTATTGTTAGTGAAATGACCTTATTTTCTAGAGATGTTTTTTAATTTGAGTTTTTAAAATTTTATATCCATCCCCATTCAGGTGTAAGCCATCCCTCAGAAAATAGTTGGGGTTTGCCTTTCCATCTTTCAGAAGATCATCAAAAAGATTTACCTGTATTAAAAAATCAGTTTTTTCTGCATAG
>JABGSU010000098.1 GCA_018647605.1 Flavobacteriaceae bacterium | reverse complement strand
TAAACGATTCAAGTCTGGAGGTTTAGATATAAAATCATAGGCACCCGACTTCATGGCTGCCACTGCTGTGGATACGTTACCGTGTCCAGTCAACATAATGAAAGGAACATTGATCCCTTCTTCTCTTGCACTTTGCAGTACCTCTACACCATCCATTTTTGGCATTTTAATATCACACAACACCAAATCAAAATACTCCTTTTTCAATGTATTGAGGGCTAACTTTCCGTCCTCACACTGGGTAATAATGTAGTCTTTATTTTCTTCCTCCAAAATGCGAATCAAAACCCTTCTTATGGGCTCTTCATCTTCTACCAATAAAATTTTCTTCATGAGATTTCTGGCAGATTATTTTTAATCGTAACAACTCTTTGAGGGAAAGGGATCTCAATGTTTAACTCTTTTAATTTTTCAAAAACTTGAAAACGTAGGTCACTTTTTACAATATTAGCCTCAAAGCTTTTGTTCATGGAGAAGAAAAGTTGGAACATTAGGGCGCTATCTCCATAGTCCTCAAATAGTAAGAAAGGTTCTGGTCTTTTTAATACTTTGGGATGACTGTTGGCAATATCAATTACCGTTTCCTTCAACTGCGGAACGTCAGTATTGTAGGCAACACCAAAATGAATAGATTCTTTAGTAAGGGCTCCGTTTTCAGTCCAATTGTAAAGAATAGAAGTCAAAAATTTATGATTGGGAATGATCAGTACTTTATTGTCTCTCGTCACCGCTCTCGTGGTTCGCAACATAATATTCTCGACCCTACCGACTTGGCCATCTACTTGTATGACATCTCCAACATGAACTGTTTGATCCATTAAAATTGAAATTCCCGAAAAAATGTCTTGTATTAAAGTTTGCAAAGCCAAACCAATTCCAACCAAAAGGGCTGCAGAAGCGGCAAAAATAGTATTGATTTCAACCCCTATATTATCCAATGCAATTAGGATTACAATCAGATAAATAAAGTAGTTTAAAAATGTAAAAACACCTTTAAACTTCATCCGAGTGTCAGTGTTCAAGGTTTTGAATACAATTCGTCTAAAAATCTTGAGAATCAAATGCGTTAGAAAAAAAACGGCAATAATGACCAAAATGGACTTTGGAGTAACAATGACGTCACTTCCAATCCTGATCTCATAATTAAAAAAATCAATTATTTTTTGCATGATTACAATTCTACACTAATATACTACAAAAACAAAACCCATCCTTATTTCTAAGGATGGGAAAAAATTGCTATGAAAAAGAAATAACACTGAAATTTAGTGTTGTTCAAATATATATATTTTTTCGTAAATCAAAAGTTTTAGGCGAACATGTCCTTTACTTTTTCAAAAAATGACTTGTCTGACTTATCGGGATTTGGAGCAAAGTTTTCGTCTTCCAACATTTTTTGAAAAAACTGCTTTTGTTCTTTATTGAGTGTCTTTGGAGTCCAGACATTGACATGAACCAAAAGATCTCCTTTTCCATATCCGTTGAGATCGGGTATACCTTTACCTCTCAATCTAAGTGTTTTTCCAGATTGTATTCCAGACTCAAGTTTGATTCTTACCTTACCCTCCATCAAATTAATCTCTTTTGAAACTCCTAAGGCAGCTTCAGCAATGCTGATGTACAAATCGTAATGCAGATGGTTTCCTTCTCTCACAAAAGTATCGTCGTCTTTCTCCTCAATCAAAACCAATAAATCACCAGAAATACCATTTCCAGTAGCTTCATTTCCTTTTCCACTCACCTTCAGTTGCATACCGTCTTCTACACCTGCAGGTATTTTTATGGCTACCGTTTCTTCGTTTTCAATCATTCCATTGGCATCACTTCCTGCAGGTCGATTAGAAATGATTTTTCCCGATCCATTACATTTGGGACAAGTAGAGGCACTTTGCATTCTTCCCAAAATTGTATTGGTCACACGCATCACTTGGCCTTGGCCTTTACAGGTTCCGCAAGTGGTATAACTAACGCCAGCGGCTTGAACTTTCCTTCTGACTTTGATTTTCTTTTCTACTCCATTAACAATCTCATCAAGGCCAAGCTGAACCCTGATCCTCAAGTTACTTCCTTTACCTCTGGCTTGAGACTGACCAAATCCGCCGAAGCTTCCTCCACCAAATGCACTTCCGAAGATATCCCCAAACTGGCTAAAGATATCATCCATATTCATATTGCCCCCACCAAAGCCTCCAGACTCAAAAGCCGCATGGCCATGCTGGTCATATTGAGATTTTTTTTGAGGATCACTCAGCACTTCATAGGCCTCGGCTGCATTCTTAAAATTAGCTTCAGCTTGCTTATCTCCAGGGTTTTTATCTGGATGAAATGCGATAGCCTTCTTCCTGTAAGCCTTTTTTATTTCGGCGGCTGACGCCACTTTGGATAAACCCAATATTTCGTAAAAATCTTCTTTCATATTTTATTGTCCAACGACTACTTTGGGAAATCTAATGATTTTGTCTCCTAGTTGATATCCTTTTTCTGTTACATCTATAATTTTTCCTTTTTGAGAAGCCTCAGGGGCAGGAATAAGTGTAATTGCCTCGTGTACTTCTGCATCGAATGTATCTCCTACTTTAGTTTCGGTTACAGTCAATCCATTGCTTTTAAGCACATCGCTCAGTTTATTATTAATCAATAAAAAACCCTCTATCTCATTCTCATCAGACGTTTGAACAATAGCCCGTTCGAAATCATCTAATATGGGTAACAAAGAGGTGATGACTTCCTGACCCGCTGTTTTAAAAAGGTCGATCCGTTCTTTAGTAGTGCGTTTTTTGAAGTTTTCAAACTCAGCAAATAATCTAAGATATTTATCTTTCTCTTGTTTTAGATTTTCATTCAATTCCTCCAGCTGTTGACACAAATCCACTTTGGCTTCTTTTTTGTCCGCCACTGATTTTTTTGGTTTTACTATTATGTTTGAGGGAGGTGAGGAATGTGTTGCTCATTGTGTTGTGTGTGGAGAAACGGACTTTTTTTTTCAGTTTCTCACAGCAGATTCATCATGTCAACACTCAGCGACTCTTGTACCGGTATGAACGATTCCGTCTTTGGATTTGGAACATTCAAACGTTTTGAGAAAGAGAAGAATG
>JABGSU010000097.1 GCA_018647605.1 Flavobacteriaceae bacterium | reverse complement strand
TGGAGGAGTTGGCTCTGGAATAGGACTCTATTTCGTAATTTATGCAGTATGGGTTCGACTGCTATTTATACTATTGACCTTTCTCTCAGGAGGATCGTTTGCACTAATTTACTGGATTTTATGGGTTTTAATTCCGAAAGCAGAAAGCAGAGCTGATAAACTTAAGATGAAAGGTGACCCCGTTAATATTGTCAATATCGAACGTAAGATTAAAGAAGAATTTGACGATGTCAAGGAAAAAATAAATCAACTAGATTATGACCAAGCAAAATCTTCATTAAAAAAAATCAAAAAATTTCTTCGCCTTCTTAGAAAATCTTTTAGCCCTTCTACTTAAATCCTTAGTGAAAATAGTGGGGGTTATTTTAATATTGACTGCATTGTATGTCATCATTGGCCTCAGCATCAGTTTTATCTCTTTTGCTTTTATAGGGTTTATTGACTTTCCACTTCCTATGTTTGACGGATTTTTTGAACTGAGCTTCTACCCTCTATGTATACCACTAATGTTGCTATTTCTCAGCATTAGCACACCATTTGTGTTTATTTTTATACTGGGTATAAAAATTTTCACCCCTTCTGCAAAACCATTTGGTTTTGTCATTATACTCTTGGTGAGCCTTTGGTTACTTAGTGTTATAATACTTGGATGTATAGGGGCTAATGAATTATGTAATAATTTAGATTTAATACAATGTCAAACTACAGAAATTTGGCAACCTATCAATATTTAAAAAAAGGAAAAAACTCTCATTTCTAAATGAAAGAAATTTCTTAAAAAGATATTTTAAAATGACAACAAATTCCTTTTCTGCAAAGCGTAGAAGGGGTAAATTAACAAAGCGCAGTAAACCAAGTCTCCTAAAATGGTGTTGATAAAGAAGGGTAAAGCAAGAGTATAGCATTGAATAAATCCTTCAATACTCAGCGGGTAGTGTAAAAACCAAACACCAAAATTACTCACTAAAAAGAAAATAGTAGAAGATAGTAGAACAATACCCAAGCCCATTTTTTTAACAGAGAGCCCCAGTAGCGCTATTAAAACAAAGGAGGCGTAAACAAAAGGAATCGTAGCATGTAATCCTAAAAATAAATCGGAAAGGAGCAAGCTCGAAATAGGGATCAAAAACACAATCCATCGATTATTAAATCCCTTACTCGATAGTAAAGCTATGGCCGCTATGGGAGTAAAATTGGGTGGGTGGGGTAAAAATCTAGTCAAAACGGCAAAAAGAATAATCGAAACTACAAACAAGCTCTTATTTATCATACTAAATTAATCGTTCCACAAATATAAAGAATAATCTATTATTTGGTGAGATACATTTTTCTACGGGCATACAAATCGTAAAATTCATCTTCCTTTAAACTATCAATAAACAATATACTTTCTCCCGTACTTTTCATTTCGGGTCCCAGCTGTTTGTTTACGTTCGGAAACTTATTAAAGGAAAATACGGGTTGCTTGATAGCATAACCTTCCAATTTCGGAGTGAATTTAAAATCCGTCACTTTATTGTGACCCAACATAACCTTGGTCGCAAAATTAACATAGGGTTCGTTGTAGGCTTTTGCAATAAAGGGAACGGTACGTGAAGCCCTAGGGTTGGCCTCAATCACATAAACCTTATCGTTTTTAATGGCATATTGGATATTGATTAAGCCTTTTGTATTTAAAGCCAATGCGATTTTGTGGGTATGGTCTTTGATTTGTTGAAGAACGAATTCTCCCAAATTAAAGACTGGAAGTGTCGCATTGGAATCTCCTGAATGAATACCACAAGGTTCAATGTGTTCCATGATCCCGATGATGTAGACATTTTCACCATCACAAATGGCATCTGCTTCGGCTTCAATAGCACCATCTAGATAGTGATCCAATAGAAGTTTATTATTAGGAATTTTTCTCAACAAATCTACTATATGGGATTCCAACTCCTCTTTATTGATTACAATTTTCATTCCCTGGCCTCCCAAAACATAAGAGGGTCGAACCAAAATTGGAAAGTCCAATTCGTCTGCCAAGTCTAACGCCTGATCGGCTGTTTCGGCAACACCAAATTCTGGATAAGGAATATCATTGTTTTTAAGCAGTGTTGAAAAACTTCCTCGATCCTCTGCAAGGTCAAGAGATTCAAAACTTGTACCTATTATTTTGACGCCGTATCTGTCAAGTTTCTCAGCTAATTTGAGTGCTGTTTGTCCACCCAACTGTACGATGACCCCTTCGGGTTTTTCGTACTGAATGATATCGTAGATATGTTCCCAAAAAACAGGCTCAAAATACAATTTATCGGCAATATCAAAATCAGTAGAAACCGTTTCGGGATTACAATTAATCATAATTGTTTCATAGTCACATTCTGAAGAAGCCAAAACGCCATGAACACAACAATAGTCAAATTCTATACCTTGACCAATTCTATTTGGTCCAGATCCCAGAACAATCACTTTTTTGCGATCACTGACTTTACTTTCATTCTCACTAAAGGGTTCCCCACCTTTCAATTGCATTTTTTCCTCAAAAGTAGAGTAGTAATAAGGTGTAGAAGCTGAAAATTCAGCAGCACAGGTATCTACCAATTTATAGACCCTTTGGATACCCATGTCAGCTCTTTTATTGTAAACCTCACTCTCCAAACAACCAAGCATGTGGGCAATTTGACGATCTGCAAAACCTTTTTGTTTGGCTTCCAAAAGCAAAGACTTATCGAGACTATTAAAATTGTACTTGGAAATTTCCTTCTCTAATTCGTATAATTCTTGGTATTGCTTCAAGAACCACATATCAATTTTGGTGATTTCGTGAATCCTACTCAGGGGAATCCCCATCTGTATGGCGTCATATATCACAAAAACCCTATCCCAACTGGCATGGGTCAGTTTATCAATCACTTGATCGTATTCTAAATAACCTTTTCCATCGGCTCCCAAACCATTTCTTTTGATTTCTAGAGATTGAGTCGCTTTATGAAGAGCTTCTTGGAAAGACCTTCCAATCCCCATTACTTCTCCCACCGATTTCATCTGAAGTCCAAGTTTACGATCAGATCCTTCGAATTTATCAAAATTCCAACGGGGAATTTTAACAATCACATAATCCAATGTGGGTTCGAAAAGAGCAGAAGTCGATTGGGTAATTTGATTTTCTAACTCATCCAAAGAATATCCAATGGCGAGTTTAGCCGCTATTTTAGCAATGGGATACCCAGTAGCTTTAGAAGCCAATGCAGAAGAACGTGACACCCGTGGGTTTATCTCAATGGCGATTATGTCTTCTTTTTCATCGGGACTTACAGCAAATTGAACATTACAACCACCTGCAAAATCTCCAATACTTCTCATCATCTTGATGGCCATGTCGCGCATGCGCTGAAAGGCTGTATCAGATAGTGTCATCGCAGGAGCTACCGTGATAGAATCTCCCGTGTGAATACCCATAGGATCCATATTTTCGATAGTACAGATGATAACCACATTATCATTATTATCCCTCAGTAATTCCAATTCGTATTCTTTCCAACCCAAAAGGGCTTTATCAATTAATACTTCGTGGATCGGAGAGGCTTCAAGACCTCGAGTCAACAACTCCTCAAACTCACCTGCATGATCCACAAAAGAGGCTCCTGTGCCTCCGAGGGTAAAGGAAGGGCGAATCACCAATGGAAAACCAAATTTTTGAGCAATTTCTTTTCCTTTCAAAAATGAAGTGGCTGTTTCCGCGGGAGCAACGGGTATATCTATCGTTTTAAGTAATTTTTTAAATCGGTCTCTGTCTTCTGTAATATTAATAGCTTCAATATCAACCCCAATAATTTCTACATTAAAATCGTTCCAAATTCCCTTATCATCAGCTTCTATACATAGGTTGAGCGCTGTTTGTCCTCCCATGGTTGGAAGTACAGCATCCACCTTATGTTTTTTTAATACTTCAATGATGGATTTTGTTGTTAACGGTTTTAAGTAAACATGATCGGCCATTGAAGGGTCGGTCATGATCGTAGCGGGATTAGAATTGATGAGAATGGTTTCGATTCCGTCTTCTCGAATGGAACGCAGGGCTTGGGTTCCAGAATAGTCAAACTCGCAGGCTTGCCCAATAATAATAGGGCCTGAGCCAATAATTAAAATACTCTTTATCTCAGGTCTTTTCGGCATAAATAATAGTTTCTAAAATTGCATTAATATAAAAAAAAAGGTGTTATTCAAAATAGAATAACACCTTTATATATTGATTATTTATTATCATTTTTTGTGACGCGGCTCAGAGGATACGGAAATCTTATTTCTACCCTTTGCCCGTCTGCTGGCCAATACTTTTCTGCCATTGGCAGAAGCCATTCTTTCACGGAAGCCGTGTTTATTTCTTCTTTTTCTTCTCGAAGGTTGAAAGGTCCTTTTCATTGTTAAAATGCGTTATCTTAAAGCCGGGCAAATATACAACATCTTTTTTCTTATACAAATGGTTTTAAACGTATTCTTATTAACTTCGGGCTCAAAATAAATCTTATGTTTCCAAAAATAATTAAACTCATTTTGGCTATTGCCTTCCTTTTTTATGGAGGCTTTCAATTTTATGAAAATTATATCGGCAATGGTATATTCCTGACAATTATGTCTGGGATGATGGTTTTGCTGTATTTTAAAAATGAAATAATCTTCCTTGCCTTTCTCAGGTTGAGAAAGCAAGATTTCAAAGGAACTGAACGATGGCTCAGTAAAATTAAAAATCCTGAGAGCTCGTTGGTCGGAAAACAACAAGGTTATTTCCATTATCTACATGGAATCATACATTCCCAAACCAACCTTACCATAGCCGAAAAGCACTTTAAAAAAGCAATCCAATTGGGTCTTTCCATGACACATGACTTAGCCATGGCAAAAATGAGTTTGGCAGGGATCATGATGCAAAAAAGAAGAAAAAGAGAAGCAACAGCCCTTTTGGCTGAGGCAAAAAAACTCGACAAACACGGTATGTTAACGGATCAAGTAAAGATGATGCAACAACAAATGAAACGAATCTAGTAATACCCTTTTTCGGGAATGGCTATTTCATAATATTTTCTTGACTTATTATTGAGGTGGTTTTGCAACAACCAAGGATTGTGAATCTTTAATATTTTATAATTTACCCCCATTTTCTTAGCGAAAGTGGCCAAATTTGAAATGGCCGTATCCAACCCGTGGTATCTGACTGGAACAGGATAATACAAATCAGTATGGTCATAAACATAGCCATACTTCATTGGATTTTCAATGATTTCTTTTACCGCTAGAACCCTAAACACATACCGACTGGTTTCTTTGCCCAATCTCAAATCAAAATAATTTTCAACCTTTTGCTTATTCAAATTCCTTTGAATACCTCTTATTCCCCTATTGTAGGAAGCAATGGCAAGCGTCCAAGAACCAAACTTATTCTTTGCTTTTTTTAAATATTTGGCAGCAATTCGCGTTGAAAGTTCAATATGGTAACGTTCATCAACATTACTATTGACTTCCAAACCATACTCCTTACCGGTAGTCCTCATGATTTGCCAAAACCCTTTTGCTCCAGCAGGAGAAATTGCATTTTCCAAGCCGCTCTCAATAACAGATAGATATTTGAGATCGGAGGGAACACCTTCTTCCTTTAGTATTTTTTCAATAGTAGGAAAATACTTATTTGCCCTTTTCAGTAAAAGCATCATATTTGATTGCCAGTAGGTATTTACGAGTAATTCTCTGTCCAAACGCTCCTTCAAATCTGGAGAACTCAAAGAAATCTTTTCGTCTGCAAAATTCAAGGTATCAGGTAAATCAAGGGCATACACCTTGTAAGTAGGCGCTTCACCGTAACTTTTTAGTGCGGTAAAACCTGCAGTATTAAATACAAACCCACTGAACAAAACCAATAGGATTAAAAAAAAACCTACCCATTTGAGGTAACCTATCTTATTTATCATATGTTCATTATATCTATGATTTATTGAGATAAAACAAATTGTAATTATAAATCTGATTTATACTCAATTATCATTGTTTAATACAATGAATTTATTTTAAAAAAGTTGAATCTACTACATTTTCCATAATAATTTTGGGTAAATTTTTATTAAACCATTCACTTCTTGTGAGTATAATTGCATGGTCACCCTCTATTTTTTTGAATGGTTGATGTATGTTTTTTATAGGAAAAACGGAATCTCTATCACCGTGAATTTGCACTATATCCTTTAGGGCCTCCATCCTATTCCAATTCACCAATCGATCAATGGCCCAGTTAAGATACTCAGGGTCTCTTTCAGACAAATATCTCTTGTAGTGCTCAAGGCGGCGTTGAATAACTTTTCCAAACACAAATGATGCAAAGAATTCAATATTTTTCAGCCATTGGGTGGGAAGCAACCGGTGGGCATGCGTCAATTGTGCCAATTTCATATGATGAGGTAATTCATTATTGGTTTTGATACTTGAAATGATGATCACCTTTCTGCATTGTATATGTTGGGCAATTTCCTGAACCAAAACCCCACCAAAAGAAACACCAATCAAAATCGGATTTTTATGCTTAATCCGTTGCCCCATGCGTTGGGCATAGTGATGCAAAGGCTCGTCTTTTTCAGGAGGAATCCATGAGAGGTGGTAAACATCGAAATATTTATTAAGTGAAAGAAACTCAAATATTCGTGGATTGGCTCCCATAGCTGGCATAAGATATACCGATTCTCTAATCATATTTTACTCTTTTATATTGTCAATTACTCAAAAAATCAGTAAATTTACGTCCTCTTTAAAAAATAAAACGAATTTTTATTATTTATTAATTAAACCAAATTAGTAATTATAGTAATGTATCCAGTTGAATTACAAAACAATGAATTCCTGAGACAATTCGAAACCAGTTTCAATGGTGCACTTGCAAGAATAGAGTATGCCGAACAAGAGAGAAAAATTTTCCTAACTAAGCTTATTATTCCTGGAGATGTTAACGACGTTGAGTTTGAAGAAAGTTTTATCAAAAGTGTTTTAGAATTTATTTCAGAGAAGAACTTAAGAGTAGTACCCACCTCCCCAAAAATTGCTGGATTTGTCAGACGCAATAAGTCGTACAAATCTCTATTACCAGTGGGCATTAAACTTTAATCGTTTTTTCGAACCTTACAAATCCCTCCTGATCTATAGAATGGAGAAAAAGTGGTTCTATGCGATTTGTCAGATCAGGATTCCAAGGTGTTCTAACTTTCACATAATTCTCACTAAAACCAGTGATATATCCCTTTTTGTTCTCATTTTCAAAAAGTACTTTCACTGTTTTACCCAATTGACTTTCATAAAAGGCACGTCTTTTTTTGACAGACAAGCCCCTCAGCATCTTACTCCTTTTGTTCCTTATTGCGTGGGAAACCGAACCAGACAAATCGACCGCCTTTGTATTGGGTCTCTCTGAATAAGAAAAAACATGAAGGTAGGATATATCCAAATCAGCCAAAAAAGTATAAGTGTCCAAAAATGCAGCATCGGTTTCGCCCGGAAATCCAACAATCACATCTCCCCCTATACAGGCATCTGGCATCAAATTTTTAATTTTAGCCACACGATCCTTGTACAAATCAGTCAAATACCTCCTTTTCATTTTTTTAAGAATCTCATCATTTCCACTTTGTAAGGGTACATGAAAATGGGGTACAAAAGCCCTGCTTTGAGCCACAAAATCAATGACCTTATCCGACAATAAATTAGGTTCTATGGATGAAATTCTGATCCTTTTTAAATCTTCGATTTCATCAAGTGCAGCAATCAAATCCAGAAAAGTATGCTCATGCTTTTTATTGCCAAACTCTCCCTTTCCATAGTCTCCAATATTCACACCAGTCAAAACAATCTCTTTGATTCCCCTTTGAGTTATTTCCAATGCCTGACGGATTACATTCTCTAAAGAATCACTTCTTGAAATTCCTCTTGCTTTAGGAATAGTACAGTAAGTACATTTATAGTCGCAACCATCTTGAACTTTAAGAAAAGCACGAGTGCGATCGTCGAGCGAAAAAGAACTTTCGTAATGGTTAGCATCGGCAATTTCACAGGAATGAATATCCCCCATCGGTTTTTTAGTCAAATCTCCCAGATAGTCAATCAACTTAAACTTTTCGGTTGCCCCCAAAACCAAATCTACACCATCGATGGCAGCCAATGCCCGGGGTTGAAGTTGCGCATAACAACCAATGGCCGCAACAAAAGCATCAGGATTTTGTTTTAATGCTCTCTTTACCAATCCTTTGAACTTCTTATCTGCATTTTCTGTAACAGAACAGGTGTTGATTACATATACCTCTGCTGGGGAGTCGAAGGCCACTTGCTCATAGCGAGCATGATCAAAATCGCGAGAAATGGTCGCGGTTTCAGAAAAATTCAACTTACAGCCCAATGTGTAAAAAGCTACTCGGGGTTTGCTTAAATTATCTGTTAATTCATCAACATATGCCATCACTCGATTGGATTAAAAAAGTTGTATTTTGGTACAAATATACAATCTTTAGTCTTGCTTAATTATCGTGATTTTATCCCATCATTAAGACCAATAGTCATACTGTTGTTCCTCCTCAATCATGTTTCATGTTTAAATACCACTGGAAAAGAACGCTCCCATTTGGTCTTTCGGTATAATTCATATGAAAACATTACCTCCCTAGACCCAGCTTTTACGAGAAATTTACCCAATATTTGGGCCTCAACCCAATTGTTCAACGGATTGGTTCAGTTAAACGACCAGTTAGAGGTCATGCCCGATATCGCTAAACAATGGACTATCTCGTCTGACGGATTGGTCTACAATTTTCAACTCAGGGAAGATGTCTATTTTCATCAACATTCAGCTTTTGGAAAAGAAAAAACCCGTAAGGTAGTAGCCCGCGATTTTATTTACAGTTTTGAACGGCTTTCCGATCCACAACTTGCATCACCTGGAAGCTGGGTACTACAAAACGTAAAATATCTTGAGGCAAAAAGCAATCATCATTTGACCATAACACTCAAAAAGTCCTTCCCCGCATTTTTAGGGTTACTCAGTATGCGTTATTGCTCAGTAATTCCAGAGGAAGTAGTAAAAGAAGTTGGAGATGATTTTAGGAAAAAACCTATAGGAACAGGCCCTTTTACCTTTAAAAATTGGGAAGAAGATGTCAAATTAGTTTTAAGAAAAAACCCCCTATACTATGAAAAAGATCAAGCCGGAAATACCCTTCCCTACCTCGAGGCCGTTGCTATCAGCTTTATCCCAGACAAGCAAAGCGAATTCATGCTTTTTTTGCAAGGAAAATTAGATTTTTTGAATGGACTGGACAATTCATATAAAGATGAATTATTGACTCAAAAAGGGCTTTTGACCGAAAAATATGCTGATAAGATCAACCTCCAAAAAGGAGCCTACCTCAATACAGAATACTTCGGTTTTTATATGGACAGTCCTTCGGCTGTCATTCAATCTCCATTAATCCGTGAAGCTATTAATATTGGATTTGATCGTAAGAAAATGATGATTTACTTAAGGAATAATATCGGTTTTGAAGGAGATAGAGGCTTTATTCCTAAAGGTTTGGCAGGACATTCCAAAAGTCAAATACTACACTATCAACCTGAGCGAGCTGCAGAACTGGTAGATGTTTTTAAAAAAAAATCGGGACTGGAGGCAGAAATAAAGCTGGCCACAGACCCCAACTACATCGACCTTTGTGAATACCTCCAAAGAGAATTACAAAAAATAGGAATTTCGATCAAAGTCGAGGTCATGCCTCCCGCCACCCTTAAACAAGCCCGATCTAATGGAAAATTAGAAATGTTTCGTTCCAGTTGGATTGCCGATTATCCAGATGCCGAAAATTACCTATCTCTTTTCTATTCCAAGAACTTCAGTCCCTTAGGCCCTAACTACACACATCATCAAAATCCTGAATTTGATACTTATTTTGAAAAAAGTTTTAAAATCATCGATTCCGAAGAACGGGGTCAACTCTATCAGAAAATGGATTCTCTGGTCATGAGCTCGCACCCTTTGATCCCCCTTTATTATGATCAGGTAGTTCGATTTACCCAAAAAGAAGTTTTTGGTTTGACAATTAACCCTGTCAATGATCTCAAGCTTAAAAAGGTTAAAAAACAAAAAAACCGCTAATCAATAGCGGTTTATCAGTATTTCTGTAAATAAAATTTATTTTTTGAACTTGGAGTATTTGTTTTTGAATTTGTCAATACGACCCGCAGTATCTACCAATTTAGACTTACCAGTGTAATAGGGATGGGAAGTACGAGAAATTTCAAGTTTGACTAAGGGATACTCTTTCCCCTCATGTTCAATCGTTTCTTTTGTTTCCACCGTTGACTTGGTAATGAAGATATCTTCATTAGACATATCTTTGAATGCAACAAGTCTATAATTTTCTGGATGAATACCCGTTTTCATAACTATTCTTTTTTTAGAATGTGCAAATTTAATCTTTTTAGATAAATTTACAAAGGTTTCATAATTCATTTAACTAAATCTAATTTTCAAATAGCCTACTTATGGAAAAACAAAACTTTACACCCGCAAAAACTGCTCTTAATTTTGGACTACTCCTTGGAGGAATAAGTGTCATTTTTGGTGTTATGTTGTATGTGTTAGACATGCATTATCAAAACGACACTAGCACTTCCCTGATTAGTTATGCCTTTCTAATTGGAATTATTGTTTGGGGAATTATCCACTTCAGAAAAGAAAACAATGGTTATCTAACGCTATCCAATGCCTTGAAAACAGGGGTGGGGATTGCACTGATATCCTCTATTATTACTGCTATCTATGTTATTATTCTAATCAATTTCATCGATCCAGAATTCATTGATAAATCTATGGAGTTTCAAAAACAAAAGATGTTACAAGAAAATCCTGAAATCTCTGTAGAAAACGTCAATAAAATGATAGACATGCAGAAAGAATTTAGTGGTCCTTTTATCATTGCAGGATTTATAATCATATTTAATTTGTTTTTTGGCTTTATCATTTCATTGATTAGTGCACTGATCCTAAAGAAATCTCAGCCAGAATAGCACAAATTTCCTATTTTTGCCGATGAAACCATCTCTATGGACATCTCGATTGTTATTCCACTGCTCAACGAAAGTGAGTCATTAGAACCATTGCAAGATTGGATTAATCGTTCGTTGGAAAAAGGGACAAGCAGTTTTGAAATCCTATTCATAGACGATGGTAGTTCGGATAATTCTTGGGAGATTATCACCCAATTAGCCACTCAGTACCCGCATTCACATGGGATTGGGTTTTCTAAAAACTTTGGGAAATCCCAAGCCCTACATGCTGGCTTTAAAATAGCCCAAGGGGATTTTGTCGTTACTATGGATGCAGATTTACAGGACTCCCCCGAGGAAATTATTCCCATGATTGCCCAACTTAAAGAGCAAAAGCTAGACCTTATTTCGGGTTGGAAAAAAAAACGTTATGATTCCATTCTATTCAAAAACTTACCCTCGAAACTTTTTAACTGGGCCGCTCGAAAAGTATCAGGTGTACAACTTCACGATTTTAATTGTGGACTAAAAGTTTACAAAAAGGAAGTGATTAAAAATATAGAAGTATATGGTGAAATGCACCGCTATATCCCTGTCATTGCAGCCCATGAAGGATATAATAAAATTGACGAAAAAATTGTACAGCACCAGGCACGACAATTTGGTAAAACCAAATTCGGAGTTGATCGTTTCCTAAAAGGATTTTTGGACTTGGTCACCCTTTGGTTTGTCAACGGGTTTGGAAAAAGACCCATGCATTTTTTTGGGTTTTGGGGTACTTTGATGCTTTTAGTAGGCTTTGGTTTTACCGTCTATTTGGGTATTGACAAACTCTATTTCAACACCCAAAGCCGACTGATTACTCAAAGACCAGAGTTCTTCATTGCCCTAACTACTATGATTTTGGGAGCACAACTTTTTATCGCAGGGTTTTTGGGCGAAATCATCATTCGGTCCAAAAAAGAAATTAAAAGATACAACATTACTAAAACTACCAATGAAGAAAGCCTTAAGCGCCAAAGTTAAAGAATGGTCTCAACCTCCTTTCGATACAGAATCCGTCGCAGAATTGGAAGCTCTAAAACAAAATCCTGAGCAACTTGAAGATGCCTTTTACAAAGACCTAGAGTTTGGAACTGGAGGGATGCGAGGTATTATGGGAATTGGCACCAACAGAATCAATTCCTATACCTTGGGGAAAAGTACCCAAGGCCTATCCGATTATCTCAAAAAATCTTTTGAAACAGAACAATTAAAAGTGGTCATTGCCTATGACTGTCGAAACAACAGTAAAAGTTTGGCATTAAAAGCGGCAGAAGTTTTTTCGGCCAACGACATCAAAGTATTTTTCTTTTCAGACTTGAGAACTACTCCCGAACTTTCCTTTGCCGTAAAATACCTCAAAGCCCATTGCGGGATTGTTTTGACTGCTTCCCACAACCCCCCGGAATACAACGGATACAAAGTCTATTGGAAAGACGGTGGTCAAATTGTACCCCCTGAGGACAAGGCCATCATTGAACAAATCAACCAGACTCGATTTTCGGATATAAAATTCCAGCCCAATCAGGAATTAATTGAGTGGATTGACAAAGAAGTTGATCAAGCCTTTTTTGATAAATCAGTTGAACTGGGCCAATTTGATCTAAAAGGGCGTGAAAATTTTAAAGTTGTTTTCACTGCTTTGCATGGTACCTCCATCACTGCTGTTCCACAAGTAATGGCTCAAGCGGGTTATACTGATCTAAATTTGGTCGCATCCCAGTCGTTACCCGATGGAAATTTTCCTACCGTTGAATCTCCCAATCCAGAAGAGCCAGAGGCACTACAAATGGCATTGGATCAGGCGGAAACCATAGGTGCAGACATGGTCATTGGGACAGATCCCGACAGCGATCGATTGGGAATTGCTGTCAGAGATCATAACAATAAGTTTCGACTGCTCAATGGAAATCAAACCATGATAGTTATGACTTATTTCCTATTGGAACAATGGAAAAAAAGCAACCGCCTCAATGGAAATCAATTTGTTGCCTCAACTATTGTCTCTACTCCCATGCTTCAAAAGATGGCCAAGGCCTACGGTGTTCAATACAAAGAAACCCTGACTGGTTTTAAATGGATTGGTAAACTCATTAAAGAATTCCCTAAGCTAGAGTTTATTGGTGGTGGAGAGGAAAGCTATGGGTATCTTGTTGGTGATGCCATAAGAGACAAAGATGCGGTAACTGCCACATTATTGGCCTGTGAAGTGGGAACCTTTGCCAAAAACAACAACAAAAGCTTTTATGAAATTTTAGAAGATTGCTACAGGAAATTTGGAGCCTACAAAGAAAAACTAATCTCTTTTACCCAAAAAGGAAAAGAAGGAGCCACTAAAATTAAGACAATGATGGAAGAGTACCGAAATAATCCCCCTAAAGAAATTGCAGGTATTCCTGTCATGATATCTGAAGACTATCTTTTTACTAAAAGGTTTTACCCACTCCAAAACCGATCAGAAGCAATCGATCTTCCAGTAGCAGACGTTATTATTTTCACTCTTAAGGATCATTCCAGAATTGCCATTCGACCTAGTGGCACCGAACCCAAAATTAAATTTTACTTTAGCGTAAACGACGATCTTGATTTCAATGAAGATTGGAGTACATTAGAGGTCAAATTGGACCAGAAAATCGATGCCATCATTAAAGGAATTGGACTGTAAATGAATTATTTCCTCAAAATACTTCGATTTGGTTTGCCTTATAAAAGGTTTGCCTTTTTGAATATTTTATTCAATATACTTTATGCGCTCTTCAGTGCACTAGCCTACGTGGCAATGATTCCTATGATGCAAATTCTTTTTGGAACCACGCCTAAAACAAAGGTAGCTCCTACCTATGAAGGCATTGGACAGATCAAAAACTATCTCGAAGGCTTTTTCAATTATAAAATCACGCAATATTTGGAACAAGACAGCGGGAAAGCCTTGTTATTTGTTATCGGTATGATCATCAGTCTCTTTTTTCTAAAGAACATTTTCAACTATTTGGCCATGTATTTTATCACCTTCCTTAGAAATGGGGTGTTGATGGATTTGAGAAATGAATTGTATCAGAAGACGACGAGCCTTCCACTGTATTTTTTCTCGGAGAAGAAAAAGGGAGATCTGATGGCACGAATTTCTTCTGATGTTTTAGAACTTAAACATTCATTTCTCTCCATCCTAGAATTGATCGTTAGAGACCCGCTCACTATTATTTTTTCGCTCATCATTATGTTCAGTTTTAGCGTCAAACTCACTCTATTTGTATTAATTTTTATTCCCCTCTCTGGGGCGGTTATCTCTCAAATAGGAAAATCGTTAAAACGCAAATCGGACAGTGTTCAAAAAGAACAAGGTGAATTTATGTCCCTACTGGAAGAAACCCTCGGCGGGATCAAGATCATTAAAGCTTTTAATGGTCAAAATACCTTTATCAAAAAGTTCAAGTATTCCACCCAACGTTTTTTTGATTTTTCAAATAAGTTGCTAAATCGACAAAATCTTGCTTCTCCGGTGAGTGAGTTTTTAGGTATCGTCGTTATTAGTGTCCTACTGTGGTATGGTGGGAAAATGGTGTTGATTGATCAAACCTTAAATGGAGCTATTTTCTTGTCCTATTTGGGCTTGGCCTATAATATTTTAACTCCGGCCAAAGGCATCAGTAAGGCCTATTATAATATAAAAAAAGGGGATGCTGCTGCCCTGCGGGTCCTAGAAGTATTGGAAGCCAAAGACGATATGGAAGACGTTGCTAACGCAAAAGATATTCAGACTTTGGAGAAGGAAATACGCTTTGACAATATTTCATTTTCTTATGATCAGAACAAGGTGCTAGAAGGCTTTTCCCTTCAGATAAAAAAGGGGCAAACCATAGCTCTTATTGGCCCATCTGGGAGTGGAAAAACTACGGTAGCCAATCTACTCAACAGATTTTTTGACATCCAAAAGGGTAATTTGACTTTGGATGGAACACCTATAAATATAGTAAAGAAGAAATCTTTATATCAATTGACAGGTATGGTAAACCAAGACACCATTTTATTTAATGATAGTGTAAAAAACAATATTGCTCTTGGCAACCCAAAAGCTACCCAAAAGGAAATAGAAGAAGCTGCAAAGGTTGCCAATGCTAGCGAATTTATTGAAAAATTAGATCAAGGGTACGACACTTTAATCGGTGAGGGTGGCAACAAACTTTCAGGAGGACAAAAACAACGATTGTCAATCGCACGAGCCATTTTGAAAGATCCCGATATTTTGATTTTAGATGAAGCGACCTCGGCCCTTGACACAGCCTCAGAAAAGCTGGTACAAGAAGCCTTAGAAAATTTGATGAAAAACAGGACTTCTTTGGTTATTGCCCATCGACTTTCTACCATTCAAAAAGCAGATATGATTGTGGTGCTCAACCAAGGAAAGATTGTTGAAACGGGAAGCCATAAAGAACTCATTACACAAAACTCAACCTACAAAAAACTGGTTGAATTACAATCTTTATAAGTTCAAATTAAACTTTTTTTAAAAACGGCCATCAAAGGATAAATGAGCTTTGGAACAGCAAAATCAATTTATAAAAGCATTGACATCTCCTGACACACAGGAGGTTGCCTTTTATAAATTACTTGCTGAATATAAAGAAAGATTGTATTGGCACATCCGAAAAATTGTGATTGATCACGAAGATGCTGATGATGCGTTACAAAACACCTTTATGAAGGTTTTTGAAAATATAAATAAATTCAAAGGAAATAGCAGTATTTACACTTGGATGTATAAAATTGCGACCAACGAAGCCCTGAGTTTATTGGGTAAAAAGTCTAAACAATTGGGCATATCCAACGAGGAATGGATAGAAAAGCAAACGGCTCAACTTGCATCGGACGTTTATTTTGATGGTGATGCCATGCAACTTAAACTACAAAAGGCCATTGCCATGCTTCCAGTGAAACAACGCTTGGTGTTCAATATGAGATATTTTGAAGAAATGAAATATGAAAAAATGTCTGAGATTTTAGATACATCGGTAGGAGGTTTAAAAGCATCCTATCATCATGCAGTAAAAAAAATAAAAAATACAATCAATGGATGAGATAAATAAAAAGTCGCCTTTCAAGGTTCCCGATGGCTATTTTGATCATTTTGATGATAGAATAGTTCAAAAAGTCAATTCAATTGATCCCCAAGATGGTTTTATGACACCCGATAACTATTTTGAAAAAGTTGAAGGTATAATACTGAGTAAGATGGATTACCCGCAGCCTAATACACCCGTCTTTTCAAGATTTCTATGGAAAGCGATGAAAGTAGTGGCTGTGCTAACCCTCTTTTTTTTGAATGAAAATACAATCGATGATCAGTCAGAATTCGCCGCGTTTTTTATTGAAGACTACCTCACCAATAATACTACCTATGAGATTGCAGAACATTCTGATTATTTCTTTGAAACCTCAAATTTTATTGACAGTTATGAAACCATCACCATCGATGATGCACTGGAAATAAGATTATATGGTGAAACCCCAACTAATTTAAACTTATTTGATGATGAATAGAATATTGATAATACTCGTAATAGTCAGTTTTAGTAACAGCTACGGACAACAAAATAAAATGAGTTTTGAGAGACTAAAAGCACTCAAAATGAGTTATATCACCGAAAAAATTGGACTGTCAGAGGAGGAAGAAAGTGTTTTTTGGGGAATCTATGATCAGTATGAGAAAAGAATTTTTAATAATTGTAGAAAAGAAATTAAAAAAATAAGAAGGACATATATGAAGTCCCTTGACAATGTAACCAATTCAGAAGCCCTTGAAATCATTCACAAAATCAATGAGCTGGAACATGATGGATTAAATCTCAAAGAAGAACGGGATAAATTGCTCCTTGAGAAGTTTTCTGCTCAAAAAATTCTAAAAATGCACCATGCGGAATATCATTTCAACAGGGAAATGCTTTACAAAATGAAAAAAAAGAAATAGGCTCTCGAAAAAGAGTAACATAGGCTTAGCTTTGTACCCATTATGAAATTACACCGCAATATTGCCTTGGGTATTGTAGCTGGCCTAGAGAGTTCACTTTTCGAAAAACGCCCCGCCGCAGAGGTGATCAAAAAATTATTGAAAAGCAACCGTGGCTGGGGATCGAGAGACCGCCGAATCATTGCCCAGGTTTTTTACGATGTTATCCGTCAAAAAAGATTATTTCAAGCCCTTGCTGGAACAGAAAACTCCAATAATGATCTATGGAGTCTTTTGGCTTGCTGGACGGTTCTCAATAATTTTAAACTCCCCGATTGGGAGGAGTTCAAGGCTGTGAATACAGATAGTATAAAATCTAAAGTTTCTGTTTTAATTCAACAAAGGAAATACAAATACTCCATTCCCGATTGGTTGGATAAAATGGGTATGGCAGCTTTTGGAGAAGTAGCTTGGGAAAAAGAAATAGCATCGCTCAACACACCCGCAGCAATGATTGTTAGGGTAAATACCCTAAAGACTTCTGTAGAAAAACTTAAGGACACTCTCAAAAAAAAATACCGGATCATCACCCACAATATTCCTGATTATCCCAATGCTTTAATTTTTGAAAAAAAACAATCATTACAAGATATCAAAGAATACCGCGAAGGTTTTTTTGAAGTTCAAGATGCCAATTCTCAAAAGGTTGCTCCTTGGTTGAAAGCACAGTCAGGAAAGTATTATATAGATGCATGTGCTGGAGCAGGAGGAAAAAGCTTACATCTTGCGAATCTTACGGCGGATAACGCCCAAATATTGGCTCTCGATATTTATCCCGCCAAACTGGATGAATTGAGGAAAAGATGTTATCGAAATGGTATCCAATCGGTTCAAACAGCAAGTGTTGAAAATGAAACAGTTTTAAATGGTATTAAAAAAATGGCCGATGGTATTCTGATAGACGCTCCTTGTAGCGGTCTAGGGGTACTCAAAAGAAATCCAGATGCCAAATGGAATATTACACCGGAACGATTAGAAGAAATACTGGAGGTGCAAAAAAACATACTTCAAACCTATGCTCCAATGGTTAAAAAAGGAGGTACTCTGGTTTACGCAACTTGTTCTATTTTACCTTTAGAAAATCAACTTCAAGTGTCTCATTTCTTGGGGAGTGAATTGGGAGATTTATTTGAACTAGAAAAAGAACATACTTATTTTTCTCACGAGACCGGTTTCGATGGTTTTTACTGCGCAAGAATGATTCGTAAAATGTGAATAAAATGATGAAAAGTTATTGATTCTGATTCGCTTTTAATAGCATCAAAATGACAGGAAAAAATTATTTTTGAAATAACAAAAATCCATTGATGATTTACTTTTTTGGTAGTCCTACCCAAGACCTATACGCCGTACAAACCTCAAACAATTTAGACCCTTCCACCCAACAAAAGCTGATTTGGCTTTTTGGAAACCAACCATTGCTGAAGGAACAAATTATCGAAGGAAGCTTTCTAGGCCCTAGGGCCACGATGATTACTCCTTGGAGTACTAATGCGGTTGAAATCAGTCAAAACATGGATATTGAGGGAATTAGCAGAATAGAGCGTTTTGTTCGAAAAAGTCCTAGTAAAGAATTTGACCCCATGTTGTATGAGGTTTATAATAATTTAGACCAAGGTATATTTGACATTAATATCACCCCCGAACCCATCAGAGTTATTACTGATATTGAGAGTTATAACCAAAAGGAAGGACTTGCGTTGAACAATGACGAAGTAGCTTACTTGGTAGGTTTATCCAAAAGTTTGGGTCGTGCTTTGACTGATTCTGAAGTTTTTGGATTTTCTCAAGTCAACTCGGAACACTGTCGTCATAAAATTTTTAATGGTCGTTTTGTAATTGATGGAATTGAACAACCCGAAAGTTTGTTCGAAATGATCAAGAAAACCTCCAAAATAAACCCCAATAGTATTGTTTCGGCCTATAAAGACAATGTAGCTTTTGTATCGGGTCCAAAAATTGAACAGTTTGCACCAACCGATGGGTCTGTTCCCAGCACCTATAAAGCTGGGTCTATTGATAGCATCATATCGCTTAAGGCAGAAACTCACAATTTCCCTACCACGGTTGAACCATTTAACGGAGCGGCTACGGGTTCTGGTGGAGAAATTCGTGACCGACTTGCAGGGGGGCAGGGTTCGCTTCCTTTGGCTGGGACTGCTGTCTATATGACGCCCTACTCCAGAGTGACTCAAAACCGCAATTGGGAAGAAGGATTCCCTAAAAGAAAATGGTTATATCAAACCCCTTTGGATTTGTTAATAAAAGCCTCGAACGGTGCTTCCGATTTTGGAAATAAATTTGGACAGCCTTTAATTTCTGGCTCTGTTTTGACCTTCGAGCATCAAGAAAAAGAGCAGCGTTTGGGCTATGACAAGGTGATCATGATGGCAGGAGGAATTGGCTATGGTGTGGCAGATCAAGCGCAAAAAAAGACGCCGTCAGAAGGAGATATCATCGTTATTTTGGGCGGTGACAATTACAGAATTGGCATGGGTGGAGCAGCAGTTTCATCGGCTAATACTGGGGCTTTCAGTAATGAAATTGAACTGAATGCAGTTCAGCGATCAAATCCTGAAATGCAAAAAAGAGTGGCCAATGCCATTAGGGCTTTGGTAGAAAGTGTCAATAATCCCATCATCTCGATCCATGATCATGGAGCAGGAGGTCATTTAAACTGTCTTTCGGAACTGGTAGAAGATACTGGAGGTGAAATACAAATCAATCAACTTCCATTGGGGGACCCCACCCTATCTGCCAAAGAAATAATTGGCAATGAATCTCAAGAACGAATGGGATTGATTTTATCTGAGCAAGATGCTGGTCTGCTCAAAACAATTGCTCAAAGGGAAAGGGCCCCGTTCTATATTGTAGGTAAGGTAACAGGAGATCATCATTTTTCCTTTGTCAATAATAAAAGTGGAGAAAAGCCCATTGATTTGGCTATCGAATCTTTATTTGGAGATGCTCCCAAGACTACCCTTTTGGATGAGGCTATAAAAGTACCCTTTGAAAATGCTTCATACCAGTTCTCAGCTTTTGAAGTTTATTTGAGTGATGTCCTTATGCTGGAAGCCGTGGGTTGTAAAGACTGGCTAACCAATAAGGTAGATCGTTGTGTAACGGGTCGTGTGGCACAACAACAAGCCATTGGTGAATTGCAGCTTCCGCTGAGTAACTGTGGCGTTATGGCTTTGGATTTTCAAGGAAAACATGGAGTAGCCACTGCCATTGGCCATGCACCAGTGATAGGTCTGATTGACCCAGCAAAAGGGAGTGTCAATGCTATTGCAGAGTCGCTGACCAATATCGTTTGGGCTCCCATGACCGATGGACTCAAATCGATCAGCCTCTCTGCCAACTGGATGTGGCCTTGCAACAACCCAGGAGAAAATGATCGATTGTATCAAGCAGTAAAAGCCTGTTCAGATTTTGCCATTGAACTAGGTATCAATATTCCTACTGGGAAAGATTCGCTGTCAATGAAACAAAAATACAAGGAAGGAGATGTGTTGGCTCCAGGAACTGTTATAATTTCATCCGCAGGACAATGTGAGGACGTTAAGAAAATCGTTACTCCCCTAGCCCGGGCACAAAAGGGAAACTTATATTATATCAACCTATCATCCCAAAAGCATGTTCTAGGAGGATCTTCATTAGGTCAGGTATTGAATAAAGTTGGCTCCGAAGCACCAGGAATAGCCGATGTGGACTTGTTCAAAAACACATTCAATCTTCTTCAAGTATTGATTTTGAATAATGATATTTTTTCGGGTCATGATATTTCCTCTGGGGGGTTGATCACTTCTTTACTCGAAATGTGTTTTCCTTCTCAAAAGGTGGGTATGGAAATTGATTTAACCTCATTGACCGAAAAAGATACCACCGCACTTCTATTTGCCGAAAACTCTGGTCTTTTACTTCAAAGCGAAAAAGATCTCACTGCTCATTTTAAATCACAAGGTATCACTTGTCACCCCATCGGAAAAGTAAACGAATCTGGCATATTGAAAATTCAAAATCATCAAGATCAACTGGAACTAGACGTTTCTATATACCGAGATGTTTGGTTTTCTACCTCAGCAGCCCTAGATGCAAAACAAAATAAATGCGCGACAGAACGTTTTGAAAATTACAAATCCACACCGCTAAAGTTTAAATTTCCAAATACGTTCAATGGGAGGCTAAACCCTTCCAAGGGTACCAAAATTAAAGCAGCCATTATCAGAGAAAAAGGAAGCAATTCAGAGAGAGAAATGGCCTATGCGATGCATGCTGTTGGCTTTGAGGTTTACGATATTCACATGACCGATTTGATCGAAGGAAGGAAAACCTTAGAAGAATTTAAATTTATAGCCGCTGTAGGAGGTTTTTCAAACTCTGATGTTTTGGGGTCTGCTAAAGGTTGGGCTGGTGCTTTTCTTTACAATCCAAAAGCTAAAAAAAGCTTGGATGATTTTTTTGCCAGAAAAGACACCCTATCCCTAGGAGTCTGTAATGGTTGCCAATTGTTTATCGAGTTAGGACTGATTACTCCCGATCACAAACCACTTCCCAAAATGCTACAAAATGATTCCGGAAAGTTTGAATGCCAATTTACTGCCTTAAATATTGGACCTTCCTCTTCCATTATGATGCAAGGGCTGGAGGGCAGCACGCTGGGAATTTGGGCTGCACATGGTGAAGGAAAATTTCATCTGCCGTTGGAATCCTCTCAATATCAAATTCCTGCTCAATATCATCAGCCTGTATACCCTGCCAATCCAAATGGCTCTGATTACAGTGCAGCTATGTTGTGCAGTGAAGATGGAAGGCATCTTGTAATGATGCCACATTTAGAACGTTCCACCTTTCCATGGAATTGGGCCCATTATCCTCAAGGCAGAGATGATGTTTTTTCTCCATGGATTACTGCCTTCGAAAATGCCAACCAATGGTTAGATAAAAAATAAAGCTATGCTTTATTAGCTAAATTTCATTACTTTAGACTGAATGATCAAAATGGAGCCTTCTCGGATATTTGATATTTTGAGTTTTCAAGTTGAAAACCACCCCCTCGAAAAATGTCTCATTGACAAGCGCAATGGGATGTGGGAATCCCTCTCAACCAAAAAATATTTTGAGTTCGTTAACCATATCAGTTCTGCCCTTATTGCGATGGGAGTTAAACCCCAAGATAAACTAGCACTGATTTCAACCAACAACAGATCAGAATGGTCTATAATGGATATGGCCATTCTTCAAACAGGAGCCATAACGGTTCCCCTCTATCCTAATATCAGTCCAAAAGATTATAAGTACATCCTCAATCATTCTGAAAGTGTATTATGTTTTGTCTCTGACCAACAGATTTATGACAAAGTTTCCTCAGTAAAAACGCAAATCAAAGGCATGAAAGAAATTTATAGCTTTGATGAAATAGAGGGGTGTAAGAATTGGTCAGAACTATTACAAACAGGCAAAGAGAACAGAAATGAGGTAAAGCTCAACGAAGTAAAATCGAATGTTAATCCTGATGACCTTGCGACGATCATTTATACATCTGGGACCACTGGTATTCCCAAAGGAGTGATGCTGAGTCATGGAAATATAGTATCCAATGTCATTTCAGCTACAACAAAATTTCCTTTTGAAGACAGAAATCAAAAAGCATTGAGCTTTCTTCCCCTTTGCCATATTTTTGAAAGAACTTTTATTTATGGTTATTTACACAATAGTATTGAAGTTTATTTTGCTGAATCATTGGAAACGATTAGTGAAAATCTGAAAGAAGTGAAACCAAACTTTATGACTGCTGTACCTCGACTTCTTGAGAAAGTGTACGATAAAATATATGCCAAGGGTAATGATTTGACAGGGATAAAAAAATCTCTGTTTTTTTGGGCAGTAGCTGTAGGTCTAAAATACGAACCCTATAATAAAGCTGGATGGATTTACAGTATAAAGCATTCAATCGCTAAAAAACTGATTCTCTCCAAATGGAAAGCAGCCTTGGGAGGGAATTTGGAGATCATTTGCTCGGGGAGCGCCCACCTACAATCCAGATTGGCAAGGGTATTTGCAGCAGCAGGGATGACTATTG
>JABGSU010000096.1 GCA_018647605.1 Flavobacteriaceae bacterium | reverse complement strand
ATTGAGCAATTCTTTTTACTGTAGCATATCTAACTTGAAAAAATTCGTTCAAATTATTAGAAAAAATCCCTAAAAACCGAAGGCGTTCCAACAAGGGGACATTTTCGTCATTGGCTTCTTGCAATACACGTGCGTTGAAATCGAGCCAACTGATCTCTCTGTTAATGTATTTTGGAGTTTTACTCATACCTACTAAATATTATTGTTTTACTGTCCCATTAAAATTTCACCCTTGTAAATAGCACTCCATTGATCTCCATCAAAAGTAATTTTAGCCAATCCAGCTGTTCTGAGATGATTGATCCCTGCATCAGAAAAATGATTAATAGTCTCCATAAAAGCAGGGTTGTGCCCCACCAATACAACTTTATTCCACTGCTCATTCAGAGCATATACATAATCGATAACTTTAGTACTTGAAAAAGTATACAAATCTTGATCAACGACGAGCTGATCAAAGTCTATATTCAATTCATTCATCATGATGATGGTAGTATGTAAAGCCCTATTCGCTGGACTTGAAATGATAACATCTGCCTTTTTGAAAAAATCACTTTTTTTGTGAGAAACCTTTTTGATTCTCTCTATGCCCTCCATAGAAAGTGGTCTGTGAATGTCCTCAACAAAATAGGCCCTATTGGATTTGGCATGCCGTAAAACAACGAGTTCTTTCATCTATTAGGGAGCTAATCGCTTTGTGATCCAATCCACACCGTTCTCCAAAAAACAGGAAATTCTGTCGTGCAAGCGATTGGGACGACCTTGCCAAAACTCTATTTCCTTGGGTCTAACCAATATACCTCCCCAATGATCAGGACGAGGGATTTCAGTATTCTTAAATTTATTTTCCAAAGTAGTTTGTAAATCTTTCAAAAACTGTCGGTCAGGAATGACCTCACTTTGAGGAGATACATGGGCACCCAATTGACTACCCCTTGGACGAGAATGAAAATATTGGTCAGATTTTTCTGTAGATAATTTTTCGGCTATTCCTTTAATGATGATTTGTCTTTCCATACTGGGCCAGTAAAATGACAAACCTACCTTGGGACGACGCAAAAGCGATTTTCCTTTTTCACTATTGTAATTGGTAAAAAACACAAACCCATCCTCAGAAAAATTTTTTAGTAGTACTACCCTAGCCCTTGGAAATTCATCATTACCAATAGTGGTAAGACTCATAGCATTCGCCTCATCTATGGTATCTGCTTCTTTGGCTTCATAAAACCAAGTTTTGAAAAGTTGCAGAGGGTTATCCTTGACATGATCCAAATCCAACTTCCCTTTTTCATATGATTTCCTTAAATCAGCTAACTTAGGTTTCATTTTACTTCTATTTATACTGTAAATTTACGATTAATCCCGCAGACTAAATATCAAATGATTTTCCATCTTCAGCCAAATCAACTGCCTCAAAAAATGGAGTAGCTTCCTTTAAAAAATCACTTTTATCTCGGTATCGGGAAGAAAAATGACCTAAAACCAAACGTTTGGCATTGGCCAACTGGGCAATTTTTGCAGCTTGAGCAGCAGTGCTGTGCTTGGTCTTTTCTGCCAAGTTTTCGTGAGCATCCAAAAAAGTGGCCTCATGATATAACAAATCAACCTCATCGATTATTGGAACGATGGACTCATTGTAAACTGTGTCACTACAAAAAGCATAGCGCTTGGGGGCGCGGGGGTCAAGAGTTACATCACTATTAATCAATTCAGTACTGTCTTCCAAAACAATGTCTTTACCCAATTTAAGATTTTGAAAATCGTAATGTGCAATGTTATACTGTTCGATTTTTTCTTTGTTCAATCTTCTTAAACCCATTTTTTCTTCAAACAAAAATCCGTTAGTATAAACCCTATGATCGAGGGGAATGGTTTTTACTTTGAGAAAATCATCCTCAAAAATAAGTTCTGACTCCTTTCCTTCCAATTCGTGAAAAAATAAATTATAGTTGGTCCATGAATTGGCCAACTTAAGTTGAAGTGTAATGATTTCTTTGATCCCTTTGGGGCCATAAACATGAAGATCGGCAGTTCTTCCCAACAATCTAAAGGTACTGATCAAGCCTACCAAACCATAAAAATGATCCCCATGGAGGTGGGAAATAAAAATATGTTTGATTCTAGAAAACTTAATTTGTTGATGTCGCAATTGAATCTGAGTTCCTTCACCACAATCAATTAAGAAAAGATGATCCTTAATCTCTAAAACTTGAGAGGTAGTATGTGCATTTTCTAAAGGTGTTGCAGAATGACACCCTAAAATATTAAGTTTCATAATTAAACCCCTAGATCTCTCTGAATTTGTTCCATTTGCAAATAATCCTCTGCCTCTGTAAGTGAAGGTACTATGTTCATAGATTCTAGTTTAAGACTCAATGGGGCATCTTTGAGTACCAAAACCATACATAAACCTTTTGTAATGATATACTCATTTATTTCCTCTAAGTAGTCTAGAAGAGATTCATTCACAGTATCAATTGACAGCAAATCAAAAATAATATCAATCGACAAATCTGTTGATGATAAAATCGAATTCAAAGTGACCTCTTCCTTAGGTTCAAGGTTAAAATAAAGGTAAGTTTCCTTAATTACCGTAGTCATGTAGAAGGAATATTAAGTTTAGCAACTAGCAAATAAATGATGGCCATTCTTATGGCCACTCCATTTTCCACTTGATCCAATATAATAGCATTTTTGGAATCTGCGACATCAGAGGTAATTTCCACACCACGGTTAATGGGTCCTGGATGTAACAAAATAATATCCTTTTTAAGGCTTTCCAGTTTTTTTAAATTCAATCCATAGAGTTGAGCATATTCTCTAGTAGAGGGGAAATAATTCAAATCCATTCTCTCGTTTTGAACCCTGAGCATATTGACGGCATCACACCATTTGAGCGTTTGCATAAGGTCTGTACTCACATTCACTCCCAGAGAATCAATATGTTTTGGAATTAGTGATTTAGGACCACATATTTTAACCTCAGCACCCAACATCTTAAGAGCATAAATATTTGACAAAGCCACTCTAGAGTGAAGAATATCTCCAACTATAGCAATTTTCTTACCTCTCATATCACCAAGTTTTTCTTGGATAGAATAGGCGTCTAAAAGTGCCTGAGAGGGATGTTCGTGGGTTCCATCTCCTGCATTAATGATACAGGCATCAACATTTTTAGAAAGGAATAAAGCAGCTCCTGGATTGGGATGACGCATTACAACAACATCCACTTTCATGGCCAAAATATTATTGACCGTATCAATCAAAGTTTCCCCTTTTTTAACAGAGGACTGTGAAGCAGAAAAGTTTATAACATCTGCACTTAGTCTTTTTTCGGCCAACTCAAAAGAAAGTTTGGTTCGGGTACTATTCTCAAAAAATAAATTGGCAATGGTAATGTCCCTAAGACTGGGAACTTTTTTGATGGGACGATTGATAATTTCTTTAAAACGATCAGCCGTTTTAAAAATCAACTGAATATCCTCTTCTTTGAGGTATTTAATGCCCAATAAATGGTTGACACTTAATTGTTCCAATGGTTATCTTTTTTCAATGAATACTGTGTCTTCTTTTGATATGTCTTTCCACTGAACCCTCACTTTATCTCCTTCTAAGGCATCTACCTGCGCCCCAATATAATCGGGTTGTATGGGCAAGTCTCGACTAAACCTTCGATCGATTAAGACCAGCAATTGAATATCGTTGGGGCGTCCATAATTATCCAAAGCCGTCAAAGCAGCCCTAATACTTCTACCAGTATAAAGTACATCGTCAATAATAACTACAGATTTCCCTTCTATAGTCAATTCCATTTCGGAGGAAGAAGGGGAAAGGGTTTTATCAAAACGTCTAAAATCATCTCTAAAAAAAGTAATATCCAGTTTTCCATTGATAACCTTTTCAATACCATAATCCTTTTCCAACAATTCCACCAGGCGATTTAGTAAATGAATGCCCCTGGGTTGTAATCCTACCAGTACAACCTCCTCAAAATCATTATACTTTTCAATCAATTGACAAGCCAATCGGTTGAGAATGATTTCTATTTTTTTATGAGAAAGAAGTATTCTGGGAGACATAACAGCTTTTGATAGCACAAAAGTATCATTTTTTAATGAATCCATAGAACAAAAAAGCCCTTCCAGAGGAAGGGCTTAAACATTAAGAAGAATGATAATTAATCCTAGTCATTATCTTTCATCTTTTGCTTTAAGTTTGCCAAAGCATCTAAATCACCAAGTGTGGTTTTTTCAGAATTACCTTCTTTGACTTTTTTAGCAGCCCTAGTATAATTAATTTTCTCTTGCTCTTTAAACAAATTGGTGTGAGAGGCGACAACTCGCTTAAACTCCTTGTTGAATTCAATGATCTTGAACTCAGCTTCTTCACCTTTAGTAAGTTTAGAACCATCTTCCTTTTCCATATGCCTTTGGGGGACAAATGCAACTACATCCTCATTGAATATAATGGTTGCCCCTTTATCTACGATTTCAGTAATGGCAGTTTTGTGAATAGAGTCTAAAGCAAACTCATCTGCATATTTGTCCCATGGGTTGTCTTGGGTTTGCTTGTGTCCAAGGCTTAATTTTCTACCTTCAACATCCAGCTCCAGTACAACAACATCGATCTCATCAGCCAAGGCCAATAATTCTGAAGGATGTTTTACTTTTTTAGTCCAAGACAAGTCTGAAATATAAACCAATCCGTCAACTCCTTCTTCCAACTCAATGAATACGCCAAAGTTGGTGAAGTTTCTAACAATTCCTTTATGTTTGGAACCCACAGGATACTTAGAAGTAATATCAGTCCATGGATCAGGTGTGAGTTGTTTAATCCCCAAAGACATTTTTCGGGTTTCACGATCCAAACTAAGTAAGACCGCATCTACTTCATCGCCAACTTTTACAAAATCTTGGGCAGATCTTAGGTGGGTAGACCACGACATTTCAGAGACATGAACCAAACCTTCTACTCCTTCTTCTATTTCAATAAAGGCACCGTAATCTGCAATAACGACTACTTTTCCTTTGACTTGGTCTCCTTCTTTAAGGGTTTCACTCAATCGATCCCATGGGTGAGCACTCAATTGTTTCAAGCCCAATTGGATTCTTGATTTATCATCATCAAAATCTAAGATAACTACGTTGAGTTTCTGATCCAGTTCCAAAATTTCGTTGGGGTGGTTGATTCTACTCCATGATAAATCGGTAATGTGAACCAGTCCGTCAACCCCGCCCAGATCAACAAACACTCCATAGGAAGTGATGTTTTTTACCGTACCTTCTAGAACTTGACCTTTTTCTAATTGACCTATAATCTCTTTCTTTTGTTCTTCGAGATCGGCTTCGATCAATGCTTTGTGAGAAACTACTACGTTTTTGAATTCGTGGTTAATTTTCACCACTTTAAATTCCATAGTTTTATCGACATACTGATCGTAATCTCTAATAGGCTTCACATCGATTTGTGAACCAGGTAAAAAAGCTTCGATTCCAAATACGTCAACAATCATTCCTCCTTTGGTACGGCATTTAACAAATCCGTTTACAATTTCGCCATTGTCATGAGCATTATTCACACGTTCCCAAGCTTTGATAACCCTTGCTTTTCGATGGGATAATATTAATTGACCTGTTTTATCTTCTCTAGTGTCGACAATTACCTCAACTTTATCTCCTACTTTAAGGTTTGGATTGTATCGGAATTCATTAAGAGAAATAACACCTTCTGATTTGGCATTGATATCGATAATGGCCTCACGGTCTGTAAGATGAACAATGATTCCGTCCAATACATCTTCATCGGCAGTATCAACAAAGTTTTCTGCAACCAATGCCTCAAATTCTTTCAATTGATCATCTTCAATGACATCAATTCCTTCTTGGTAATTGTGCCAGTTGAAGTTTTCAAGAAATTCGTCTACCTCAAGGGGTTCTTTTGCTTTGGACTTTACAGGTGCTGCTTTTTCTATTGGAGTGGCGGTGGCCTCAACTGGAGAAATAGTAGTTTTCTGAACTGCCTTTGACTTTTTTACGGGCGTTGCTTTTGCAGGAGCCTTAGCTTTCTTGGTAATTGTTGATTTTTTTGTTGTAGTGGTTTTTTTAGCAGCAGTAGTTTTTTTTGGTGCTGCTTTTTTGGTTTTTTCAACTTTTTCTGCAGATGCAGCTTTGGTTGAAGCTGTTTTTTTCTCAGCCATGGCTGTGATAAAATTTGTATTCTGTCGTCCGGGAAAATTAATTAAAACAACAGAAGTGATTAATACAATTTAACTCACTCTCTTTTTCCCTGTCAATTAAGAGTGCGCAAATTTAAGAGGAATATGCTAACCTACAAATATTTAGCTATTTTATTTGGCTTCTATTTTTTGAAGTAAAAAGGCGAAAACTTCATCAGTAGTTCGCTCTGACGTATCAATTTCGATAGCATCGTATGCTCTGCGAAGGGGAGCTACATCTCTATCACTATCAAGCGCATCTCGTTGAATTAAATTTTCCAACACTGCATCAAAAGTAATTTTTTGACCCTGTGCTTTTAGTTCTTCGAAACGGCGCTGGGCTCTCACCTCAGGTTGGGCATTAAAAAAAAACTTGTAGTCGGCCTCTGGAAAAACGACAGTACCTATGTCTCTACCATCCATCACCAAGCCACTTTCTTGTCCCATCTGGCGCAATTGCTTAAGTAAAAAATCTCTAATAAATGACAAAGCAGCAATAGAGCTTACATGATCGGACACCAAAGGAAGTCTTATTTTTTCAGCAATATTTTCTCCGTTAAGGAATAAGTCGCCACTATTAAAATCAAATTTTATTTTTATCCCTTCCAATGCAAAACCAAGTCCCTTTCGATCTAAATTATCCCCCTTTAAAATTTTTTTTTCAATCGCAAAAAGTGTGATTCCACGATACATAGCACCTGAGTCAATAAAGGGAATTTTATAATGTTGGGAAAGCCTCTTAGCCAAGGTACTTTTTCCTGTAGAAGCAAATCCGTCAATGGCTATGATAGAAGAAGGGTTCAATAGATTAGGATTTAAATGTCTTGGGATGAAGTACTTTTTTTGAGAGTATAGCAATGTCAAGCACATTTTTCATCTCCCTAACATAATGAAAAGTAAGGCCTTTCAAATATTTTTGATTGATTTCATCGATGTCTTTCTTGTTATCCTTACACAAAATGATCTCTTTAATTTTAGAACGTTTGGCAGCTAAAATTTTCTCTTTGATCCCTCCAACAGGCAACACTTTGCCCCTAAGGGTAATTTCTCCTGTCATCGCCAATTTACTCTTCACCCTTTTTTGGGTCAGTAAAGACACCAAGGAAGTAAGCATTGTAATCCCTGCACTGGGACCATCTTTTGGAGTGGCACCTTCTGGAACATGAATGTGAATGTTGTATTGATCAAAAGCAAATGCCTCCAGACCCAAAAATGATTTATTGGACTTGATAAACTCCATCGCAATGCTAGCAGACTCTTTCATTACCTTCCCTAGATTTCCCGTTATGGAAAGCTGTCCTTTTCCTTCAGATATGGCCGATTCAATAAAAAGAATATCTCCTCCAACTGAGGTCCAAGCCAAGCCAGTAACTACACCAGCAACATGGTTGTTTTCATATAGATCGCGGTGAACTTTTTCTGGTCCAAGTATATTTGCCAAATCCTCTCGGGCAGGTCTTTTTTTGTAGTCCTCTTCCATGGCTATGGATTTAGCCGCATACCGAACTGCTTTAGCAATCTGTTTTTCCAAGCCTCTAACACCTGATTCTCTTGTGTAACCCTCTACAATTTTGTCGAAAACAGACTTATTAAGTGTAAGGTGTTTTTTCTGCAAACCGTGCTCCTTCAACTGTTTGGGCAACAAATGTCTTTGGGCTATAGCAGATTTTTCTTCCATGGTATAACCAGAAATATTTATCATTTCCATTCGATCCCTAAGGGCAGGGTGTATCGAAGCAAAACTATTGGCAGTGGCAATAAACATAACTTTTGATAAATCGTAGCCCATTTCCAAAAAATTATCATAAAAAGCTGTATTTTGCTCATGATCCAAAACCTCCAATAGGGCAGCAGCTGGATCGCCTTGGGCACCGTTGCTCATCTTATCGATCTCATCCAAAACAAAAACGGGGTTAGAAGTTTCTGCTTTTTTAATACTCTGAATGATACGTCCCGGTAAAGCACCGATATAGGTCTTACGGTGGCCTCTTATTTCTGCTTCATCTCTCATCCCTCCCAACGAAATTCTGACGTAGGATCGTCCAATCGATTCGGCTATGGATTTTCCCAAAGAGGTCTTCCCTACTCCTGGAGGACCATACAAACACAAAATGGGAGATTTCATGTCATTCCGAAGTTTTAACACCGCCAAATATTCAATGATACGTTTTTTTACGTCCTCTAATCCAAAGTGATCTCTATCAAGGATTTTTTGAGCTTTCTTTAAATCAAATTTATCCTCTGAAAATTCATTCCAAGGCAGGTCAAGAAAAAGATCCAAATAATTTCTCTGTACTGAATACTCCGCCACTTGCGGATTCATGCGCTGAAGTTTGAATAATTCCTTATTGAATACCTCTCTTACAGCTTTGTCCCATTTTTTTTCTTTGGAACGGACACGCATTTCCTCCACTTCTTGTTCAAAAGAAACTACACCCAGTTCTTCCTGGATCGTTTTCATTTGTTGATTGAGATAGTACTCTCTTTGCTGCTGGTCAAGGTCTGTTCTTACCTTCGATTGGATATCATTTTTTAATTCCAACTTTTGATATTCAACATTCATGAGCTTCAAACACTCAATGGCACTATCTTTTATATCAACAATAGATAAAACCCTTTGTTTTTCCTTGACCGAAAGGTTCATATTAGAAGAAACAAAATTGATCAGAAAAGCATGACTTTGTATGTTTTTGATAGCAAAAGAAGCTTCAGAAGGAATATTGGGGTTTTCCTGAATGATCTTAAGCGCCATATCTTTTATGGAATCAATAATGGCTTTGAACTCAGAATTCCCTTTTTGAGGAAGGGTTTCTTCTACAGGTTTTATAGAAGCCCGTAGATAAGGGTCTTCGGAGACAATACTTTGAATCTCAAACCTTCTTTTTCCTTGGATAATGACAGTGGTATTACCATCAGGCATTTTAAGAACTCTTAATATTTGAGCTACTGTACCTAAGGAATAAATATCACTAGGGCTGGGATTTTCAATATTCTGATCCTTTTGCGCCACAACTCCGATGATCTTATCGGTTTTATTAACATCTTTAATCAGTTGAATGGATTTATCTCTTCCCGCAGTAATGGGGATGACTACACCTGGGAAAAGTACAGTATTTCTCAAGGGAAGGATAGGAACTTCTTCAGGTAATTCTTCATTCCTCAGCGCTTCTTCATCCTCTGTAGTAAGTAGGGGAATGAGTTCAGCTTCTGCCTCAATGCCCTGGAGTGTCAAATTGTCAAATGATGTAAAACTAGATTTGGCCATATATGTTTTTTCAGTCAAGTTGTCATGAAAAGTGATATAAGTACGGGGGAATAATTATATAAACACTATCATTCGTAATTTATTATACATAAGTCCAATTGTTGTGCCAACCCAATTAATTTATAATTTATTTCCTATTCGGTTATTTGGAATACGGCTCAATAAGAGAGCTCCTACAACGAAAAGAATAAGAAAAAAAAGAATAGAATTGCGCATGCTTCCAGTAATTTGGTCGATGATACCAAACATAGACATCCCTATAATTATTCCTACTTTCTCTGTCACATCATAAAAACTAAAAAAAGAAGTAGTATCATCTGTTTCAGGGATCAATTTAGAATAAGTGGATCGAGACAAAGCCTGTATACCTCCCATGACCATTCCTACACCAGCAGCAGCAGTATAAAACTCCGTTGGAGTTTTGATAAAAAATGCAAAAACACACAATACTGCCCAAATAAAATTAACAACAATAAGAGTAGTAATATTACCGAACCTTTTAGAGGCGTAGGCAGTAGTATAGGCTCCAAAAATGCCAACAATTTGGATAAGTAATATACTGACAATCAATCCAATTGTCTTTTGTTCACTATTCGCCCACACAATCTCTTCCTCTCCGAAATAAGTTGCGATTAAAATTACCGTTTGCAATGCTGTACTATAAACAAAAAAGGCCGGTAAGAATCTTTTAAGAACGGGGTAGTCATCCAACTGGTACCATACTTTTTTAAGTTCTAAAAAACCATTCCAAAATATATCTTTGGTTACTTTTCCAGAACTATTACCATTTGGCAAATGATAAAAAGCGTATTGACTGAAAACAGCCCACCAAAGCCCTACAGTGACAAAAGAGTATTTCATTGCTTTCATGGAGGACTCTTGCGGATTACCTGTAATCCCATACCAATCAGGCTGTAGCACCATCGATAAGTTGAAAATCAACAATAAAATACTTCCTACATAACCCATTGAAAAGCCTCTAGCACTTGCAAAATCTTGTTGTTCAGGGAGTGCTATATCTGGTAAATAAGAATTGTAAAAAACCAAACTCGCCCAAAAGCCAATCAAGGCTAAAAAATAAAATAGCATCCCAATATAAATACTGTCCAATTCAAAGAAATAAAGTCCCATACAGGAAACCGATCCTATGTAGACAAATATTTTCATGAACTTTTTTTTATTTCCGATATAATCAGCTATTCCGGACAATAATGGGGAATTGAAGGCCACCACGACAAAAGCCATTGCGGTGACAAAACTGATCAAAGCTGTATTCTTAAAATCGTATCCCAAAAATTCAATGGTATTTATTTCCTGAGATAAAGTAGTGTAGTAGATGGGGAAAACAGTCGAGCTAATGACCAGTGGATACACTGAGTTGGCCCAATCGTAGGAAGCCCAAGCGTTTATTAATCTGGTATTTCCTTTTTTCAATCGGTCTTTTTTTTCCATCCTTTCATTTGAGAAGTGGGTACAATTTATGAATTCATTTGTTTTGACCTCTCTAAATAGATTTATTTTTTAAAATCAACTATCTTTAAATAAATAATACAACCCTCGATCAAATGAAAAAAAGAATCTTCTTTTTATTTTTTATTGTATTTGTTTTTGTCAGCTTTAGTGGAATATCTCAAGAAAAAAAAACGCATGAAAATAAAAGTTATACCGTCAAAAAAACAGAGGAGCAATGGAAAAAAGAACTTCCAAAAATGTCTTATCTGGTTTTGAGAAAAGCTGAAACAGAATATCCTTTTACTGGAAAATATAACAACCACAAGGAAAAAGGAACCTACACCTGTGCAGGGTGCAATACCCCCCTATACCTTTCCGAAAACAAATACGATTCCAAATGTGGGTGGCCCTCATTTGACCGTGCCGTCGAATCCAACATAGAATATGATCTGGACTACAAACTGGGTTACGCTCGAAAAGAACTTAAATGCAATAAATGCGGTGGACATTTAGGACATGTCTTTAATGATGGACCCAAAGAGACCACTGGAAAAAGACACTGTATTAACTCGGCAGCCCTAAATTTTGTTCCCAATGAGTAAAAACAAAAAATATCCCTTTGATAAAACTGAGGAAGCTTGGAAAGCTGAACTCAGTTCACAAGAATATAATATTTTAAGAGAAAAAGGAACTGAACATCCTTTTACGGGAAAATTCAACGACCATTATGAAAAAGGAACCTATATCTGCAAAGGATGTGACGCTCCACTATACTTTAGTGAAAATAAGTTTGACAGCCATTGTGGTTGGCCCAGCTATGATCAAGCCATTGAAGGAGCTTTGGAATTGGTTCCAGATCATTCAGGAGGAATCCTTAGAACTGAAATTATATGCGCCAATTGTGGAGGGCATCAAGGTCATGTATTCAATGACGGCCCCACTCAAACTGGGCTGCGTTATTGTGTGAATTCTGCCAGTATCAATTTTAATAAAAAGCCAGAGTAAACAATAGGCTAAAAATACCTAACAGTTTCTTAAATTTGTGCTGAATTTAAACGACAATCCAAATGAAAGAATATGATGTAACCGTAGTTGGAAGTGGTCCGGGAGGCTATGTAACTGCCATTAGGGCTTCCCAATTGGGACTAAAAACAGCAGTTGTAGAGAAAGAAAGTTTGGGAGGCGTTTGTCTCAATTGGGGGTGTATTCCTACTAAAGCTTTATTAAAATCTGCTCAAGTTTTCAATTACCTCAAACATGCGGAAGATTACGGATTGAAAGTTAAAGAATATGACAAAGATTTCGATGCTGTAGTTAACAGAAGCCGAAACGTCGCCGCTGGTATGAGTAAGGGTGTTCAATTTTTGATGAAGAAAAATAAAATTGACGTGATTAAAGGGCATGGAAAAATATTAGCTGGCAAAAAAATTAGTGTTACCAATGGTAAGAAAACAGAAGAGTTTAAAGCCAAACACATCATTATTGCTACAGGTGCTCGATCCAGGGCACTGCCAAGCTTACCACAAGACGGGAAAAAAGTAATTGGCTATCGTGAAGCAATGACTTTACCGAAGCAACCCAAAAAACTCATTGTAGTTGGCTCAGGTGCCATAGGAATTGAATTTGCCTATTTCTTCAATGCCATGGGAACTGAGGTAACCATCGTAGAATACCTAGACCGTATCGTTCCAGTAGAAGATGAAGAAATTTCTAAACAACTCGAAAAAAGCTTCAAGAAAAGTGGAATCAAAATAATGACAAGTGCTGAAGTGACTGCTGTAGACACCTCCGGAAAAGGAGTAAAAGCCACCGTAAAAACAGCCAAAGGTGAAGAAATACTTGATGCTGATATAGCACTCTCTGCTGTTGGCATCAAATCCAATATTGAAAATTTAGGGCTGGAAGACCTAGGAATAGCTGTTGACAGAGACAAAATATTGGTCAACGACTTTTATCAGACCAACCTCCCAGGCTATTATGCCATCGGGGACGTAACTTCAGGACAAGCCCTGGCACACGTAGCCTCTGCTGAAGGAATTTTGTGTGTAGAAAAAATAGCAGACCAACACGTTGAGCCCCTCGACTATGGAAATATCCCAGGTTGTACCTACTGTTTCCCTGAAATAGCTTCTGTAGGACTAACCGAAGCCCAAGCCAGAGAAAAGGGTTATGAAATTAAAGTAGGCAAGTTTCCTTTTTCCGCTTCAGGAAAAGCACAAGCAGGAGGTACTTCAGAAGGATTTGTCAAAGTGATTTTTGATGCCAAATACGGAGAGTGGCTAGGATGCCATATGATTGGAGTGGGCGTAACAGATATGATCGCTGAAGCCGTGCTGGGTCGAAAATTAGAAACCACAGGACACGAGGTACTCAAAGCGGTTCATCCTCATCCAACCATGAGTGAAGCTGTAATGGAAGCCGTAGCTGATGCCTATGATGAAGTCATTCACCTCTAGGATTTCAAAAAGGCTTCAACACCCAAACGGTAACTCTCCAATCCAAAACCAACGATAATGCCTTTGGCTACAGGAGAGATGTAAGATTTATGTCTAAAATCCTCTCTTGAAAAGGTATTTGAAATGTGTATTTCAATCACTGGAGCGTCTATGGCTTTAATTGCATCACCAATTCCTACAGAGGTATGCGTATAGGCTGCAGCATTTAATAAAATACCATCGCAAGAAAAACCCTCTTTCTGAATACAATCGATAAGCGCTCCTTCAATATTAGATTGAAAATAGTCAAACGTAACTTGAGGAAAGTCTGATATTAAACTTTCATAGTATTCTTCAAAAGTCTGATCTCCATAGATACCTGGCTCTCGAGTTCCTAAAAGGTTAAGATTAGGACCATTAATGACGACTATTTTCATTTTTGATTATTTTCTCAAAATTAACCATTATTTGTTTTATAATAATTGTTAAATAATATTTTAGGAAGTTATTATTTTTATTTTGTAAGTATAATTATTACTTCTACTAGACCTAAATCTTATTTACTATGTCATCCAAAGAAAAATTTTTTGAAGATTCAGAATCTTTATCTTAATTGAATAAAGACTCCCCTATTTTTATACCCACCGAAAGTTATATCAAAGGCTACCTCAAATCGAGTAAATCAATCAAACTTGAATATAGTTTTACAGGAACTATTTTTACCTCAAACAAATTGGTCGTGGAAAAATCCGCCACCATGAAAGGAGATGCCATCTGTGAAAACATTTTATTAGAAGGAAATATGGACGGTAATATATTTTGTAGCGGACATGTGGAATTTGTTGAAGGCTCTGTCTTCAATGGTAAAATTTACACTTCTACTTTTAAAAATTTAACCCAATAAAATTCAAATTTTGTTGTCCAAATTCCAAATAACAAAACTCTTTCAGCTATTAAAACTATTATTGGTGAGCATACTACTCAAGTTGGACTTACGTCAGACGAAATTTTATCAAAAATCCGAAACTTATTTTACGAAAATGTTTTTTCAGCACGCAAGAATCCACACGAGGTAATCGTAAATCCTTTTACAGAGCAACTTAATAAAGGTGGTAAAAAAGTAACCAAAAAATTCACACCGCCTATAAATAGTGTGCTAGAATTAGATGATAAAAAAACGAGGGAACCACAAAATAATAACCTTTATACTAAATTAAGTTACAAATTTAAATACTTAATTTTGTAACGACTTGGATTGGAAAAATATCATTCTTGACTACGAATTCTACCTGAAAATTGAAAGGGGGTTGTCCGAAAACACCCTAAAAAATTACAGCTTGGACATCAATGGGTTAGCTGATTTTATCCTCTCAAAAAACATTGAAGAAAATCCGAAAAACTGTTCCAAAGAAACACTTCAAGAATTCATTTATCAATATTCAAAGTCTATCAGTGCAAATAGTCAGGCTAGGAGAATATCAGCTATAAAGAGCTTTTTTAATTTTTTGATTTTCGAAAAAATAAGGTCAGACTCCCCTGCTGATTTGATCGAAGGCCCCAAGTTGGGAAGAAAACTTCCTGTTACCCTCAATTTAACTGAAATTGAAAAAATTCTCAATGGAATTGAATTGAATCAGCCCCATGGGCACAGGAACAGAGCCATTATAGAAACTCTTTACGGTAGTGGATTAAGGGTAAGCGAATTGGTGAATTTAAGACTGTCAAATATTTTTTTTAAAGAAGACATCATCAGGGTTATTGGAAAAGGAGACAAACAGCGTTTGGTTCCCCTAGGTAATTATTCCAAAAAGTTCATTAAAATTTATATGGACGAAATACGAGTTTTTAAAAAAATTAAAAAAGAGGATAACGATGTATTATTCCTTAACAGGAATGGACGGAAAATTACCCGAGCTATGATTTTTACCATTATCAAAGAGTCGGCAAGAAAAGCAGGAATCAAAAAGAAAATCAGTCCTCATACATTTCGCCATTCCTTTGCCACACATTTATTAGAAAACGGTGCAGATTTGAGAAGTATACAGCTTTTGATGGGGCATGAGAGTATTACAACAACAGAGATTTATACCCATTTGGATAAAAAGTTCCTAAAAAAGGTAATGGAAAAATTTCACCCTAGAAACCAATAAGTTAGACTTTGCTACTTTACCACCAATCTAAAACCTTCTCCGTGAATGTTTAAAATTTCAACAGATTCATCTGGTTTTAAATATTTTCTGAGTTTGGCGATATAAACATCCATGCTTCTGGAAGTAAAATAATTATCATCTCTCCAAATTTTATTCAGAGCCATTTCACGAGGGAGTAAATCATTGATATGCAAAACCAGTAGCCGTAACAATTGATTTTCCTTAGGTGAGAGCTTAATGGAGTCTTCCTCTCCATAGTTAAGAAATCGAAGTTTTGAATTGAAACTAAACTTCCCTATTACAAATTCAAAATTTTCAGATTCGGGAATATTTACAAAATTTTTGCGGTTTAGAATGGCTTTGATTTTGGCTAACAGTACCTCCGAGTCAAAGGGTTTGGTAAGGTAATCATCGGCTCCAATTTTAAAACCTCTTAAAACATCCTCTTTTAAAGTTTTGGCAGAGAGAAAAAACAAAGGAATATTCTCGTTTTTTTCTCTAATCTCTTTTCCCAAGGTAAATCCATCCTTGAAAGGCATCATTACATCCAAAATACAGAGATCAAAATTTTCTTTTTCAAATTTTTCCATTCCCTCAATTCCATTTTTGGCTAATACTATATTATAGTCGTTAAGAATCAAATAGTCCCTGAGTATGTTTCCAAAATTAAAATCGTCCTCTACAATTAAAATTTTCTTTTGTTCTGCAATCGTCATAAACATTCGGTTTTTAGTTGGTATTTATTAGAGCAATGGTATTAAAATAGTGAAGGTCGTTCCCTCACCTCGTTTACTTTTTAGTTCTATATGTCCTCCATGAAGCTCAACTATTTTTTTTACATAAGACAGTCCCAGACCATGCCCCTTAATATTGTGAATGTTTCCAACTTGCTGTCGAAAAAACTTGTCGAATATATGTTTCTGTGTATTCATGTCCATACCAATTCCCTCATCACTGATTTTGAGTTGAATGGATTTACCAACATTGGCAGTATGAAGGGTAACCACTGGAGCCTCATCTGAATACTTCATGGCATTATCCAACATGTTTACGATAAGGCTAGTGAAGTGATTCATATTACCTTCAAATTGAGTTTGAGTGGCATTCAGATGAGTAATGATTTTACCTTTCTGATTTTTAGCAATCAAATCTACATGGCGGATGGCATCTTCTATTGCATCGTGTAAATCAATTGGAGACAAATCGATAGGCAAAGAACTTTTTTCAAGCCTCGAGATCATCAAAACATTTTCTACCTGAGAAAGCATTCGTTGATTTTCCTCCCTAATCATTTTTACATACTTCAACAATCCTGTCTTGGAACTTTGCGTCTTTGGATTAGAAATAGCATCCAGAGCCAAATTAATTGTGGCTATGGGAGTTTTAAACTCATGCGACATATTATTGATGAAATCCGATTTAATTTCTGAAACTTTTTTTTGCCTGATAATTTGATAGATGGCAGTAGTTGAAACGATGATAATAAATAGAGTCAGAAATGCAGACAGTCCAGCAACACTTATAATGGAGGAGAAAACAAATTGATCTCGATCAGGAAAAGTCACCACCAACTTATAGGGAGTTTTACCATTGTCTTGTGTAAAAATGGGGGTCT
>JABGSU010000095.1 GCA_018647605.1 Flavobacteriaceae bacterium | reverse complement strand
GACATATTCAACACCAGCGAACCCCATTGAGGCCGCATGAATTGGAAAGTCCATAGCATCTTTTTTTCCAGAGAAAAAAGATCTATTCAACGACCATTGCGCCAAGGAGATTTTATTTTTAACTGAGCCATTGCTTGAGAATATAGGGGTAGGAAAAGCCATTCCTAAGCTAGAAATTCCTGCAATAGACAAAAATTGTTTTCTATTCATAATAATGAGGTTTTGATTTAGTAATATAACATTTTCATCCCATTTTGCAATTTCATGTTCTAAAAATTTATTGTGATTTATATTTGAAATAATATTTTAAGTCTGGTAATAATCCCAAAACTATAGGGAGTTTAAGATTAGTCGATGTTCTTTTGATCAACCTTTGTAGGGAAATATTAAATGAGAACTAGGAGGAAAAAAAAATTTCTAATGGAGATTATTTTAATTCAGCAAGTTGCCATTTTTATCCCATTTTGCAATTTCATTACGAGTATTCTGATCAATACATTTAGCTAACCAAGCTTCATCATAGGCAACATCGTGGTCTTTAAGTACATCTTCTGGAATACCATCCCACACATTAGGGGTATTTCCCATGTAGCCCAAATCCTTCAACCCTGCTTCTGAGGTGAAATATCCTGTCATGACAAGGTCTCTAATCAGGGAGAAAAAAGCAATACCATCAGTTTGTTTTTCAACACCCTCAACTTGGAATGCAATGTCATCTAAGATTGATTTTTGATCTCCTTCAGAAATGTCTAGAAATGAGCCCTGGAATTGTTTGTCTGATTCTTCTTCCAGCCACTTTAAACCCGATTTAAGAGGAGATTGCAGGGAGGGAATGTCCTTGGCTATAAACTCTATAAAACCAGGAACCTCAGCCTCTGTCGTGGAGCCATTGTCGTGGGGAGGTAAAATCAGATCGGCCAAGCGGCCAATCAGTTTCATTTGGTGTTCATCAAAAAACTGTTGTCCCAAAAGTTTTCGATCGTGAGCTGCCTCTTTGGCAGTCCTACCATACTGATATTTCCATATTTTCTCTTGTAGTTGCTCTGCTGAAGTGTCAAAACAACTTTGCAATAGAAGGCTGGTCCCAAAAGATCCCAGCATCATGGCTTTTATGCTTTCTCTTCTTTCCATTATTTAAATGTTTTGTTTTTTTAATTCTTCAATGATAAAATCAGAAGTTCTCCAAGAAAGTGCCATAATGGTCCAAGTTGGATTTTTATCTGCTTGTGATACAAAAGGGCCTGCATCAACGATAAAGACGTTATCGACATCGTGCAAACGTTCGAACTCATTGACTACAGAGGTTTTGGGATCGCTACCCATCCGAGTTGTTCCGACCTCATGAATAATTCTTCCAGGAGTGTGCAAACCAAAATCTTTGTCTACTCCAGGCCTTTCTCCTAAGAGCTTACCACTCATATTTTCCAATATTTCCTCAAAAGTATCATTCATATGGACTGCTTGTTTCTTTTCAAAATCAGACCATTTGTAATGAAAACGTAAAACAGGAATACCATATTCGTCGACAGTATCGGGATCAATTTCACAATAATTTTCTTTCATGGCAATTGACTCTCCTCTTCCAGAAATTCCTACCATAGAGCCATAATATTTTTTAACATCGGCTCTGAGATGATCTCCATAGCCTCCTACTTTTTCTCCAAAAAATTTATTGAACATATTAGGGTCAAATCCAAACCCATAGGATGGCATTCCCATGCCTCCCCATACTTCAAGGTGATATCCTCTGGGGAAATCAAGTTTTTTATTGTCCAACCACCAGGGGGTATAAACATGCATTCCTCCAACGCCATCTTCATTGTATCGCTTTCGGTTCATCAAGTCTGGAATGAAAGCCATTCGATCTGCCCCCGTAGAATCATGGAGATATTTTCCAACCAAGTTACTGGAGTTACCCAATCCATTGGGATGTTTAGTGCTTTTTGAATTCAATAAAATTCGCGCAGTACTACAGGCAGAGGCTGCCAAAATGACCACTCTTGCTTTGATACTATATTCTCTATTATCCTCCTTATTAACGTAGTTGACCCCTGTCGCTTTTCCGTTTTCATCAACGGTAACTTCTTTGACCATGCTGTCAACATATAGGTCAACCTGACCACCACTTTTTTGAGCTGGAAAAATCAAACATGAACCTGCAGAGAAATCGGCATAAACCGAACAGGATCGATTACATTGGTTGCAATAGAAACATATGCCTCGATCATTATTAATTCGTTTGGTCAATATCGAAAGTCTTGCAGGAATTACTGGAACGTTAGCCTTTTGAGCTCCTTTGATAAAATAAAGTTCGTGTAACCTTGGCTTTGGTGGAGGGAGAAAAAATCCATCCGGCTCATTAGGCATATTTTCTTTGGAACCAAAAACACCAATAAGTTGGTCCACTTTATCGTAATAGGGTTTGAGATCATCATAACCAATGGGCCAATTCTCACCCAAACCATCACGGTCTTTTCCTTTAAAGTCTCGGGGGCCAAATCGCAATGAAATTCTACCCCAGTGGTTTGTTCTTCCTCCCAACATTCGCGAGCGGAACCAATCGAACTTGGTGTCTCCACTATGGGTGTAGGGCTCTCCTTCTATTTCCCAACCACCATAAGCGGTATCGAAATCACCAAAAGGTCTTCTGTTGCTGGCTCCTCTTCTAGGAGATTCATGAGGCCACTTGAGCTGTGTTTG
>JABGSU010000094.1 GCA_018647605.1 Flavobacteriaceae bacterium | reverse complement strand
GATGCCTGCGTTGTGCCGTTGGATTTCATTTGTTCGACTTTTCGTCTTAAATTTGGTCTATGAGTCAAATGAGTTCATTGCGCCATTTTTTTGAAAAACACGGCTTTACTGTTTCCACCCGATTGGCCGATTCTCTAGGAATGAACGTCAAAAGTGTCCGTCTTTTTTTTATTTATGCCTCCTTTACTACCATAGTGGGGGGATTTATTATTTACCTTACTTTGGCCTTTTGGCTCAAACTCAAAGACATGATCTACACCAACCGAACCTCTGTATTCGATTTATGACGTGAGATTTTTTAGCCCCAAATTATTTTTTGCAGTATTTTTAGTTTTGGTGATCTCTTGTAAGGTATGCTGGGATATTATGGCTCTTACCCGAAATAGGCTTGATAGATGCCCTCTACATGACCGTGATCACCCTGAGTAAGGTTGGCTTTGGAGAGATCGCTCCCATGAGCGATGCTGCAAAACTATTTACCATATTCTTTATTGTGATCAGCTTGTCGGTTTTTGCCTATGGCCTCAAAGAGATGACCCAATACTTTTTGACCGAAAATATTTTTGAAAAAATCAAACAAAAAAAAAATGAACAAAATGACCGCTTCTTTAAAAGACCATACGTTGATTTGTGGTAATTGAACAAAATCCCGATTTGATCAAAGGACAGGATTAAATCAACTTTATTATAGGAGATGCCCGCCAAGATAGTATCTTGGAACAAGCCAATATCAAAACCGCCAAACATTTGATTGCCGCATTGCCCAACGACGTGGACAATCTGTTTGTGGTTTTGTCTGCTAGAGAATTCAATCCCGAGCTGCTCATTGTCAGTCGTTTGACAGAAGACAGCAATCGTTCAAAGCTCAAACGTGCAGGAGCCAACCACATCATCATGCCCGATAAAATAGTAGAGGATCATATGACCAGTTTGTTGATGGTTCCCAATTTGATCTATTTTTGGAAAAATTGAGTTGGCTGGAAGAAGACAGTCCCAACCTGGAAGAAATTGCCATCGATGCACTGCCCAAAAAATACCTTGATCAATCCCTGTCCGATCTTGATATTCGTCGAAAGACCAATTGTAATGTGATAGGATTCAGGAGTGCTAAGGGCCAACTGATGATCAACCCCCATGCCGAAATGAAATTGGAGTCCCATTGTAAACTGATAGTGTTGGGTAATAGTGCTGCTATTGCAAAATTAAATACAATGTTTAATTTGGATTAATTTGATTTTCCTTTTGTTTTTATGATATTGCGAAGACCAACAAAACACCCATGAAGGATCTATCTTTTTCCAAAACCCTTATTATGCTATTGTTAACAACCCTCATTCCTTGGAGTGTTCAAGGACAACAACAAGGGTTAGACGACCGAATCAATGAGGCTTTTACACCCATTGCAAATTGGTGGGGCGCCCTGATTTTACACGATTTTCCAGGAACTTCGATTCCTACCATCATCATTCTATTGGTCGGGGGTGCATTATTTTTTACCCTCTATTTTGGCTTTGTCAATGTGAAGCGTTTTCCTACAGCTATTGCAACGGTCAGCGGAAAATATGATGCCCTAGATCATCACGAATCGGGGGCTCCAGATTTGGCGATTGAAGGAGACATCAAAGATACCATCAAAGATGAAAGTCAGGAGGGCGAAGTGAGCCATTTCCAAGCCTTGGCTACCGCAGTTTCAGGTACCGTAGGCAACGGGAATATTGCAGGGGTAGCGCTGGCCATTGCAGTTGGAGGCCCAGGGGCTACCTTCTGGATGATCCTCTGTGGATTGTTGGGCATGTCGACCAAGTTTGTGGAGTGTACTCTTGGGGTGCGCTATCGCGATGTTGGAGAAGACGGAACAGTTTATGGAGGTCCCATGTATTATTTGACCAAAGGATTAAAAGAACGTGGTTTGGGTAAAATCGGGAAGTTTTTGGCTGTGACATTTGCGATTTTGTGTATTGGTGCTTCGTTTGGAGGAGGTAATGCCGCCCAATCCAATCAAGCCGCCATGCAATTGGTTTCTACTTTTGGAATGACGGGAGGTTCTGCTCGAACCATTATAGGATTAATCATGATGGTCTTTGTGGGCATTATCATCATCGGAGGGATCAAAAGGATTGCTTCGGTTACAGAAAAAATAGTCCCTTTTATGGCTTTGATGTATGTCTTGGCCTGTGTTTATATTATAGGTTCTAATCTCAGTTTTGTAGATGATGCTTTTGGCATGATCTTCAGCCAAGCTTTTAATCCTCAAGCAGGATTGGGTGGTTTTTTGGGGGTGCTGATTACGGGTTTCCGCCGTGCGGCTTTTTCCAATGAGGCCGGGGCAGGTTCTGCTTCGATTGCCCATGCAGCAGTGAAAACAAAATATCCGGCCTCGGAGGGGTTAGTGGCGCTTTTGGAGCCCTTTATCGATACGGTAGTGATCTGTACAATGACAGCCTTGGTAATCATTATTTTTAACGGAGACAATGCTGTTTTTGACTACGGTGGTGAAGGAGGAAGGGTAATGATTGACGGTGTTGCCGTTGAAGGAGCCGCCATTACCGCTGCTGCCTTTTCGGAATACATCGCTTTTGCAGGGCCTTTTTTGACCTTGGCCGTGGTGCTTTTTGCGGTTTCTACAATGATCTCTTGGTCCTACTACGGACTGCAATCTTGGATGTATGTTTTTGGAAAAAGTAAAGCCGCTGATCTTTCTTATAAAATTTTGTTTTTGATTTTTATCGTGATCGGAGCTGCTGGCGATATGTCTGCCGTATGGACTTTCTCTGATGCTATGATTTTGGCCTTGGTTTTTCCCAATATGATCGGCTTAATGTTGCTTTATCCCAAAGTAAAAGAAGAATTGACAGTTTATATGACGGCCATCAGGGACAATAAGCGCTGACTTCAACTGAAGAAATGAAACTTTTTGGCTCCCACTTCTACATGAGTAAACCCCAGCGTAATGAGCTTGTGATATTGGTTATTTTGTTGCTTTGAGTTTCTTACCTTAAAGATTTTTCACTCAAAAGTACACACGTACCGTTGGATAAAGCGGTCATGAAATACCATAAAAAAGCCATCGATTCTATGGCAAAATCAAAGGCGAAAACCCCCGATCTTTATCCTTTTAATCCCAATTATTTGACAGACTATCGCGCTTATGTTTTGGGCTTGAAACCCACTTCTATTGATCAACTATTGAACCATAGGAAATCAGGAAAATGGATGAATAATGCAGCACAATTTCAGTCAGTAGCAGGGATCGATGACAGCCTCATGGCGTTATTAAAGCCCTATTTGATTTTCCTTCGAATAAAAAAAATAAGGATGTAAAAAATATAAAGCCCAAGAAAAGAGGACTTAACCAATGCGTTGCAGAAGCACTGCAAAGTGTTTATGGTGTGTGTAAAAAACGCTCATAGCGGATCATCAAATACAGATCATTATTAAAAGGGTTCAGTGAGATGGATTAATTGTATGAGGTTTATGGCTTGGATAGCTCAGTGGTGGATCGGATCAAAAAAAAGTTTGAGATTCAGGTTCTTCCAAAGATCGATAGGATGGTATTGGACAGTATTTCTTATCAGTATTTGGTAGATTTGCCCTATATCACTACTTCCGACGCCCATAAAATTATTAGAAGGATAACGGCCCAGGAAGGAATTTCATTTGATGATCTGAAAAATATTGAAGGATTTGACTCATTGAAAATAGCAAGAATAAGTTTATATTTACGGAGATTTTAAGACTATGTTTGAATTGGATAATACGGTGGGGGTGAATTATGGCGAGATCATTAAAATGGTCACCGAGTCCGCAAAAGGTTTTTCAGAACAGCACATTCGTCCGAATGTAATGGAATGGGATGAGTCCCAATTTTTTCCCGCTACGGTACTCAAAAAAGCAGGAGATTTGGGTTTTATGGGGGTTTTGATTCCCGAAATCTACGGCGGTTCGGGAATGGGTTACCACGAATATATAGCTATCATCGAAGAGATTTCGAAAGTTGACCCTTCGATAGGATTGTCTGTTGCAGCACATAATTCTTTGGCCACTCAACACCTCTATCTTTTTGGTAATGAAGAACAAAGAATGAAATGGTTACCCAAGTTGGCTTCCGGCCAATGGCTGGGGGCATGGGGATTGACCGAATACAATACGGGCTCAGATGCCAAAGGCATGAATGCAACGGCCAAAAAAGAAGGAGACCACTGGGTGCTCAATGGAACTAAAAATTTTATTACTCACGGTAAGTCCTGCGATTTAGCGGTTGTTATTTTTCGAAATGGAGATAAAGGTGACAGCCATGGGATGACCAGTTTTGTAATTGAAAAAGGGACCCCGGGCTTTAGCTCAGGAAAAGTAGAAAATAAATTGGGTATGCGCGCCTCAGAAACTGCTGAAATGGTTTTTGACAATTGTATCGTTCCAGACAGCCATCGTCTGGGAGAAGTGGGTGAGGGCTTTATCCAATCCATGAAAATATTGGACGGTGGAAGAATTTCTATTGCAGCACTTTCTTTGGGAATCGCCAAAGGAGCTTTTGAAGCTTCGATAAAATATGCTAAAGAACGCGAACAGTTTGGTAAACCCATTGGTAGTTTTCAGGGTATTTCTTTTATGTTGGCCGATATGGCCACCGAAATCGAAGCAGCAAGCCTGATGACCCACCAAGCAGGAGAAGATAAAAACCACGGAAAAAATGTCACGCAAATCGGGGCAATGGCCAAATTATTCGCCTCCGAAGTTTGTGTCAAAGTCGCCAATAATGCTGTTCAAATACACGGAGGCTATGGTTTTACCAAAGATTTCCCCGTTGAAAAATTCTTTCGAGATTCTAAGTTGTGTACCATCGGAGAAGGAACCAGCGAGATTCAAAAGCTGGTGATTGCCCGCAATTTGCTAAAATCTTAAAATTTCTCTTTTTATTACTTGGGTTAGGGATTCTATTCCTATATTTGCGCACCATTATGAAAGGAGGTGCCAAGATATGTTAATTATACCAGTTAAAGACGGAGAAAATATCGATCGCGCATTAAAGCGATTCAAACGAAAATTTGATAAAACCGGTGGTATGCGCCAGTTGCGTAGCCGAAAGCAATTTGTAAAGCCTTCTATCAGAAATCGTGATAAAATCAAAAAGGCACAATACATTCAACGCTTAAGAGACCAAGAAAACCAATAGTCTCATTTATTTGCGTTTCCATTAAACGTTGTAAGTCTTAAGTTTCATAACTTTGATTTACAACTTTTTTTTATGTCCATCAATCGTTTTCTGGATTATATTACCCACGAAAAAAAATATTCCAAACACACCTGTGTTGCCTACGAAAAAAATCTGACCGACTTTAGAGATTTTTGTATCGAGCACTTCGCTCTAGAAAACATAGAGGATGCGGATTATAGCCCCATAAGAGCTTGGATTGTATCTTTGGTAGAAATGAAAAATAGCAACCGTACGGTCAATCGCAAGGTTTCTGTTCTCAGGTCCTATTATAATTTCCTACTCAGGACAGAGACGATCAGTATTTCCCCACTCAAATTACATCGACCGCTAAAGGTTTCCAAAAAAGTGAATGTTCCTTTTTCGCCAGAGGAAGTAGATCGATTGTTAGACAGTGATTGGTTTGCTCAAAATTATGAAGGGATACTTCAAAAAACGATTATCGGCTTGTTGTATTATACAGGCATTAGACGTCAAGAACTGATCGACCTCAAAACCAATGCGGTAGATTTTGAAACGAATTCCATAAAGGTGTTGGGCAAGCGGAACAAAGAGCGTATTATTCCTTTGTTGCCCGATGCAGTGGAATACTTGAGGGAGTACCTTTCTTTAAAGAAAGAATTGGTTGCACCAGATGCTACTCATTTTTTTTGTTTGTCCTCTGGTGTTAAACTCAAGGAAGGGTTTGTTTATCAAACGGTAAATCACTATTTTAGTAAGGTATCAACTAAAGCAAAAAAAAGCCCCCATATGTTGCGACACAGTTTTGCTACGCATCTTTTGAACAACGGAGCCGATCTAAATGCGGTCAAAGAGTTGTTAGGACATGAGAGTGTTGCTGCGACCCAAGTCTATACACACACTAGTTTAAAGAGGATACAAGAGATCTATGCAAAGGCCCATCCGAGGGGTAAAAAATAAAGTGATTAAAACTTAAACCTTATACCATGAAAATAAATTTTCAATCTGTCAATTACACCGCCGATGCCAAGTTGGTTGAATTCGCCAAAAAGAGAATGGAAAAAACAGCACAGTTTTACGATCAAATCGTGGCTTTTTTTATTTATACTAAAGTGGAAAACTCCTCTGATAAGGTTAATAAGTTCGCAGAATTAAAGATTGAAATCCCTGGAGATGATGTGATTGTAAAGAAGACAGCCAAGTCCTTTGAGGAGGCAATTAACACGGCTGCAGATTCTGCAGAAAGGGTCTTGAAAAAACGCAAAGAAAAGCAACGACTTTTATGCTGATTTTTTTAGATTATTGTTTTGTAACCCGAAAAAATAATATTTACTTTGCAGACCGTTTTTACGGTCTTTTTTTTTGAGAAAAAGCCGATGTAGCTCAGCTGGCTAGAGCAGCTGATTTGTAATCAGCAGGTCGTGGGTTCGAGTCCCTCCATCGGCTCTGATTTTGACATAGAAAAAGACTGAGGGGAGATACTCAAGCGGCCAACGAGGACAGACT
>JABGSU010000093.1 GCA_018647605.1 Flavobacteriaceae bacterium | reverse complement strand
GGAGCTATAATTTCCTTAAAAAAATAAGCAAGGATGGCCCTATCATCTTCCAAGGTAGGGGATCCTTTTTTTGCATAAGCGTCAAATTTCTCACTCTCCATCAATATTTTAAAGTTAGTTTTGACATAATCAAAATCTAATTCCCAAAATTTAATTTTTCTTTTTTTGATATAGTTCGTCAATATGGGATGCTCTGCAATGCATTTTAAAATTTTATTCTGAACCAATTTTCCTGAGTTGGCTGGAGTGGCATCGGAACGTAATTCTTTTTGTAAGTCGGTTTGATCAATCGCGTGTTCATGTATGGACTTGAAAAAAGCCAAAAGTGTGAGGTATAATGAAAAAGTGTTGAGATAGCTTTGTTTGAAAAACTTAACTTCTTCCGCTAAGTTGCCGTCCCGGTTTTGTAGAAAGGAATACAACGATTGCATTACTTTTATCCGGAGATGTCTTCGGGTTAGCATTTGTAAAATGAATTTTGTCGCAAAAATAGGGCTTTAGTTTTAATTACAACTAACTTAAAAAGCTTTTTGAATTTGATAACAAAAGCATTTGATTAACTTTGAAGCTTGTCGGATAGATGACACTGAAAAGCATCCATGGGAGCATTACAACACCTCAACAAATACCTAACAAAATACAGATTTAAACTACTCTTGGGGATAGTAATCACCATCATCTCTAGGGTTTTTTCGCTATTTGCACCCCGACTTATTGGCAAATCTCTTACGGCTGTTGAAAAGTTCTTACAAGAAAATCAGGGGTCGATGGAATCCCTCAAGGAATTAATGCTAAATAATATTTTAATTATTATTGGAGCCACACTGCTCTCGGGTTTCTTTACTTTTCTCATGCGTCAAACCATCATTAATGTATCGAGATATATTGAATATGATCTGAAAAATGAAATTTTTACTCACTACCAAAAACTTACCCAACGCTTTTATAAAAACAATCGAACTGGGGATCTGATGAGTAGAATCAGCGAAGATGTAAGCAAAGTCAGGATGTATGTCGGTCCTGCTATTATGTATAGTATCAACACCATTACCCTATTCATCTGCGTGATCACCATCATGTTCAGTATTGCTCCAAAACTATCGGTTTACACTCTGATTCCTCTTCCTCTTTTGTCTATTACGATTTACAAATTAAGTCGTGTCATCAATGCCCGAAGTACAGTAGTTCAGGAAATGCTTTCCAAATTATCTTCCTTTACCCAAGAAACTTTTAGCGGTATTTCGGTCATCAAATCCTACGGTTTAGAACACAATACCCATAAGAATTTTGACAATTTGGCGTTAGAAGCAAGAGAAAAAAATATGAGTTTGGTCAAAGTACAGGCTTGGTTTTTCCCACTCATGATTCTTTTAATTGGACTGAGTAATCTGATTGTTATTTTTATAGGAGGAAAACAATACATGAATGGTGTCATCGAAATAGGGGTATTGGCAGAATTTATCATTTATATCAATATGTTAACATGGCCTGTGGCAGTGTTGGGTTGGGTTACTTCAGTAGTACAAGAAGCCGAAGCCTCCCAAAAAAGAATCAATTCCTTTCTGAATGAAAGAGTCGAAATACAAGATGGACCAGGAGTTGATCAAAACATAAAGGGAACCATTCGTTTTGAAAAGGTTACACTCGTCTATCCCGAAACCAAAATCAAAGCACTTAATAACATAAGTTTCAGTGTAGAGAGTGGACAAACACTTGGTATTATTGGAAAAGTTGGCACTGGAAAATCTTCTCTTCTCAACCTCATCAATCGCTTTTATGATCCTGATGGTGGAAAGATCACCTTGGACGGTCACGATATTAAAAACTTTAAACTTGAAAAACTAAGGAGTTTTATAGGTAACGTCCCCCAAAATGCTTTCTTATTTTCGGAAAGTATAGCGGATAATATTCGGTTTGGAAAAAAAGAGGTTACTGAGAAAGAAATTATAGAAGTCTCGAAAAATGCTGCCATTCATAAAAACATCATAAAATTCAAAGAGGGCTACAAAACCCTGTTAGGAGAAAGAGGACTTACCCTATCGGGCGGACAAATACAAAGGGTTTCCATTGCAAGAGCATTGATCAAAGACCCCAAAATATTACTTTTCGATGACTGCCTTTCGGCTGTAGATACTGACACTGAAGAAAAAATACTGAGAAACCTCAAGAGTTTTTGTCAAAACAAAACCACTATCATTGTAAGTCATCGCATCTCATCAGTAAAAGATGCTGATCATATTATTGTACTGGACAAGGGCAATATTATTGAAGATGGAAACCATCAAAAGCTGCTCAATCAAAAAGGGTTTTACTTCGAGTTATTAAACAAACAACAAAACGAAAAGCAATATTAATTTGTTTTGTTTCATTTTTTTTTTGAATTTTGAATAATAACAAAATTAAACAAAAGTTCAATGTACAATAACAATGACAGGGATCAGGAAGAAATATTTTCCAAGGTTCTAAGGGCAGGAAGAAGAACTTATTTTTTCGACGTTCGAGAGACAAAGGCCAGTGACTACTACTTGACCATTACAGAAAGTAAAAAGTTCACCAATGATGATGGAACGTTCCATTACAAAAAACACAAAATTTACCTCTACAAAGAAGATTTTAATGATTTCAGTTCCATTTTGGGAGAGATGGTCGATTTCATTGTAAAAGAGAGAGGTGAGGAGGTGATTAGCGAAAGACATCAAAAGAATTTCGATAAAGAAAAAAATATGGATTCTGCAGAAGTATCTGGTAATGGTTTTACAGATCTAAATTTTGAGGACATCTAGTTTTTTGATCTTTATTTTCAAACCCAGATTTTTTTTTCAGTTCAAATTTTATTTAGATTTGTCGCCATAAATACTAAAAATGGCTAGAACAAAATCCTATATGCTTCCGTTAAATACGAAAGCACCCACCTTTTCACTACCTAATCCTGTCGATGATTCACTCGTGTCCATTGATAAAATCAAAGGAGGTAAAGGAACAATGGTGATCTTTATGTGCAATCATTGCCCTTATGTACTCCATTTATTGGATAAAATAGTAGAAGCAACTAATGAAATAAAAACTTGGGGCATTAATACGGTTGCCATTTCGAGTAACGATATAGTAAATTATCCAGATGATCGCCCAGAGCTAATGAAAAGACTGGCTTCAGAAAACACATTTGGATTTCCCTATCTGTATGATGAAACTCAAGAAGTTGCATTGGCATACGAAGCGGCTTGCACTCCCGATTTTTATCTTTTTGATGCTAATTTAAAATTGGTTTACAGGGGTAAATTTGACGATTCCCGTCCCCAAAACGATATTCCTGTTACGGGTCATGATTTACTCCAAGCCTGCGAAAATTTAGTAAACAAAAAACCACAGAATACGGAACAAATGCCAAGTTTGGGTTGTGGTATCAAATGGAAATTGGGTAATGAACCCAAAGGATTTTCTAACTAAAGTCTACCAACTCTACTTCAAAAATTAAGATCGCATTGGGTGGAATAACACCTCCTGCGCCCCTGGATCCATAGGCTAGTTCACTGGGAATAATAAATTTTGCAGCCGCCCCCTT
>JABGSU010000092.1 GCA_018647605.1 Flavobacteriaceae bacterium | reverse complement strand
TTGATTGAGTAATTTAATTTCTTTTGTACAGAACCATATTGACGAACTCCAATTCAAGTTCTATTTTAATGTTATTGCTTTCATTCCAAATGTAATTATTAAAATCTATTTTGACAATGGGATGCTTTCGATAAAAGTCGGGAATCAACCTTAGACTTTTCATGGCAGTAGTAGGATTTGATAATTTTAAAAATATCAAATATTTTTTTAAGCACAAAAAAACCCTCTAAAATGGAGGGTTAGTCATTCCTTTAAAAGGTATAGATCAGCTTATCTGAGCGGCCAAATAATCTCCGACCTCTGAGGTTTTATAAGCTTTGGCTTTTCCTTCAACCAAATCTTCAGTTACAATTCCTTCCTCTAGGGATTGATCGACCACCTTACGGATCAAGGCGCCTTCCTCTTCTAATCCAAAAGACATTTCAAACATCATTGCGGCAGAGAGAACGGTGGCCAAGGGGTTGGCGATGTCTTTTCCTGCTGCTTGGGGGAATGAACCGTGGATGGGCTCATACAAACCGATATCAGATCCTACAGAAGCCGACGGCATCAAGCCCATGGATCCAGAAATGACTGAAGCCTCGTCCGTCAAAATATCTCCAAAAAGATTTTCGGTAATCAGTACATCATAACTGTTGGGCCACTGTACCAAGCGCATGGCAACGGCATCTACAAATTCATAGGCGACTTCTACTTCTGGATAGTCTTTCTCCATTGCTTGAACGGTTTCACGCCACAAGCGTGAACTTTCCAAAACATTGGCTTTGTCCACACAGCACAATCTTTTGCTACGGGTCATGGCCAATTCAAATCCTTTTTTCGCCAATCGTTGGATTTCATCCCGGGTGTAGATACAGGTGTCAAAAGCTGTATTGCCATCGTCTTTTCTTCCTCTTTCTCCAAAATAGATCCCTCCGATCAATTCTCTTAGAAAAACCAAATCGGTGCCTTCAATACGTTCCCTTTTGAGGGGGGATTTTTCGATAAGAGAAGGAAAGGTAAACGTGGGTCGAACATTGGCGAAAAGCCCCAATTTTTTACGCATTTTAAGCAATCCTTGTTCAGGTCTAACTTTTGCCGAAGGATCGTTATCAAAACGCGGGTGGCCGATAGCGCCAAATAATACTGCATCGGAACTGACGCATATCTCATGGGTTTCGTCAGGGTAGGGTTCCCCAATTGCATCAATGGCTGCTGCTCCTGTTAGTGCAGGCATCCATTGGATGTCATGATTGAATTTTTTTGCGGTGGCGTTGCATACTTTTACAGCTTGGTCAATAACTTCAGGACCAATGCCGTCTCCGGCCAATAAGGCTATTTTTAATTGCATTAGGTTGAGATGATGTTTAACATTTTTTCTGCGGCTTTTATCGCCGATACCGTTTGATCGGAATCCAATCCTCGGGTGATGAATTCCTTGTCTCCATTTTTCCATGTAATCAGGGTCTCGCACAAGGCGTCAGAATTACTTCCAGGAGGGATTCGAACGGCATAGTCAATCAATTGAGGCAATATCATTTTTTTCTTTTTGTAAATTTTTTTGAGAGCATTCATAAAGGCATCAAACTGCCCATCACCCGAAGCATTTTCTTCCAAAATTTCTCCTTCCATATCCAACGAAACCACAGTGTTGGGTTGCAGTCCTTTGGCGTGGGTCAAGACATAGGATTTTACAACTACCTTTTGGTCCGTGCTGCTATTGAGAACATCGGAGATGATGTAGGGTAAATCTTCGGTAGTAACGATTTCCTTTTTATCTCCCAATTCTATGATCCGTTGGGTGACCTTTTTGACTTCATCATCATTGAGGGTAACCCCCAGTTTTTGTAAATTTTTCTGGATATTGGCCTTTCCCGAAGTTTTTCCTAAAGCGTATTCACGGGTTCTACCAAAGCGTTCTGGTAGCAGGTCATTGAAATAAAGATTTTTCTTTTTATCTCCGTCCGCATGGATACCGGCGGTTTGGGTAAAAACATTTTGACCTACTACAGGTTTGTTGACAGGAATTCTAAATCCTGTAAATGTGGCGACCAGTTTACTAACCTTATAAAGGGAAGTTTCGTTGATGTTGACATCTACTTCGGGTAAGAAATCTTTAAGTGTGGCAACAGTACTGGCCATGGGAGTATTGCCTGCGCGTTCACCCATACCATTGACCGTCAAGTGCAATCCATGGCAACCTGCTCTAACTGCTTCCATGGCGTTGGCTACACTGAGGTCATAGTCGTTATGTCCATGAAAATCAAAATGAATGTCAGGATAATTTTTTACCACTTCAGAAACAAAAGAAAAGGTTTCGTAATAGGTCATTACACCCAAAGTATCTGGCAACAATACCCTTTTGATAGGAAGGGAAGAGACAAATGATAGATAGTCCTTGACATAGTCTCTAGAATTTCGCATCCCATTGCTCCAATCTTCGAGATATACATTGGTACTGATGCCTTCTTTTTGTGCGACCAAAACATTTTCTTCTATGGCTTTAAAGTGCTGATCGGGAGTTTTTTTTAGCTGGTACTTGAGGTGATTGAGTGATCCTTTGGTAAGTAAATTTTGAACCCTAGCACCTGATTGATTCATCCAGTCGATGGAGATACCCCCATCGACAAAGGTCAATATTTCTACCCTTTGCTCGTATCCTTTGGTTTTTGCCCAATGAGAAACTTCTTTTACAGCCTTAAGTTCTCCCTCCGATACACGAGCCGAGGCGATTTCTATACGATCAACCCTTAGTTCGTCCAACAAAAGTTTGGACAAGGCCAACTTTTCGGCGATCGAAAAGGAGACACCGGAAGTCTGCTCCCCGTCCCGCAGGGTGGTATCCATGATTTCAATCGTTCTTTTTTTCATCGCCTTAAGTCGAGTGTGATAGCTTTACAGGGGCGTATTTTTTGAAAAAGTTCTGATGTCCTCCTTGATGTTGATTAGGTAGTCGATATCATCAAAACCATTGATCATGTTTTCTTTTTTGTAGGGATTGATTTCAAAGCTTTCGTTGTCACCCGTGGCATCAAGCGTTATTTTTTGATTGGATAGGTCAACGGTTAAGCTTGTTTGAGGATTGGCTTCAATGGCAGAAAAAATTTGTTCTAAAAATTCAGGACTGACCTGAACAGGTAGTACCCCAACATTAAGACAATTATTTCTAAAAATGTCTGCAAAAAAACTAGAGACCACACAACGGAATCCGTAATCATATATCGCCCATGCGGCATGTTCACGTGAGGAACCGGAGCCGAAGTTTTTACCTCCTACAAGGATTTTACCACTGAAGGTATCATTGTTCAGTACAAAATCTGTTTTGGGAGTGTCGTCGTTTTTGTAACGCCAGTCTCTAAAGAGATTGTCTCCAAAACCTACTCTTTCCGTAGCTTTTAAAAATCTTGCGGGTATGATCTGGTCCGTATCCACATTTTCGATGGATAAGGGAACGGCGGTGCTGTTCAGTATATTGAATTTATCGTATGCCATTTTAATTGATTAGGGTTCTTGGATCGGTTACTTTTCCAGTGATAGCCGCTGCTGCTGCCATGATAGGGCTGGCCAATAGAGTTCTAGACCCTGGCCCTTGCCGTCCTTCAAAATTTCGGTTGGAAGTACTCACAGCGTATTTCCCTTTAGGAACTTTGTCGTCGTTCATTGCCAAACATGCGGAACATCCAGGTTCGCGCAATTCAAAACCAGATTCTTCTAAAATATCTAACAGCCCTTCATCTTTGATGGCTTTTTCAACCTTGTGGGAACCGGGAACCAACCAAGCCGTCACATTGTCTGCTTTTTTTCGACCTTTTACAATTTCTGTAAAGGCTCGAAAATCTTCAATTCTTCCATTGGTACAACTTCCGATAAAAACAAAATCAATGTCTTTTCCGATCATGCTTTCCCCTTCGTTATATCCCATATAATTGAGAGATTTTTGGTAGGTAGCAGCACCGCCTCCGATGGCTTCGGCTGTGGGTATGTCTTTGGAAATACCAATGCCCATTCCTGGGTTGGTACCAAAGGTAATCATGGGTTCTATTTCATTGCCTTCAAAGAAAAGTTCTTTGTCAAATTCCGCTCCATCGTCTGAGTAGAGCTCCTGCCAATAGTCCATGGCCTTGTCCCATTCAGCACCCTTAGGGGTAAACTCTCGGTCTTTGATGTAGTGAAACGTCTTTTCGTCGGGGGCAATCATTCCTCCTCTGGCACCCATTTCGATACTAAGGTTACAAACCGTCATACGCCCTTCCATAGTCATATTTTTAAAGACATCTCCAGCGTATTCAACAAAATACCCTGTTGCTCCTGAGGTGGTCAATTTTGAAATTATAAATAGAGCAACATCTTTAGGCGTCACTCCTTTCTGAAGTACACCATTGATGGTGATTCTCATTTTTTTTGGTTTGGGCTGGAGGATACACTGAGTAGATAAAACCATTTCTACTTCCGAGGTTCCAATTCCAAAAGCGATGGCACCAAAAGCGCCGTGGGTAGAGGTATGGGAGTCTCCACATACAATGGTAGCACCAGGGACGGTAATTCCGTATTCAGGCCCAACCACATGAACGATTCCATTTTTTTCATGTCCCAATCCCCAGTAAGAAATACCGTGTTCATTCGCATTCTTCTCCAAGGCATCTAGTTGCTTTGCCGACAGGGGGTCTTGTACGGGAAGGTGTTGATTGATGGTGGGCGTATTGTGATCTGCCGTTGCAAAAGTGCGATCGGGATACATTACTTTGATGTTACGGTTTTTAAGGCCTAAAAAAGCAACTGGACTGGTAACCTCATGTACCATATGCCGGTCGATAAACAATACATCTGGGCCTTGGTCTATTTGTTGAACCACATGTTTGTCCCAAACTTTATCAAAAAGTGTTTTTTTCATTATACTGTAAAAATAAGGGTTTTATAATCCGCAGGCTTCAATAATTTTAGGAATGTCATCGTCGTTTACTTCCTTCTGTTGGTCTGCAACTTTTAAAAATTCTTTGTAAACGATATCCAATTGAAGCTTATCTAACTCAAATCCAATATTTTTGGCCCGATAGGCCAAGGCAGCACGACCACTTCTTGCAGTCAAAACAATGGCAGATTGTGTTACCCCTACATCATGGGGATCCATAATTTCATAGGTTTCACGTTGTTTGATGACTCCGTCTTGATGGATGCCAGAGCTGTGAGCAAAAGCGTTGGCTCCTACAACGGCTTTGTTAGGTTGTACAGGCATTCCCATACTTTCTGAAACCAATTGACTAGTGGAATAAAGCAGTTTGGAATTAATATTGGTATCCAGGTTTAAATCGGGATGTTGACGCATGATCATTACCACTTCTTCCAAGGAAGTATTTCCTGCTCTTTCACCAATGCCGTTAATGGTACATTCTATTTGCCTTGCACCGTTCATTATCCCCGCTATGGAGTTGGCTGTTGCCAAACCCAAATCGTTATGACAATGGCATGAGAGCGTGGCTTTGTCAATACCAGTTACATTCTCTTTGAGATATTTGATTTTTGCTCCGTATTCTTCGGGTAGACAATAGCCTGTGGTATCGGGAATGTTAAGAACAGTAGCTCCTGCTTTGATAACAGCTTCGCAGACCCGTGCCAAATATTCGTTGTCTGTTCTTCCCGCATCCTCTGCATAAAACTCTATATCCTCGACAAAACTTTTGGCATAGCTCACGGCTGACACAGCACGTTCAATGATTTTTTCTCTGGTGGAATTAAATTTATATATTATGTGAGAATCGGAAGTGCCGATACCCGTATGGATCCTTGATTTTTTTGCATCTTTTAGCGCCTCTGCTGCTACTTCAATATCTTTTTTTACAGCACGGGTCAATCCGCATACTCTTGCGTTTTTGATTAGCTGCGCAATTTTGACCACCGAATCAAAATCGCCAGGAGATGAAATGGGAAATCCTGCTTCCAAAATATCTACACCCAATTCATCCAAGCGCTCGGCAATAATCAGCTTGTTGTGTGTGTCTAATTTACAGCCGGGAACTTGCTCTCCGTCTCGTAAAGTAGTGTCAAATATTTGTACTTGTCCCTGGGCCATTTACAGGATTGATTTTATATCCATAACGAAAGTAGAGCTAAATGGTAAATACTTAATTTAAATGCTTAATTTTATTACAATATTCTTAACCGCAGTTTTGGGGTTAAATAGCTATAAAACAATGTTTTAAAGTAGTTTTTGTTACAATGATTAATGAACAAAAAGACAATTTATTTCAACTGATTAAGTCCTTGACCAAATCAGAAAAGCGTCAATTCAAGTTGTATGTGGGTCGAATGGGGTCCAACAACAACGCTAAATTTTTGAGCCTTTTCAATTTTTTGGACAAGTTGGATAAGTACAGCGAAAAAGCCATATTGATTAAGGGAATTGTTACCAAACAACAACTCTCCAATCTAAAGGCACATTTGTATAAGCAAATACTGATCAGTTTAAGACTCAATCCCATTCATCAAAATATTCGCATTCAAATTCGCGAACAAATGGACTTTGCTGTCATTTTGTACCAAAAGGGTTTGTACAAACTCAGTCTAAAGATTTTGGATAAAGCCAAAGCCATAGCCCTTAAAAACGAAGAAAAGTATGCGGCCTATGACATTGTAGAGTTTGAAAAACTCATAGAATCGCAGTACATAACGCGTAGTTTGACCAATCGGGCACAAGAATTGATAGAACAAGCAGATGGTCTGAGAACCCATAACGATTTGACCAGTCAATTGTCCAATCTTTCCCTACTGCTATACGAACAACTTATTAAAACGGGCTATGCCAAGAGTGATGATGAGTTTAGAGAAATAACTAAATTTTTCTATGAAAAAATGCCCAAGATCGAATTGGATAAATTAGGGTTTCGGGAAAAATTGTGGTACTATAAAGCTCACGTGTGGTACAGCTTTTTGGTTCAAGATTTTCTTTCTTGTTATAAATACTCCAGCAAATGGGTGGATATGTTTAACGAATATCCAGAAATGATTTCAATTCATCCCGTTTTCTACTTGAAGGGTAATAATTTTTTAATGGAGAGTTTGGCACTGATCAAGTATCCAGAAAAGTTTAAGGAAACCCTTCAAAAGATGTTGATTAAAATCGATTCAGAGGAGTTCCCGAAAAATGACAACTTGACTTCCCTAAGTTTTTTATATTCCTACAACAATCGGTTCAATATGTATTTCCTTCAAGGAGAATTTGAAGAAGGTCTTACCATTTTACCTGAGGTTATTAAGGGAATTGAAAAATTCAAAAACCAGATTGACCCGCACCATGTTATGATGTTTTACTACAAAATTGCATGCTTGTACTTTGGTGTGGAGGACAATGAAAACTGTATTGTTTATTTGAATAAAATTATCAATAACAAGCATCTAAAGATGCGCGAAGACTTACTGTGTTTTACTCGAGTCTTGAGTGTAGTTGCACATTATGAAGCTGGTTATGATTATCACCTAGAGACCCATTTGCGTGAAACCTATAAGTTCCTGATCAAAATGGACGATTTACATGAAGTGCAAAAAGCTATGATCCGATTTGTGCGTTCTTTAGGAGAAATTTATCCCCATGAACTGAAAGCCGCTTTTGTCAAACTGCACAAGGAACTAAAAAATTACGAGGATGATCCCTATGAGCGTCGTGCCTTTTTATACCTTGATGTACTGTCTTGGTTAGAAAGTAAAATTGAAAGCCGACCCGTCGGAGAAATCATTCGTGAAAAGGCCAAAGTCATCAATCGGAAAGAGCGAAACTCCATTCAGGTTTAGCCGGTGGAGGAGCAGTAATGCACACTCTTTCTTTTGTTGTGGGGTGATTTATGGTAAGGCTACGAGCATGTAAATCGATACTACTATCGGGATTGCTTCGCTTGGCTCCGTATTTTAAATCCCCTTTGATAGGAAAACCAATGTGTGTTAGTTGACTTCTAATTTGGTGGTGTCTTCCTGTCTCAAGTGTAATTTCCAAAACTGCATAATGGTCTATATTTTTTATCTTTTTGTAGTGTAGAATTGCTTTTTTGGATTCATTGATCTCACGGTCATGTGCAAAAGACTTATTCATTTTGGTATTGCGTTTTAACCAGTGAGTTAGGGTAGTGGTTTGAGGACTAATACTGGGGCTGACTATAGCCCAATAGATTTTGTCAGTCTTTCTCTCTTTGAACTGATGATTCATTCGAGCAAGGGATTTGGAGGTTCGGGCAAAAAGAACAACGCCACTGGTCGGTCGGTCAAGTCGATGAATAACACCCAGGAAAACTGCTCCAGGTTTATTGTACTTTTTTTTAATATAAGTTTTGACCTTTTCCACCAAAGGCTCATCACCCGTTTGATCTCCTTGTACCAAATCCCCAGCCATTTTATTCACAGCGATTAGATGATTGTCTTCGTAAAGAATTTCTAGCACGGCTGCTGTTAAAGTCTAATATTGTTCATTATCGTTAGGGAAATCTTGTTTTTTCACATCGGTGGTATATTTCTGAACGGCATTGGAAATGGCACCATCGAGATCGAGGTAACGACGTAAAAATCGAGGGCTAAACTCTTTATTCATCCCCAGCATATCGTTCAATACCAAAACCTGACCATCCACTTGAGCTCCTGCTCCAATTCCAATAACGGGAATGTTCACGGTTTGGGTAACTTTTTCGGCCAATTTTGCAGGGATTTTTTCCACTACAATACCAAAACATCCAGATTTTTCGAGCATTTGGGCATCTTTTAAAAGTTGTTCAGCTTCTTTTTCTTCCTTGGCTCTGACACTATAGGTTCCGAATTTGTAAATCGATTGGGGTGTCAATCCTAAATGCCCCATTACGGGAATTCCTGCTTTTAGGATCCGTTCAATAGAATCTTGAATTTGACTACCTCCTTCTAGTTTGACCGCATGTGCCCCTGCTTCTTTCATGATTCGTATGGCCGAGCGCAAGGCCTCTTTGGA
>JABGSU010000091.1 GCA_018647605.1 Flavobacteriaceae bacterium | reverse complement strand
AGGCCCTTTATCACGAGGCATCTGGAAAAGTAGGCGGAGTGGATGCCTCTACTCAAGTACCGATGCACTACAAACCTCAGGAAGAAAAACATGCATATGGATATGAAACGATTGGTATTCCAGGTGTTGTAGCAGGCTTATTAAAACTTCATGGACACCATGGAAGTTTACCATTGCAAACAGTCATGGAGCCTGCTATTCGCTATGCAGAAGAAGGCTATCAAATCTTACCTTTAGAAGCGAAAAGACAACAAAGTGCACAAACTATATTTGAACAATTTGAAGGAACCAAAACCCATTTTCTTAATTCAGACGGACAGGCATTTCAAGCGGGAGATCTTGTAATTCAAAAAACGCTAGCATACACTTTAAAACAAATTGCAGCCAAAGGAAAGACTGGTTTTTATGAAGGAGAAATAGCTGAAAAGATGGTAGAAGACATTCAAGCCAATGGTGGAATTCTGACACTTGAGGATTTGAAAAATTATGAAGCATTGCATGCAGAAGTGTTGGAAGGGAGTTTTCAAGGAACCGATGTGTATGCATTGAATTTACCCTCCTATGGGGCCATTACCATCCAAAACCTTCAGATTATGGATCAGTTGCCACCACCTGCTACTGAAGAAGACTGGGCCAAACAATTTGATCGTGTGACCGCATTGGCCTATACCTATAGAAAACACCAGCAAAACCGAGATTCATTGGCTAAAATTTTAGATGTTAAACAGGCTAAAGTTTGGGCTGATGAAATCGAAGGGGCGGAATTAAAATTGGTAGCTGAGGCAATAAACTCAATGCCTAAATCTTGGACAGCTGCTGTAGGGCATACCAGCCACCTTACCGCCACTGATGATTGGGGCAATGCAGTCAGCTTAACCCAAACCATTGGGCCCAATATGGGATCAAAAGTAGCTTCCAAAGACCTAGGATTTCTCTATGCTGTAAGTTTAGGAGGTTATTTAGGAGAGTACAAACCTGGCGATCGTTCAAATTCTCATATTACCCCCACGCTATTTATGAAAGATGGAAAAGTCCTTTTGGCGCTTGGAGCTGCAGGAGGTAGTCGTATCGTAACTGCCGTGACCCAAGTTGCTCATCGTTATTTGGCACAAAAACATCCTCTGGACAAGGCTTTGCTTTTGCCACGTATATATCCTTTTCAGGACACTCTTTGGATTGAAGATCACGAAGAAGTCAGATCTTTAAATGCCAAAATAAATCCAAAAGATTATCCTATTAAAAGGATCAATCAAAAAGCCCGTTTTGGAAGGGTTCACGCCATTTCCTATGATTCAATCAATAAAAAATGGACTGGTGCTGCAGACCCCGATTGGGAGGGAACGGTAGAATACTATACCCAACCATGAGAAGTTTTTTAGTACTAATTTATCTATTCATCATGAGCCTTCAGGCGCAAGAAAAAGAGCGCATTTTGTTTATTGGAAATAGTTTTACTTTTTATTGGAACTTGCCCAGCCAAGTAGAACAAATGGCGTTAGAAAAAGGACTCCAATGGGAGATAACGCAAACTACAGCCAGTGGTGCTTCATTAAGAGATCATTGGCAGGGAAATAAAGCATTAAAAACTAAACTTCTTTTAGGGAAAGAAACTTTTGATCGGGTTATTTTTCAAGAGCACAGCACCTATCCTTTGGTGCATGTCGATACCACATCTTTTTATTATAATAAGTTTAAAGCGTTGCTTGCCGCCAAAACAAAAGTGTATATGTATTCTACATGGATGTATCCTGGAATTAGTGGAAAAGAGAACTACCCCAATAGTACAAATCCAATTGAGGAAAATTTGAAAACTCAAGTTGCAGGTGCGGAAGATCAATTGCTCAGAATAGGGGCTGCTTTTGAACTTTTTGCATCACGTTATCCGAATATTGAACTTTTCACAGATGACAAAAAGCATCCGAGTCCACAAGGGAGTTACTTGGCAGCTTGTGTCATTTTTAGCTCCCTAAGTGGACAACCTTCCAAAGGTTTGAAAAGACGCTATTCCAATACAGATAGCAATGGTAAAAAGATTTTTTACAGTATGGTAGAAAAAGAAACGGCAAGAAAGTGTCAGGAGGTCGCTGATCAATTACTATTCAATAAATAACAAATGAAAAATCTAAAAAATAACCACGTTATATTTTATTATACATGGTTATAAATTTATAAAAATTATGGATAATAAAGAGGAAATAAAAAAGATACTTAGAAATATCAAAAATCAAGAGCATAAATCAACCAAAACTATTTCATATAAGGGAGACAGACAAGTACATAATGCATACGATATAGATCTGAGTCTTTT
>JABGSU010000090.1 GCA_018647605.1 Flavobacteriaceae bacterium | reverse complement strand
ATCAACACACCTAAATCAATGATAGGACATTGTATTGCAGGGGCCGGATCCATCGAATTGGTGGCTACCCTAATTCAAATGGAAAAATCATTTGTTCACGGGAATTACAATATCAAAAAAGTAAATCCTGATATTACTGCAGAAATCCCATTGGAGCGTATTCCTATGAAGACCGTTCATAAAAAAATTAATACCGCTATTAAAGCCAATTTTGGTTTTGGTGATTTAAATTGCAGCATAGTACTTAGAAAATGGAAAGATGGATAAGGATACAATTCAAGAACAATTAAAAGAAATCATTGCCGTTTATGTCCCAGATAAGGAAATACTAGGTAAGCTTACCCTTGAACATGATCTCATCAATGACCTCAAAATAAACTCGGCACACATTGTAGATATCGTATTGGATATTGAAGAGAAATATGACATCATGATCGAGGATGATGCCATCATGGAAATGGTCACGATCGATCAAGCCATTGAAGTAATTTACGGTAAGGTGCAAGAAAAATAGATATGCTTGCGCTTAGTCTGAATTTAAGCTTCATTTAAATGAAATTGATAGGTTCTTTTTGGCTCATTTATGCTTTGTTCCCAATCACTCAAACTCCAGATTTCAGTATCGCTTTTTCTAAAATAGACAACAGAGTCTATGCCTTTGTCAATGATGAACTTGTTTTTGATAGCCAATTCATCGACGGAAATCCTGAATTAAATTTATCCCTTGATTTAAATCCCTTCTTAAAAAAAGGAACTAATATCATAAAGATTCAACTTGAGAATGGATCAATATTGAATGCTTTTATTGTCGACACCCATTGGATGATCCGATATGAAATTTTCGAAAATGGCGAAAGCTATGATTATGTGTATGAATCTAGTAAAAATGGCCAAACTGGTTTAATCGTATACGAAAAAAAACATAATATCTATCTTGAGTGATTGGAATTGATATCGTTGATATAAAAGATCCCCTGTTACATCTGCGTACTGCAGATCATCTACGGTTCATAAAAGCCAAAGGTGATCAATACCCTGAAAATATAGATCCCATCCTACTCTATTGGGTCGTTTGGAGTGCTAAAGAGGCTGTTTTTAAGAGTAAACGGCAATTAAAATCATTCGATCCAAAACTCATTACAGTCATTTTTTTAAATGATTTACATTTCACTTCCAAAAAGCTATTGGGCACTGTTGAGACCACACCCAGCTATGTAGTGGCTACGGCCGCACCACCATCGATGGAACTTATGCATCAAATTTGGATGAATCATCAAAAAGCGTCTTCTCAAAAAATCATTCGTGCAAGAATCATTGCCTATTTCAAGCCTTTGAATATCTGCTTTACTCTAGATGAAAATCAACTGCCCCTGCTTTGTGTAAACGAAGAAAAAGAATTTCCCATTTCTTTAACCCATCATGGTAATTACCTGGCTTTTTGTATAGAAAAGCATGGCATTTTAGAATCCTAAATTTTGCTAATAATTGATTATTTTTGATTTCACAGGTATTCACCCAACGAATGCGTAAAATAATACATATTGACATGGATGCCTTTTATGCATCTGTTGAGCAAAATGACGACCCTGATTTACGAGGAAAGCCCGTCGCCGTGGGGGGGCATAAAGAGGGTGGCGTCGTTGCAGCAGCGAGTTATGAAGCTCGGAAATTTGGGGTAAAATCTGCCTTATCTTCAAGGATTGCCGCAAGATTGTGTCCACAACTTATTTTCGTCAAACCCCGATTTGATCGGTACAAAGAAATCTCTAATAAAATTAGGGCCATATTTCATGAATATACAGACTTGGTTGAACCCTTATCGCTCGATGAAGCTTTTTTAGACATCACTCATCCCAAAATCGGTCTGAAATCAGCTACCCTCATCGCCATAGATATCAAGAAGAAAATCAAAGAAAGAACAGGATTAATTGCTTCTGCAGGCATTTCCTTCAATAAGTTTTTGGCCAAGATCGCCTCTGATATGGAAAAACCCAATGGACTTTACGTAGTTTTACCCGAAAACGCAGAGGTTTTTATTGAAAAACTCCCAATCAAAAAATTTCATGGTATAGGCAAGGTCACCGCAGAAAAAATGAAGCATGCAGGTATTTTTACAGGCAAAGATCTAAAAGCGAAAACATTGGATGATTTGTGTCTGAGATACGGCAAACAAGGAAATTATTATTATCATGTGGCCCGTGGTATTGACCACAGACCCATCCTGCCCGATCGCAAAAGAAAATCCATCAGCGCCGAAAACACTTTTTCACATCACTTGATGACCCTTGCAGATATCCTATCACACCTCAAACCCATAACTGAGGAAGTTTTTAGAAGATATCAGCTGCAATCTGTACAAGGCAGAACCATAAGTCTTAAAATAAAGTATGGCAATTTTAAGCAAATCACGAGAAGCAAATCACAACAAGAAGTCATTCTAAATCTTTCAGAAATTCAAGTACTCATCAAGTCTTTACTTAACGAAGACTTGTTACATGAAGTAGGTATTCGACTGCTGGGAATAGGCATCTCAAATTTGCAATTTAAAAAAGTAGCTAATCCTCAAATGAGCATT
>JABGSU010000009.1 GCA_018647605.1 Flavobacteriaceae bacterium | reverse complement strand
TCCGCCACCACGTTTACGCATATTTTCTGTGATGCTTTCCGTTTCCCTTAATAGCGTTGACTTGATAGACGTGAAAAAATCATGTAGTAATTCATGACCTCCATAAAAGAGAAAATGGACTTGCCCTGATTTTTCTGTTCCGATAACTTCAGCATGAAACCCGCCACGAGTTGACCAGAACTTGGCTGCATTGGCGGAGGCAGCAACCACGGAGCTCTCTTCAGTCACCATGGGGAGTATATAGGTTTTGTCGTTGATTAAAAAGTTTGGCGCAACAGCCAATGGCAGATAAAAGTTACTGACAGCATTTTCGATAAACTCGTCGTGTAGCTGTTGTAGTTTTTCGTCAGAATTCCAATAACTTTCGAGTATTTGTTTTGCCTGCGTTGGGTTGGCAAAGCATTCACTGGCTAACCAGTTAATTTTCCCTTGCTTTGTTTTCTTGGAAAACCCCGCGATCATGTGCGGATTTTTATTCATAGTACGAATATACGTCATAAAAACACTAATCTAAAAAAGCGAATTATTGAAAAGTCATATATTAGCGTAGCTCAATCAAAAACAGCTATAAAATGGAATATCAATTTGGAGGATCCGCATTAAATCAAAAATTAATAGCAGGACATCCTGTTGGATTATTTGTCTTATTCTTCACAGAAATGTGGGAACGTTTTAGTTATTACGGAATGCGCGCCATTTTGGTTTTATTCCTCACATCTTCCATCATGAATGAGGGCTGGGCTTGGGAGCGTGAGGACGCTCTTGAATTGTATGCTTGGTATACAGGTCTTGTGTATTTAACGCCCATTTTTGGAGGATTATTAGCAGATAAGTTCTTAGGCTATAGAAATGCAACCGTTCTTGGCGCCTTGATCATGACTCTTGGTCACGCATGCATGGCGCTTGAAACTTTTTCATCTACATTCTTTTTCATCGGGCTTAGTGGTTTGGTAATCGGAAACGGTTTTTTTAAACCCAATATTTCATCCATCGTTGGTCAGCTCTACAAAAATGGTGACATCCGAAAAGACGGGGGTTACACCATTTTCTATATGGGAATCAACGCAGGAGCTTTCTTAGGAATTTTATTGTGCGGTTATATTGGAGAAAAAGTCGGCTGGCATTTGGGTTTTGGTTTGGCGGGTGTGTTTATGTTCTTCGGGATGCTTCAATTTTGGTTTGCACAGAAAATATTTGGAAATATCGGATTGTCCCCTAAACAACTTAAACAAGCAGACACCAAAGACGATGAAGTCGAAGAAGTAGTGCCAAAGAAAGTCGAAAAAGATCGTCTATTTGTAGTGATTATTTTTTCACTTTTCACCATTTTCTTTTGGTGGGCTTTTGAACAAGCGGGTGGGTCAATGACAATTTTTGCAAACGACTATACCGAAAGAAATCTGGTTGGTACAGCATCGCAAACATTCAAGATTGCAAACTCCATCATCACCCTAGTTCCGATGGTGATCCTCACTTATGTTCTCTATAGTTTGTTTCGGAAAATTATGAGTAAATATATGCTTTCAAACTTTTTCCTTGGTTTGAGTTTTGCGATTATCTGGGGCATTGTGATTTGGATGCTAAAGCGTGAATTTGAATCTGATATCGCAGAAATTCCAGCTTCTTGGTTTTCAGTTCTTAACTCGTTATTTATTGTAATTTTTGCACCAGTTTTTTCGAAAATATGGGCTTCTTCTTGGAACCCTAGTGGACCAGTCAAATTTGCAATCGGACTTATTTTGCTTGGACTCGGCTTTGGTTTTTTATCCTATGGAGCAGCTGGCATTCCAATGGGGGCAAGCTCTGCTAGTGTTAGTATCTTTTGGTTAATCATGGCCTATTTATTCCACACTCTTGGTGAGCTCTGTGTATCTCCCGTAGGGTTGTCATATGTGAGTAAGTTGGCTCCGAAGCGATTAGTGGGCTTGATGTTTGGAGTTTGGTTTGTGTGTAGCGCATTGGCAAATTTTCTTGGAGGAATAACAGGAAGCTATATCGATACTATTTCAGAGTCTTACGGCCTGTCCGTCTTTTTCTTAATCTTTACAGCTATCCCTGTACTAGCAGGACTTTTAATGATTATTTTAAATTCTACCTTAATCAAAAAAATGCATGGTATCTCGTAGTCTATTGATCCTATTTGTTGGCTTTTCATTTTTTGTTACCGCTCAAGTCAAATGGATGAGTTTTGATGAGGCATTGACAGCACAAAAGACCAGCCCTAGAAATATTATTGTTGATGTCTATACAACTTGGTGTGGACCATGTAAGATGCTTGATAAAAATACGTTTGGAAACGCAGAAGTAAGTGCTTTTATCAATGAAAATTTTTATCCAGTGAAGTTCAATGCAGAGGGAAACTCCAAAGTCAATTTCAATGGGAATGTCTTTGAAAATCCAAAGTATGATCCCAGCCGACAAGGGCGAAACGCTCGGCATCAGTTCACGGCATATCTAGGAATTACGGGCTATCCTACTGTTGCGTTTTTTGATGAAAACGCTAATTATTTGGCGCCTATTGTTGGTTATCAGAACGTTCAGCAAATGGAGTTTTATCTTAAGCTTTTTGTTTCTGGAGATTATAAAAAATTCACCTCTCAACAGGATTTCACGAACTACTTTAAAAATTTCAAAGCCCAATTTAAGGGTTAGCGAGTACATAATCTCCTGAAGCTGCTGTGTCATGTAATAAGACATTGTATTTGGCGCAAGTTTTTGCCCAACGTTTCACATAACTTTTAAAATTGCTACCGTCACTGACAATTGTCTTTGGCTTTATCTTTTCAATAAGATCATCTAGATGCACTTTCGGATTATTCCGTAATAAAACAATACTGCCCTCTAGGGAAGGGAAATCATAAATACCATTTTCATCAACGATCAATAACGATTCATTTTGCCATTCAAATCCAAAGGGGAGGGTTTGTTTTTTCTGCACTGCGACTTGACGATCCAAACAATATTGGTTGATGATTTTCAGATCTACATTTTTTAAATTTTCGGACAATATGAGCCCCCTTTTCTTATTTTTTGAGATTAGAATTGTGTTTTTATATTGATGTAATATGACGAGTTCTTTTACAGATGTTAGAGACTGATAAATGGAGTAATGGAATCCAATGGACAGAAAAGTCAAAATGATCAAATTCAACAATGTTCTTTTCTGCAGTGTCAAAAACAAAAAAAAGATTAACGCAGCGAGCAGGGTAGCGTCTAGCCCATCAAAAGGAATATTTGTTACTAAAAAGGACTCTTGCTCGGCAACGTATGCTATCAGTTGATTCATTTGATGGAGGATTCCATCCAGTAATTTCCCATAATGGTTTGCGCCATAAGTCCATGGCGCTCTGATTATTACGAC
>JABGSU010000089.1 GCA_018647605.1 Flavobacteriaceae bacterium | reverse complement strand
GCACAGCCACAAACAGAATTCACAACAACCAAGGAAGTTCCTGATTTAGACAAGGCAGTTTCTACGGCATCGGAAGACAACAACTCTTGAAAACCAATGGTTGTCAACTCTTCTTTCATGGGTCTTACTATTTCTGCTGGATACATAATTAAATTTTTTGTAAAGATAAAAAACTCCCTATTTAATTAGGAGTGGTAAACGATCTTTTATTGACATTTGTATCTTTACATTCTCAAATATATAAATTATATGATTAAGTGGGTGGCCGCAATTATTGGTTATTCTATTTTAAGATTTCCAGGCGCCGTTTTGGGGTTTGTTATTGGTAGGTTTTTTGAATTTTTGACACATAACCCTATCCAAATCAAAAAGACTTCCTATGCCATCAGACCCGAAACATTTCAACTAAATTTATTGGCACTTTCTGCTTTGATAATCAAAGCCGATGGTAGAGTTGAAAAAAAGGAGTTGGACTTTGTGAGAAATTTCTTTATCGGCCAATACGGAAAAGAGCGTTCCGATTACATCTTTAAAACTTTCAATACCGAAATCAAAAAAGAAACCCAGCGCTTAAATCAATTAACACGTGTTTTTGTGCAACAAACCCCTTACGAAACCCGTTTGCAAATTCTTCACTTTTTGTTCGGAATTGCCAATGCCGATGGCCATGTTTCTGATATGGAAGTGCAAAAGCTTTCGGAAGTAGCATCGGGAATGCGACTGCGTTTACCCGATTTTGAAAGCATCAAGGCCATGTTTGTAAAAAATACTGACAATGCTTACAAAATTCTTGAAGTAGCAGCCGATGCAAGTCAAGATCAAATCAAAAATGCTTATCGAAAAATGGTGAAGAAATACCACCCAGACAAACTGCGTGGACAAGACCCCGCCATGATCAAAGGAGCAGAGGAAAAGTTTAGGGAGGTACAAAAGGCATATGAAACACTGATGGGGTCAAATAAATAGTTAATTTCTGATTAATGAATACATTTTGGTTTTATTTTGATTTGGGCTTTGATCATGTTCTTGATCTGGGAGGCTTGGATCATTTTTATTTTCTTGTGGCTTTATCTTTGCCATTTACTTTTAAAAATTGGCGAAAACTCCTTTTATGGGTGAGTTTATTCACCTTAGGACATTCTTTATCCTTGTTGGTCACTCATTTTGAATGGATAAAAATAAATTCTCAATGGGTGGAATTTTTAATTCCCGTTACAATTTGCATCACTTGTTTTTCGATATTATTCCAAAAGGAACATGCTTACCTCAATGGAATTTGGATCAATCTTATCACTTTATTTTTTGGATTAATCCACGGTTTTGGCTTTGGACGCTACTTTAAAATGATTGCTAACGAGGGAGAAGCCGTTATGGCCCTTCTCGAATTTGCTTTAGGGGTTGAATTTGCTCAAATTTTGATCGTCATTTTTGTACTGATGATAAATGATTTGGTGCCGAGATTCTTCAAAATTCAAAGTCAAAAATGGCAATGGATCATTGCGTCAATGGTTTTGTCTCAAGCTATTTTAATGGCTTCCAATAGCTCGCCATTTTAAGCTATCTTAGCAAATATGTCTGTAAAAAAACAGGGGAAATACGATCGTGCCTATCTGAAAATGGCACAAACTTGGGGAGAACTCTCTCACTGTGAACGTAAAAAAGTTGGGGCTTTAATTGTCAAAGACCGTATGATCATTTCTGATGGATACAACGGCACACCTTCTGGATTTGAAAACGCCTGTGAAGACGAAGAACACTTCACCAAATGGTATGTACTTCACGCCGAGGCCAATGCTATATTAAAAGTTGCCGCCTCCACTCAATCGTGTGAAGGAGCGACATTATATATTACTCTATCTCCCTGCAGAGAATGCAGCAAACTGATTCATCAGGCTGGGATCAAAAGAGTCGTTTTTTCAAAGGCCTACAAAGATGCATCGGGCCTTGATTTTCTTAAAAAAGCAGGGGTTAGCTTGACCCATATGGAATTAGAATAAACTCCGCCTGATACAAAACCACTATGAAAAAAAATCTAGTACTCTTCAGCATCGTTTTTCTTTCGATCTCCATTGGTTATTTATTGGGTAGCGAAAATGAAATTTTGATGTCCGCTGAGAAGGATTCATGGAGTATAAATCGTTTACAAAGACTCCTGAGTTATATCGAAAACGATTATGTGGAGGTCATCAATACAGACAGTCTGGTCGGAGAAGTAATCGAAGATCTTGTAAATCGTTTGGATCCTCACTCTGTCTATATTCCTGCTCAACAAAGACAAAGCATTGCTGAAAATATGCAAGGCAATTTTTACGGTATTGGGGTCAGCTTTTTTATGTACAAAGACAGTGTTACCATTATCCGTGTTTTGGAAGGGGGACCTAGTGAAGCGGCGGGTTTGCTTGCAGGTGACAGGATTCTGATTGCCGATGAGGATACACTATTTCAAAAAAAATACTCCAGCGAAAAAATCATGAAGATCCTCAAGGGAAAGGCGGAAACTTTAGTGGATTTATCAATATACCGCAAGTTGGTAGATAAAACTTTTCAACTTGAAATGAAACGAGGAAAAGTACCTTTGCCCAGTGTAGAATCCTATTATATGATTGACCAAGCCGTTGGGTATCTAAAAGTTAATCGCTTTTCACAAACTACTTTTGAAGAGTTTGACCTTGCGCTAGAAGATCTCCTTTCTAAGGGGATGGAAAATTTAATCTTGGATCTGAGGAATAATCCTGGAGGGTATCTGATTCCTGCAAAACAAATCTCCAATGCTTTTTTAGGTAAAGACCAAACCATAGTGATTACACAAAGTAATATGGGAGAGGAAGAAAAATCAACAGCCGAAGGTGATGGTCGTTTTCAAGAGGGAGGCCTCATTGTTTTGGTCAATGAGCAATCGGCCTCTGCTAGTGAGATTGTAGCAGGAGCAATACAGGACAATGACAGAGGTTGGATCATTGGCAGAAGAACTTTTGGTAAGGGATTGGTACAACAGCAAATGCCCTTGGGTGGTGGGGATGCCGTCCGCCTTACCATTGCCAAATATTTTACTCCCACTGGAAGGTCCATTCAAAAACCATATGACGGAAATAGAGAAGCTTATTTTGAAGATTTAAGTAACCGCTACCACAGAGGGGAAATGGCTAATGCAAATAAAATTCCTGTTATAGACAGTTTAGCTTTCAAAACACCTAAAGGCAGAACAGTTTATGGCGGAGGCGGAATTACTCCCGATTTCTACATTTCCAAAACCATGAACGAGGAAGAGGAATGGAATTCGTTTATTTTGAATTCCAACTTTATGAATAATTTTGTTTTTGACCGGTTGGATCAAAATAGGAAGGAATTCAATGCTATTGAAAAAGAAGATTTGCTCGCCAATCAATTCGAAGATCTACTCCCTTGGCGTAACTTATTTTTGGAGTATTGTACTGAAAAAGAAGTGGAAATTGAAGCGGAAGAGAAACAAATTCTCAAGGCCGTAAAAACCTATCTAGGCTTGCAACTTTTTGGAGAAAATACTTTTAACAGAATCAATAATGAAGAGGATGTGTTTATGGAAAAAGCCATCACTATATTAGATAGCTTGACCGATTGAATTAACGATTCAATTTTTTTGAAATTTTCTTTGACATCATTAGGAGCAACAACAGGAGGAACGCGCAAAGCGCAGCCATAATGCCAACCACCGCAATGGAGCTTTTTTCTGAAAGGGGATCGTCCCAATTCACTTGAGTTAGATTAAAAATGACCATCCCCAAGGACAGAATCATCAATATTCTCATCAGTATCTTCATGTCTTAAATATTTATTGATTTCTTATGATGCAAAACATTCTAATGCTACTCCCACCAGAAAAAGGGTTTATTGACGATGTTTAACAACGTAAAATTAGTAAACTACTGCCAAAAACCCGATTGCCTCAGCCTACTATTTTTCCTACATTGGTGGCAAAGAGTTTGACCGCTATGGCCAGCAAAACAATACCAAAAACTTTTCGAATAATATTAATCCCTTGTTTGCCCAAAATTTTCTCCAACCGTGAGGAAGATTTGAGTATGATATAAACAATCAAAGTATTGATGACTATAGCTGCTATAATGTTGACCAAGTCGTATTCAGCCCTTAAAGATAATAATGAGGTCATGGTTCCAGCACCAGCAATAATGGGAAAGGCCAACGGGACTATGGAAGCGACCTCTGGAGCATCTTCGTTGAATAGGGTGATTCCTAAAATCATTTCCAAAGCCAAAAAGAAAATTATGAAAGAACCCGCTACTGCAAAGGAATTTACATCTATTCCGATAATACTCAATATTTTTTCTCCCAAAAAAAGAAAAGCAATCATAATTAAAGCCGCAACCAGCGAAGCTTTCTCCGACTGAATATGCCCTGCTTTTTCCCTCAAACTGATTATTATGGGGATGCTTCCCACGATGTCAATTACAGCAAAAAGAACCATACTGGCCGTCAATATTTCTTTTAAATCCATATTGTAATTTTTACAAGGTCATACTTATCAAACCGCTTTTTGTTTTGATAATATGCTAAATTAGCTAAATATTTTTTTGAATAAAAACCACCATGGCTATGTTTCAAATTGACAATACATTGGTCTCAGAAGAAATCATTACAAAAGATTTTGTGTGTAATCTAAATGCATGTAAAGGGTCTTGCTGTGTGGAAGGAGAAGCAGGTGCTCCTTTAGAAAAAGAGGAAACGGTGTATTTGCAGAAAAACTATAAATCCATCGCCCCCTTTTTGAATGTCAAAGGCAGAAACGCCATAGAAAAGGAAGGCAAGTTTGTCTATGTAGGAAAAGGAGAATTTGAAACTCCCTTAGTAGAGGGTCGAGAATGTGCCTATGTTGTTTTTGGGTCGAACGGCATAACACAATGTGGGATTGAGAATGCCTACCGCGCCAAAAAAATAGATTGGAAAAAGCCCATTTCTTGTCATCTTTATCCCGTTCGTGTAAAGGAATATTCTGAATTCAAATCAGTGAATTATCACCAATGGCAGATTTGTGACTCCGCTTGTTCATTAGGAGACAGTTTGAAAATTCCAATTTATCAGTTTGTTAAAGAGGCACTGATCCGAAAGTTTGGAAATCAATGGTATTCAGAATTGGAATTGGCTGCCCAAGAAATGAATTCTTAAGGCTCAGTCTTTATGGGGGTTAAGCTGATTTTTTATTTTTTAAATTAATGATTATCAGTAACTTAATAAAATTCTTTTCTGTTGCTCTCAAGCTAAAAAAACTAAATTTTGTTAAAAACTCGACCCGTTTGTGGAAAAGTATGTCTTTCATTTTTGATAACATTTTAGAATCTTTGTTGTCAACTTAATTCATAATTAATCAAATTCAAAAAATGGCAGCTGTAGAACCGATCCTCCAAGAAAATGAAAATAGATTTGTAATCTTTCCCATTCAACATCACGATATTTGGGAATGGTACAAAAAAATGGAAGCGAGTTTTTGGACAGCTGAAGAAATTGATTTGCATCAAGATCTCAACGATTGGAATACAAAGCTAACCGAAGATGAAAAGTATTTCATTAAGCACATCTTGGCTTTCTTCGCAGCATCTGATGGTATTGTTAATGAAAACTTGGCTGAGAATTTTGTCAATGAAGTTCAATACTCCGAAGCAAAATTTTTCTACGGTTTTCAAATCATGATGGAAAATATCCACTCCGAAACCTATTCTCTTTTGATTGACACCTATGTGAAAGATGAAGCTGAGAAAAACAAATTATTCAAAGCCATTGAAGTTTTTCCTGCCATCAAAAAGAAAGCAGATTGGGCTTTGCGATGGATCGACTCCGATTCTTTTGCTGAACGACTCATTGCTTTTGCAGCAGTAGAAGGTATCTTCTTCTCTGGTGCATTTTGTTCCATTTACTGGCTCAAAAAGAGAGGTTTGATGCCTGGGCTTACTTTTTCCAACGAATTGATCTCTAGAGACGAAGGCGTTCACTGCGACTTTGCTGTTCACCTTCACAACAAACACTTGGTCAATAAAGTTCCTAAAGAAAGAATTGAAGAAATCATCATGGATGCGTTGAGGATTGAACGTGAGTTTGTTACCGAATCCCTCCCCGTCAGCCTAATTGGAATGAATGCGAAGTTGATGACCCAATATTTAGAATTTGTAACAGATCGTTTACTTGTTGAATTGGATTGCGAAAAGAAACACAATGTTACCAATCCATTTGACTTTATGGATATGATTTCGCTTCAAGGTAAAACCAACTTTTTCGAAAAGCGTGTGTCTGAATACCAAAAAGCAGGAGTACTTAACAACGAAAAAGAAGAAACTCAGTTTACTACTGATGCAGACTTCTAGCCTGTAATTTTGTCGCCCCCAAATCCATCAGAAAGTAACCCTAATTAATTGACCCTTCTGGGCTAATTATTTTAATTAAATTTTAAAATAGACCTCTATGTATGTAGTTAAAAGAGATGGGCGTAAAGAGCCAATAATGTTCGATAAAATCACGGCTCGTGTAAGAAAACTCAACT
>JABGSU010000088.1 GCA_018647605.1 Flavobacteriaceae bacterium | reverse complement strand
AAGTAATAATATCAAATCAAAGAAAATTCACTAAAATGAAAAAGTATATAAGCATATTATTTTTCGTTTGCAGCTCAATTGTATTCGCTCAGGACAAAAGACCAAACATATTATTTATAATGTCTGATGATCATGCGTATCAAGCGATTAGTGTATATAACGACAAGTTAATTCAGACTCCTAATATCGATAAGATCGCTAAGGATGGGATTTTATTTTCAAACGCTAGTGTAACCAATTCCATTTGTGCTCCATCTAGAGCAACGATTTTAACTGGAAAGTTTAGTCATATAAATGGAAAAGTCGATAATATTTTCCCTTTTGATACGACCCAAATGACTTTTCCCCAATTGTTTCAGAAAGCAGGATACCAAACGGCAATGTTTGGTAAACTTCACTTTGGAAACAACCCAAAAGGGTTTGATGACTTCTTAATTTTGCCTGGACAAGGTCATTATATCAATCCCAAATTTATAGGAAAGGAAAAAGACACCATAATTACGGGCTATGTGACAGATGTTATCACTGATCTAACTCTAAATTGGTTTGATGAAAAGAGAGATTCATCAAAGCCATTTTTAATGATGTATCTGCACAAAGCACCACACAGAGCTTGGTGGCCAAGTCCTGAAAAGTTTGAGGAATTTTACCAAAAAGAATTTCCATTACCAGAAACCCTTTTTGATGACTACTCAAACAGAGCTTCAGCTGCTTCAAGTGCCGAAATGAATATTTTTGAACACATGCATTTGATGCAAGACAATAAGGTCTATCCAAAGACAATACAGCAAATGGGGGATTTGGTCAAAGACATCACTTATACTGGAGAGAGTAGAAAGATAAAAAAAGCAGGAGCAGGTGAATTTTTAATACCTTTTAGACGAGCAAACAAACGACAAGAAGAGCAATACAGAAAAACGTTAGATAAAATCAGTGCTGATTTTAAAAACAAATGGCCAAATATGTCTAATAAAGAAAAAACCATTTGGAAATATCAGCGATACATGCAAGATTATCTCGCAACGATTTCGTCGGTAGATGATAATGTTGGTAGGGTATTAGATTATCTGAAAGAAAATGACTTGGAAGACAATACGATTGTTGTTTACACCTCAGATCAAGGGTTTTATTTGGGTGAACATGGTTGGTTTGATAAAAGGTTTATTTATGACGAATCCTTTAAAACTCCGCTACTTATACGCTGGCCCAATAAAATAATGCCTGGAATAACGAATGATGAAATGGTGCAAAACCTCGACTTTGCACAAACATTTTTGGATGCAGCAAGTATAAAGGTACCTAACGATATGCAGGGTGAGAGTTTACTTCCTTTACTCTTTGAGGATCAAAAAAAATGGACACGAGAAGCTGTGTACTATCATTATTATGAATTTCCGTCTGTTCACATGGTAAAGCGTCATTATGGGATCGTTTCAAAAGAATATAAGCTTGTTCATTATTATTACGATATTGACGAGTGGGAGTTTTTTGACAGAAAAGCAGATACAATGGAATTAAATAATTTGTATGACAATCCAAAATATCAACAAATAATTCTTAAAATGAAAAAGAAGCTGAAAAAACTTCGTAAAAAATATAAAGACTCGGATGAATTATCTCAAAAATATTTATACTAAAAAGCACTCTTTTTTTATACTTTTATTTTTGTCATTTGCTGGTATTTCGTATGGTCAGAGTACACAAAAAACAAAAGTTTTTTTACTAGCAGGGCAATCAAATATGGATGGTCGAGGCGATGCTTCAAAGCTGTCTGAAGCGGAAATGAAATTGTTAGCCAATGCAAGTCAAAAAATACATTTTATTTATAAGGGGACTGTGGGAGGAGGAAATGCCATTCAATATAAGGGTGCGTTAGACTTTACAAATCCATGGAGTTTTGTGAAACAAAAATTCAGAATTGAAAAATGTTTTGGCCCTGAGCTTTTTTTTGGCGTTGAGCTTGTAAAAAATTACCCCAAGCAGGATTATCTTTTTATCAAAAGATCTCAGGGAGGAACATCTTTATATGGCGCTTGGAATCCTAATTGGTCTTTTGAAAAGGCAAGTTTTTTTAACGAACAAGATAAGCCAAAACTTTATCAAGATTTTATAGATCTGGTTGATGCTGAGCTTGCGGAATTACATCCCGACAGTTATGAAATTGTTGGTATGCTATGGGTGCAAGGTGAGACTGATAGTAATACAAGTAATGGATCAGTAGCTGCAAACACTTACCACCTCAATTTAGAAAATTTAATCAATTCAGTGAGAGGTCATTATGATATTCCCGATCTTCCTTTTTTGATACTAGGCGTGGGTAGTAAAAAAGTTCAAAAAGCAATGGTTCAAGTGAGTAATAAATTAACTAATGTTAGTTATATTGAGAGAAGTCAAGACGTAAATAGGAGCAATTATACACCGATCTACACACACAAATGGAATGGAAAACCTGTAGGACATTACAATTATGAAGGAATGAAAAAAATGGGGCGGCTATTTTTT
>JABGSU010000008.1 GCA_018647605.1 Flavobacteriaceae bacterium | reverse complement strand
GAAAAAGAGGAGACCCTTCCTGCTCTTGATTCTTTGGAAATATCAAATTAATACTATCTTTGAAATAAAAAAAAATGGGTGTAGGTAATATTGTACTGGCTTCACTTTTGGTTTGTCTTGTTCTCGGTGTTGTAGCCGTGATTCAATCCAGACTCTAAAGGGGATTTATACCACTTTCTCAAAATCCTTTACGCCCTGTACGGTGGTGTATTTCATAGTGAATTTTTTATCGGGATTGACGATTTTATAGCACGATTGAACCGCCAGTGTGGTTTCGTTGAATTCACATAGGATGAGTTTTAGTTTGCCGGGATAGGTATTGACATCTCCTACGGCAAAAACTCCCGGGGTATTGGTCTGATAGTTTAGGGTGTGATCGACTTTGATGGCGTTTTTCTCGATTTCCAATCGCAAGTTTCCAATGGGCCCTAGTTTGGGAGACAGTCCAAACAAAGGCAGCCAATAATCTACATCTATGGTTTTGGGCTCCCTTTCTTTTTGGTGCAATTCGATGGACTCCAATTGGGAACCTCCACTTACTTTTTTGATTTCGGCATGGGTGTACAATTCTATCTTCCCTTTTTCTTGCAGTTGACAAACCCTATCTACCGAGTCTTTATGGGCTCTGAACATATCCGAACGATGAACCAATCCTACAGGAAGTTCGCTGTTTTCGGCAAAGTAAATGGTCCAATCTAGGGCGGAGTCACCACTCCCAGAAATAAACAGCCGTTTATTTAGAAAGAGTTTAGGTTCTCTGACCATGTATTCTATTCCTTTTTTCTCAAATGCCGGAAGGTTTTCTACCAAAGGTTTTCGGGGTTCAAAACTACCCAAACCTCCGGCAATGATCACCGATGGGGCTTGGTGTTGGGTGCCTTCGTTGGTGGTGACGATAAAACTCCCGTCTTCTTGTTTTTCTATGTTTTCGGCTCTTTCTCCCAAGGTGAATCCGGGTTGAAAAGGGTCGGCTTATTTTTCTAAATTATCGATAAGAGCACCCGCCAGTACACTGGGAAAACCTGGAATGTCATAGATGGCTTTTTTGGGATAAATTTCTTTGAGTTGCCCTCCAACTTTTGGAATTGCGTCGATCACATGACAATGAAGTTTCATCAGTCCTGCTTCAAAAATCGTAAATAGCCCAACGGGCCCGGCTCCAATAATGATGATGTCTGTTTTGATCATTTTCTATTTGATTAGTGATTCTGTTACTTTGTTCATCTCTTTGACCTTGAATTCAAAGTCGTTTTTTAAAGTCTTTCTGTATTTTCTTAAAGTTTCCAATAAGGGATCTATTTCTTCGGGCAATATGGCTTCAAGCCATTGTCTCAGTCTTTTTGCCAGGGTTGGGGATTTTCCGTTGGTGGAAATACCAATTTTTAAATTGCCTTTGGTAACAATCCCTCCCATGTAGAAGTCGCATTGGTCGGGGACATCGGCCACATTGACCAAGATGTTCCTTTTTTTGCAATCGCCATGTTACACTGTATCTCTCTGAATTATTATGCTTCTTGTGAGGAGTGCGATGAGGATAGTTGACAGATCAAAAATGTCTTTGATCGGGTCAGAGACAAAACCCTGAAAGTCCACACGACCGCCTCCATTGATTCTATGCGTAATAAAATCTAGAGGCGATTAATAAAACTTCCCAAAGAGTCTTTGAATTGAATTCCTTCAAAGGTTCTGAGTTTGTTTAATTTTTGATTAGCTTCCAGTCCCCATAACAGAAATTCGACCATAAAGTAATAATCTTTTGCGTCCAATTCCGATTGAAACTTCTTCATGATTTTTTTGATTGCCGGGATGCTATCCAAAGATTTTTGGTGGTTTTTCTCCTCTGAATCCTCTTCGACTAACAGTTCATTTTCTTTAAAAAACCATGCTAAAAGGTCATCATACGGGCCTTGTTCATTGGGCTTTTCCAATTTTTCAATTTTGGGAAAGTAGAGAGGGAAAAGGCTTTTGATGGCACTCGAGATCAAACGGTAAGCGACTTCGCCCGCTCCTTCTTGTTCTCCTTCGTACACCAATTCTATCTTCCCATTGATGGCGGTAATGACCCCCAGAAAGTCATTCATCCGAATGGAGGTTTTGGAATCATGGGTAATGAGCAATCGTCTTTCGGCAGTGCTGATCAGATTTTCAAAAGCGGTGATGCTCATGCGGGTACTCACCCCACTTTTGGCATCTACATACTCACTTTTTCGTGCTTCGAAACCAATTTGTTCTAACAGGTCTTTGGCCAACTCGGGAACATGGATTTGCGATTGGTTTTCCTTGCTGATGGCTGCTTCTTGTTGGGTAATCCGTTTGGCAATTTCGATATTGTGCGGGTAGTGGGTCAAAATCTGAGATCCAATCCTGTCGTTGAGTGGGGTTACGATACTCCCTCTGTTTGTATAATCTTCTGGGTTAGCCGTAAATACAAATTGTATCTCAAGGGGGAGTCGGAGTTTAAAACCTCTGAT
>JABGSU010000087.1 GCA_018647605.1 Flavobacteriaceae bacterium | reverse complement strand
TACTTTAAATTTTCTTTTTTTGATCGCCTCAACCTTGACCAGCGAAAGATTTAATACTTTTTTTACATGATTATAAATAGCATCATCAACTGCTGTTATTTCTCCTAAATAATCAATTTTGGCAAAATCAAAATCTTGTTGTTCTGCAATTTCTAGAATAGCTTTTCCCGATGAAGCGTTTAAAAACTCACCCTTTTGATCGAGTAATTTTAAGGCATTCCACTCTTTGGGGTTATGACTTGCAGTAATGATAATTCCTCCTTGGGCTTGGTGTTCTGTTACTGCCACTTCTACGGTTGGAGTTGTCGATAAACCTAAATCTAGAACTGTTATGCCACAGCCAACTAAAGTTTGGTTTACTAAACCTTGTATCATGCTACCCGAAATTCTGGCGTCTCTACCTACCACCACGCGGTAATGTTTAGAGTTTACATTTTTTTTTAACCAACGGGCATAGGCAGCAGTAAATAGAACAGTGTCCAGGGGCGTCAGATTGGATGAAGTTTCCCCACCAATGGTCCCTCTAATTCCTGAAATAGATTTGATAAGTGTCATATCACAAATATAATGATAACTGGTTTTTGGTGGGTTTGTTTTTTTGTTGAAAAAACCTTTTGAAAATGAAATAGTGAATCAATTGATTTAATTTTAGGATTTTAATTTTGATAAAAACTATGAATTACCTCGCACATGTTTATTTATCAGGTACCGATCAAGACTTGTCGATTGGTAATTTTATAACCGATCATGTAAAGGGAAAAGCTTATCTGGACTATCCCGATAGTATTCAGAGGGGAATTTTACTGAATAGAAAAATTGATCATTTTACTGATTCTTACCTTTTGTTTAAAAAAAACGTAAGTTTATTATTTCCCCAATACCGCCACTATAGTAGGGTGATTGTCGATATGTTTTTCGACCATGTGCTGGCAGTACACTGGGAACAGTACCACCCCGATCCATTGAAAAAATTTAGCAGATCATTTTATACCCTAATGGAAAAATATGAAGGAAGTCTTCCAGAAAGAACAATAAAAATGATCCCTATCATTTCTCGTAATAATTAGTTTATGGCTTATGGATCACTTGAGGGTCTAAAAGAAATTCTTTATCAGATGTCCCAGCGCACCCGATTTACCTCAGATCTTTCTATGGCAGTGGTTGATTTAGAGGAAAACTACTTAGAAATTTCCATAGACTTTGGTCCTTTTTTTAAAGAATTAGTAGGATTTGTTGCGGACGAATTAGAAAATAATTAATGTCATAAGTTTATTTTTTGTTCCAAATGTTACTATTAGGTTGTTAAGAAGGTAGGGAATACAGTAATACCCTTTTAAATTGTTATTTTTGCAAATTGACTATGAAAGAAAGCGAAAGTTGTATTGATATTCAGGGTGCAAGGGTACACAATCTCAAGGATGTAAGCCTTAAAATTCCTAGAGAAAAATTAGTAGTGATTACAGGTCTTTCTGGCAGTGGAAAGTCTTCTTTGGCTTTTGATACCATCTATGCTGAAGGACAACGCCGGTATATGGAAACTTTTTCGGCCTATGTAAGGCAGTTTTTGGGTAATCTTGAAAGGCCCGACGTAGACAAAATTGATGGTCTTTCCCCTGTGATTGCGATAGAGCAAAAGACTACTTCCAAAAGCCCTCGATCTACCGTTGGAACGATTACCGAACTCTACGACTATATTAGACTTCTTTTTGCTCGTGTAGGGACAGCTTTCAGTTATGTTACTCAAGAAAAAATGGTCAATTACAGTGATGAACAAATCCTTCAATTGATCTTAGCAGAATACATTGATAAAAAAATCATCATTTTGTCACCTTTGGTAAAAGCCAGGAAGGGACATTATCGAGAATTGTTCGATTCCCTATCTCGCCAAGGTTTTTTAAGGGTGAGGGTCGATGGCGAAATTTTAGACCTAAAACCCGGTATGCGGGTCGATCGTTACAAAACCCACGATATTGAATTAATTGTTGATAGACTGAGGGTTAAACAAGAAGAAAATGATCTAAAAAGATTGGCTGATTCTATCAAAACAGCCATGCATTATGGAGAGGAGTCCATTGTTTTGATGGATGTCGATACAGATACGATTCGTTATTTCAGTAGGAAACTCATGTGTCCCACCTCAGGAATCTCATATGCCCTTCCCGAGCCCAATTCTTTTTCCTTTAATTCCCCAAAGGGGATGTGTTTAAATTGTAAAGGTTTGGGAAATCAGTTTGACGTGAGTCCAAAAAAAATTATTCCCGACGATAGCATTTCCATTGACAAAGGAGGGATTGTCCCATTGGGGGAAAAGAAAAGCAATTGGGGTTTTAGACAAATGGAGGTCATCGCTAAACGTTACCATTTTTCGCTCAGTGACCCCGTTAAAAAAATTCCCGAAGAAGCGTTGGAAATCATTCTCAAAGGTGGGAATGAAAAGTTTTCTTTAGCCTCTAAAGCTTTGGGGATCACCAGGGATTATAAAATTGACTATGAAGGCATCGAAAATTTCATCAAACACCAATTTGACAATACAGATTCTGCGGGTATTAAGAGATGGGCCTCTGGCTTTATGGATGAAAAAAAATGTAGTGTTTGTGAAGGTTCTCGATTGAATCAAGAATCCCTAAACTTTAAAATCGATGGTCACACTATTGCCGAAATAAGTGCATTGGATTTGGGTGACCTTTTTGAATGGTTTGATCACTTAGAAAATAATCTGTCTACTAATGAGCTTAAAGTAGCAGGTGAAATTATTAAAGAGATCAAAACAAGACTGAAATTTTTATTGGATGTAGGACTCAATTATCTTTCTCTGAATCGATCCTCCAAATCTCTTTCTGGTGGCGAAGCCCAACGTATTCGGTTGGCCACACAAATAGGATCACAGTTGGTGGGTGTGCTTTATATATTGGATGAACCCAGTATTGGTCTTCACCAAAGAGACAATGAGAAATTGATAAATTCACTGGAGTCATTGAGAGATATTGGTAATTCAGTAATTGTAGTAGAACACGACAAGGACATGATTCTTAGAGCCGATCACATCATTGATATTGGACCAATGGCAGGGAAGAACGGAGGAGAAATCATTTCTGAAGGAACCCCCGAATTACTCAAAAAAAAGGATACCCTTACCGCACAATACTTGAACCACCAGAAGAACATTGAAGTCCCTCAAAAAAGGAGAATAGGAAATGGTAAGAGTATTGTTCTCAGGGGCTGTACAGGAAATAATCTTAAAAACGTAGCGATAGAAATTCCTCTCGGTACCATGATTGGTGTGACTGGAGTTTCTGGTAGTGGAAAATCAACCTTGATCAATGAAACCCTCTATCCGATTCTTAATGCCCATATATACAATGCGGTTAAAACACCTTTGCCCTATAAAAAAATAATAGGGCTAGAGCATTTGGACAAGGTGGTTGATGTCAACCAATCTCCCATTGGTAGAACTCCCAGAAGCAACCCCGCTACCTATTGTGGTGTTTTTAGTGAAATAAGAACGCTTTTTACGTTGACCCCCGAAGCCCAGATCCGAGGCTATAAGCCTGGAAGGTTTAGTTTTAATGTCAATGGTGGGCGTTGTGAAACTTGTCAGGGTGGTGGTATGAAAGTCATTGAGATGAACTTTTTGCCAGATGTGCACGTAGAATGTGAAACATGTAATGGGAAACGTTTTAATCGGGAAACTTTAGAAATTAGATTCAAAGGGAAATCGATTGCCGATGTTTTGGAAATGACGGTTAATCAGGCCTGTGAATTTTTTGAAAACCACCCGAAGATTTACCGAAAATTAAAAACGATTCTAGATGTTGGGCTTGGATATATTACCTTAGGGCAATCATCTACTACCCTTTCTGGCGGTGAAGCACAGCGTATAAAATTAGCAACAGAACTGTCTAAGAAAGATACAGGTCAAACACTTTACATATTAGACGAACCCACTACAGGTCTCCATTTTGAGGATGTCAGGGTCTTGATGGAGGTTTTGGAACGGTTGGTCAAAAGAGGAAATACGGTATTGATCATTGAACACAATATGGATGTAATCAAACTGGTAGATCATCTTATTGACATTGGACCTGAAGGTGGTAAAAATGGTGGAAAATTGGTAGGGCAAGGTTCTCCAGAGGAGATTGCAAAACTTAAACACAGTCATACAGGTAAATATTTGGCAAAAGAATTATAAAAAACCTAAAATGAACCTATTTATCAATCAAAGTAAGAACTGGAGTGAAGTCAGAGCAAATGATTCTTGGGCTTTGTTCAAGATTATGTCCGAATTTGTAACAGGCTATGAAAAAATGACTAAGATCGGCCCCTGTGTTTCGATTTTTGGTTCTGCCAGAACTTCCCCCGATGATCCTCAATACCAACTTGCCACAGAAATAGCAGAGGTCATCGTAAAGTCAGGATTAGGCATCATTACAGGAGGTGGACCTGGAATCATGGAAGCAGCCAATTTAGGTGCCAAAAAGGGAGGAGGTACCTCTGTTGGACTAAATATTAAATTGCCTTTTGAGCAGAAACACAACGATCATATTGATGAAGATAAATTGATGAATTTTGAGTATTTTTTTGTTAGAAAAGTTATGTTCATCAAATACTCTCAAGGATTTGTTGTGATGCCTGGAGGAATGGGTACATTGGACGAACTATTTGAGGCATTAACACTAATTCAAACTGAAAAAATTAAAAAATTCCCCATACTACTGGTTGGAAGACAATTTTGGAGTGGAATAATAGATTGGATTAAGACGGTTTTGCTAAAAGAAAAAAAAATCGATCCCAACGACATGGATCTGATTCAGGTGGTAGAAACCAAAGAGGAAGTCATTGAACAATTAAAGTTGTTTTACAAGCAAGAATATTTCAAACCTAATTTCTAAGAATACTATCATTAATAAATTATCGCATTTTATCGTATTGACTGTAATGGGATGTGCTGATGTTTATGGTCAAAATAGAATTTCATATGATATTGATGCTACGCTTGATTCTATAGGGAAAAGGCTGACCATCTCTCAAAAAATATCTTTTGAGGGTATTTCTAATAATGAGTTGGATACCCTTTATTTTACAGACTGGCCTAATGCTTATTCTGGTATAAATACTCCACTAGCGCAAAGACTTGTTGAAGAATATGATCGAAGTTTTTACCTATCTAACAAATCAAAATTTGGCAGTACTTTAATTCAATCTTTTAAAATCAATGGAACTCAAGCCAACTGGTCTAGGCTCGATGACCAACCCGATATCATTCAACTCATTTCTTCTCAAAAAATAAACAACGAAAAATTAACGAAAATTGAAATTCAATATGAAGTAGTTTTGCCTGATGCTAAATTCACAGGATACGGATACAATGATAAAGGGGATATTTATTTAAGGTATTGGTATATTGCTTTAAGTCCAATCTTTGAAGGCAAATGGCAGAATTATAGTCACCTTAATCTCGATGACTTTAGTATTCAAGCTGCGGACTATTCGCTCAAATTATCGGCTCCGGAAGGTTTTTCTGTAGAAACCAGCCTCAAAGCGAAAACAAAGGAAAAGGATAAACATTATTTTTCAGGAATTCAGAATAGGGAAATTTCGGTTTACTTGTCCCGAAATAATAAGTTTCAAACTTTCCAAACTGCCAGTGATCGAATTATACTCACAGATATTTTAAAAGCTTCGCGAAAGGAAGAAGATAAGCTCCAAAAAATTAAAAAAATCGATTTTTTTGTAACCCAAGCTTTCAATTTCAAAGGTGTCAATAAATTTATTGTACCCGAGTTAATTTATGATAAAAACCCTTTTTTCGGACTGAATGATTTGCCTAAATTTCTATCACCTTTTAGCGATTTGTTTTTAGAAGAAATTAGTTTTCTAAAGTCCTATTTACATTTTTATTTGACCAGCAACTTACCTATAGACTTAAGAAAGGATCATTGGTTATTTGGCGGACTTCAAACGTATTTGATGATAAAGTATATCGAAACCTATTATCCTGATCAAAAATATTTGGGTCGTTTGTCTAGATTCAAATTAATGAGAGCCTATACCCTATCCGATATTGATTTTAATGAAGGCTATTGGATCTATTATGAGCTAATGGAGCGGGCCAATCTCCAACAGTCGGACATTCTACCCAAGAATGAGTTAATTAAATTCAATGAGAAAATTGGATCTCCCTATCATGTAGGGATTGGTTTAAGGTACCTAGAGAACTATATAGGACGTGATTCCTTCAATAAGATACTCTTAGAATACCTAAACCAAACTGATGCCGATTTGAGTTGGTTGGAATTACTCCAAAAATACAGTCCCAAAAATATCAATTGGTTCGAAAAATTTTATTTGAAAAAGCGGACTCCAATCGACATTAAAATTAAAAGTCTAAAGAAAAGTAAGGACAGTATTGAAGTAAATCTTACCCGACATTCGGACAATACAATACCTTTTGTTTTATCTCAAATAAAAAACGACTCAATAGTGAGTCAAAATTGGATAGAGGGCATGGGAACTGTGACGCGTGTTACGCTTCAAAATATGGAACCTGATTTTGTGGCCATAAACCCAGAAATTCGATTGCCGGAAATCAACAAGATGAACAATTGGAAGTACACCCAAAATTTCTTGAACTTTAAGCCCATTCAATTCAACTTTATGAAGGACTATGAGTCACCAAAGCGATATCAAATCTACTACAACCCTATGGTGAATTATAATTTATACGATGGACTCTCAATAGGATCACGCTTTTACGATAAATCATTAAAGTTCCAAAAGTTTTTTTATGATTTCATGCCTCAATACTCCTCTCTAGAAAAAAGTTGGGTGGGAAAGGTAAAAACGTCACTTCGCATCAACAAGGAGGAAAAGAGCAATTATCTTACTTTTTTTAATTTTTTTGCCAGCAGTTATCACTACAATAAAAATTTAAGATATCAAGTCATTAGACCAAGCATTAATTTCTTATTCAGAACATCTGATTTCAGGTCAAATAAACGTCATGTTTTAGGTCTTTATTACTATAGTGTGAAACGGGACAGTCCCACTGATCCCATAACCAATCCAAACTATAAGTTATTTAATCTCAGATATTTCTACTCCAACCGTGGAGCTTTAAAACATACAACTTTTGGAAGCAATGTTCAACTGTCTGGAAAGTTCACTAAAGCAGAAATGACATTTGATTTTAGACGACTCTTGGCCAATGGTAGTCAGTTTACTGCAAGATTTTTTGCTGGAAAATTTTTACATCACAATCAACGAGAGATACAATATTTTGATTTCAACCTAAATCGTCCTCAGGATTACCTATTCCAATATAATTATTTTGGAAGATCAGAAAGTAAGGGTGTTTATAGCCAACAAATCGTCATGGCTGAAGGGGGTTTTAAATCTGTATTATTGCCTGCTACTGCCAACGATTACTTGTTGTCAACCAATCTTACAATGGGCATTTGGAAATGGGTTGAATTATACACTGATTTAGGTATACTCAAAAATCAAAATGCGAATCCTCATTATTTATACGGGTCGGGTATCCGGCTGAACATTCTTCCTGACTATATGGAAATCTTTTTTCCACTCCACAGTTCGAACGGATGGGAAATAGATGATGCCTCTTATCAAAGCAAAATTCGTTTTATTTTGACAATGAGTCCAAAAGAACTTGCTGGGCTTTTTTCCAGAAAATGGTTCTAAATATTGTCCTTCGATAAACATTCTGGAAAAGATTGATAGAAAACCCCAAATCAAATTTTTGTAAATTTGACAGCCAAAATGAAAAGAGATATCCAAGAGCAGAAAAACACACTTAGTTTTGAGGATTATAAAAAACAAATCCTTGAGGATTACAGACTTATTGTAATCAGCCGTGAAACCAGTAAATTGGGTAGAAGAGAGGTGCTTAGCGGTAAAGGTACTTTCGGTATTTTTGGTGATGGTAAGGAATTACCTCAGATTGTTCTCAATCGGTTTTTTCAAGCAGGAGATTTTCGCTCTGGGTATTACAGAGATCAAACTCTAATGATGGCTCAAGGTCATCTCACCCCCAAACAGCTTTTTTCTGCCATTTATGCTCATCCTGATATAAAAAACGAACCCATGTCTGCTGGAAGGCAAATGGTAGGTCATTTTTCTAACCAATTGATTGATGAAGATGGTAATTGGTTGGATCAGCTGCAAAGCAAAAATCATGTTGCAGATGTCTCTTCCACAGGTGCGCAAATGCCTCGCTTGATCGGATTAGCACAGGCGTCCAAAATATACAGAAATCTTGACATCAAACATTCCCAAAAATTTTCCAACCAGGGAAACGAAATTGCTTGGGGTACCATTGGTAATGCCAGTACAAGTGAGGGGTTGTTTTTTGAAGCCATCAATACTGCTGGAGTACTGCAAATTCCAATGGTCATGAGTGTTTGGGATGACGGTTATGGTATCTCGGTAGAAAACAAACAACAAACTACCAAAGAAAGTATTTCCAAAGCACTTGAAGGGTTTGGAAGAGAAGAAGACATAGACGGCATTGAAATTTTAACGGTTAAAGGTTGGGACTATCCTGCCTTGATTAAGACCTATTCCTATGCTTCCAAGCTGGCCCGAGAAAAACACATACCAATACTAGTTCATGTTACTGAATTGACTCAACCCCTTGGTCATTCAACTTCTGGTTCTCACGAAAGGTACAAATCAAAAGAACGACTCTCTTGGGAAAAAGAATACGACTGTAACCACAAAATGAAAGAATGGATAGTTTCTAATGGAATAAGTGACCATGACAATCTTGATGAAATAGAATCCGTCATCAAAAGAGAAGTAAGAGAGGCAAAAAAAGAAGCTTGGAAAGAGTATCAGCAACCGATTCTTGAACAAAGATTCCGTCTAAATAAATTTTTAGAAGTTTTGATGCCCGAATCCAATAATGATGTGGAGTTGAAAATTTTGCATAAAAGCCTAAATGATAAAACAGAGCTTTTCTATCACGATGTTATTTCAACTGCACGAAAAACATTTCCTTTATTGGTCAAAAACCAAGTCAAAAATACCGATGGTTTTAAAAATTGGCTAAATGAAATCAAAGCTAAGTTACAGGAAAAATACTCTTCCCATTTGTACAGTGAAGGAGTTAATGCCACAGAAAGTGTAAAACTCACTCCACCCCAGTATCAGTTGGATGCTCCTATCGTGGACGGTAGGATTATTTTAAGAGATAATTTCGATCATTTGCTTGAAAACGAAGACC